>CAXTSF010000031.1:0-10465 GCA_964246865.1 uncultured Terriglobus sp.
GTGTCGAAGACGCGATGCACGCAACCCGTGCAGCCGTCGAGGAAGGCATCGTCCCGGGCGGCGGCGTCGCGCTCATCCGCTGCATCGCTGATGTCGACACCCTCGTCAAGTCGCTCGAGGGCGACGAGAAGATCGGTGCCAACATCATCCGGCGCGCCATCGAAGAGCCGCTCCGCATGATCGTCTTCAACGCCGGCGAAGAGGGTGCCGTGGTGATTGGAAAGATCCACGAGTCCAAGGACACCAACTTCGGCTACAACGCCGGCACCAACAGCTACGAGGACCTCGTTGCCGCCGGTGTCATCGACCCGACCAAGGTCACCCGCACCGCGCTCCAGAACGCAGCCTCTATCGCCGGCCTCATGCTGACGACAGAAGCCATGATCTCCGAAATCCCGGAGAAGTCCTCCCCCCCCCCGCGCCGCCGCCACCGCGGCGGCGGCCGCATGGCCGGCATGTAAAAGGCCATTGCATGGAGCAGACGCGCTCCACGCAAAACGCGATAAGCCAGTGCCCAGTGCCTGCTCCTGACAACTACCCAAAGCCCCGGCGCAAGCCGGGGCTTTGGGTTGGGATAGTACCGTATCGGTATGCGAGTCTATTTAGATACCAATCTGTGGAATGCCGCCCTCGATCAAGCGGCCGACCCGATCGATTTAGTCGAAGATCTCGATAGAAACGCTTCATCTTTGGTGTTGGGTCTACATGCCTTCTATGAACTTGTGCGCACCTGCTACTCAGGCCGACTGACAGCGCTCATGAGAGGTCAAGCTCTCTTCTCCTGTCTCCTCGGCTTCTTCAACGCCGGTATGCGATGCGTGGTGAAGGACACATCTGAATGCCTAGTCGCGGAGATGTATTCGCTCAAAGGTGTAGAAGGATCGTCTAAATACCTCACCTATGAAGATGTTTGTAAGATCCAGGGCGAGGCTGAAGCGCTTTCGAGGGGCCAGTTCAAGTCAGAATGGGGACAGCATGTACGCTTGCAAACGAGTGCGTCTAAAAGCGTGAGAGAAGAACTGCGACTTAAGCTTACGACAGACACACGGCTCGCAAATAGATTCAGGGCGACCAAGCCAGAACAGCTGAGAGACTGGGTGGGAAGCGAAGCTAAATTGCCGATAGGCAAAAGCATCCTAACTGGCCATCTTGGAAGGCATTTTCCTGATATACCCACCGAGGAACTTGCTGAATACTCTGACGCGTTACTGGCCGATGAGCGTCACAGGGTGGCACATGCACTGGTTAGAGCTGAACTCTACTACCACTGGAGATGCGCACATCGAGGCTCAAATCCCTATGATCTGCTTGATGACATGTACCACGTAATGAACTCTGCTTATTGCGACGCTTACGCTACAGCTGAACCCAAACAGCGCGAGTATGCAGAGGTACTTCTACCATCCGGGCCAGCGTTCCTGCATTACGACCAGAAGGAGAATCTTGCTGAGTGGCTGAAGAGTAAGTCGAGACATAAATGGTCCGCCGGGTGCGACATATCTCGCTTCCGAGATGTGGGATTGCCGCCCCCGACATAGAACGAAGCCTTCGGACGTCAGTTCAACCCTGACCCCATTCACGGACGAGCACACAAGGGTGCCCAAGTTCGCGAAGCTAACCTGGGTCCAGCGCCGGGTGCCGCGTACATGCGCGTCTCTAAGTGCCGGGTGTTGGGTGCCCCATACATGCGCGGATTCTCGCGCACATGTGGGATCACGTTCTGAACCTCACCAAACCTATTCACCGACCACGAACCCTCGCGCTGAAGGCGCGACCCATAACAGCCTAGGGCGAAGCCCTAGGTCCCGAACCCACCACAAACCGGCGGGCTGTAGGCCCGCGCTATCCTAGCCTGGGGCAACGCCCCAGGTACCAGCCCCACTACAATCCGCGGGCTGTAGGCACGCGCTAAATGCCCAACACCATATCAAGTCCGTTCGTCATCCTCACCGGTGCCTCTGGCGTCGGTAAGACGACCATCGCTCGCGCGGTCAGCGCCCGGCATCCAGAAATCGCGGTGTACATGGAAGACAACCTTCACCAACCACCAGAAGACTTCGTGGCGAGCATCGGGCCGACCAAAGGACCGGGAGGACCTTTCCAGAGAGGTTTCGCTCTCTACTGGATCGGACGCATAGCTGAGGAAGTAGCACTGAGCCGGCCCGTGTTGCTGGACAGCCAGTGTCGCATTGCCTTCCTGCAGGAGGCGTTACGGCTCCATAAGCTTACGAAAGCCAAGATTGTCCTGGTTGAATGTGACGACTGCACTCGGGACGGGCGACTTCACGGGCGAGGCTCACCCCATCTCGCACACGAGGAGATGCGAAACTGGAGCCGCTACCTGCACAAAGAAGCAATCAGCGCTGGCTCCGAGATCCTCGATACAGGTGCCTTGTCGCTCAACGAGAGCGTCGCCCGGGTGGTTGGTTACCTGCAGGCGTAAGATCAGGCGAACACCCAGGCGACTTGATGGCCGGGTGCCCCATACATGCGCGGCTTCTCGCGCATATGTGGGATCACATTCCGAACCTCACCGAACCTCTTCACTGACCACGAACCCTCGCGCTGAAGGCGCGACCCATAACAGCCAAGGGCGAAGCCCTAGGTACCCGAACTCACCACAGACCCTGCGGGCTGTAGGCCTGCGCTACCCTAGCCTGGGGCAAAGCCCTCGGTCCCCGGGCCTTCACGGATTGCGGACTGTAGGCACGCGCAAAACCTCACCCGGGACTGGGTGCCCCACATCTCGCTTCTGAGATGTGGGATTGCCATCACGACCTCAGGATCGAGAGTCTCCGGCCGGAGCCAATTCCATCCTGATTCCTTATCCACCGGACGAGCGTACACAAGGGTGCCTCAGGTTCGCGAAGCTAACCTGGGTCCAGCGCTCCCGCCGCTCCGTCGTGCAACGCGCGACCACTCACGTCTCTGGTCACCACGAACGAACACCGAGCGCAAACGCTCAGCCGGCTGCCCCACAGCTCGCCTCTCCCCTCGCGCAAACATCGCAGGCAGCGTAAATCAGCCGGCGTACACCGGGCGTCGCACCTGGCTCAGCAGCCGCTTCCAGTTCTTCGTGTTGCGCCGCCAGCTCTTCTTCAGGTCTTCGAGGATGCGGTCGAAGTCGTTATGGCTCTTCAGCCGGCTCCACGCAGGGTTCTTCGACAGCCAGGGATAGTTCTCGTTCCCGAGATAGATCGCCCTGCGGAGCCAGTGGAGCGCCTCGCTCTCATCGCCATCCACGGCGAAGTAGGTCGCCAGCCGGTATGCCATCTCGCTGTCCGCCTCGGCCGCGGCCAGCGTCTCATCCACAATGAAGGTCGCCGCCTTCTCCCGGTTGCCGAGCTGCGTGTAGCACATGGCAATCGTCGGGAACACGATCCTCAGCGAGCTATCCTCGCGAGTCACGGCCTCCAGCGTCTCGATCGCCCGCTCCAGCTCGCCGGTACGCATGAACTGGTAGCCGCGGGAGATGCGCAGCAACGGCTGCTTCGGCTCCAGCGTAAGGCCTTTCTCGATCTCGTCCGCGGCCAGCTCCATCTGGTTCTGGTACTGGTACACACGCGCGCGGTGGTTGTAGATCACCGCTGCGTTCGACGGGTTCAGGCGCAGCGCCACGTTAAATTGGTCCAACGCCTCTTCGTACAGGCCGTCCAGCCGCAGCGTGATCCCCGCCACCTGATGCACATTCCAGTCATTGCTCGCGGTGCCGAGAAGATGCTCGATGCCGTGCCGCGCGCTCTCCTTCTCCCCGCGCGAGAGCAGCATATACACGCGGTACAGATTCGCCTCGACGAGCTGCGGATCGAGAGCGACAGCCTTCTCAAAGGCGCGGCGCGCCTCGATCACGTGCATCTGACCGCCCAGGCCGTGCCGCGTGTACTGCAGGTGCGTCACACCAAGCCCGCTCCACCCGGGAGCATAGCCCGGCTCCCGGTCCACAACGCTCTGAAAAAGGGCGCGAGCACGGTCCAGGTCGTCACGGCTCCCCGTGCGCGAGAGAAAGGAGCTGAGCACGGCGCGGGCCTGCAGATACTCCTCGGACTGCGCTTCGTCGAGAGAACGTGTGCTGCCCTGCTCCGCAGACTGTATTTTGCCGAAGCCCTGCAGTGTACTGAAGATCTCGTTTGTGATCTCAGTCTGCACAGCGACAAGGTCGAAGGAGTCGACGTTGATGGCGCCGCCGGTGCGCACCGCCTGCGCCGGGACGTCCAGCATCTGCCAGTTCAGGTCGAAACCCTTGTCGCTCCGCATGAAGTTACCGGCAACGACATACTGCACCATCAGCTTGCGGCCGATGCTGAGCGGATCCATCTGCCGTGCCTGCAAACTCATCAGCGCACTTGACGGGCGCACGATGAGCGACTGCATGCGCGCCAGCCGGGCACCGATGGCATCGGCCAGGGCATACCCGTAGAGCGGTGCGGCATCGGCAGGCCCAAGATTCACAAACGGCAGTACGACGATGGTGTTGCGGTTGTCGTTGCCGCCGCTCTCGCGAAACCGTTCGGCCAGCATGGAGAGGATGCCCGTGGAGCGCTTCTCCTCCTCGGGCGAATCGCGAAAGAGGCGTTCCTGGCTGGGCATGCTGGCGAGTGTGTCGCCGGGTACGACGACCGCAGCAAGCTGTGTCGCCTTCAGGATCGTCTTCAGGCTCTCGCGCAGGTCGATCGCCGAGGCGAAGCGCGCGGACGGCTGCTTTTCCAGGCAGCGCAGAATCGTGCTTTCCAGCTCCGGTGCCAGCGATGAGACGATCTCGCGAAGCGACGGCGGATCCGCGAACTGAATGGCACGGATGCTCTGGAAGTCCGGTGTATCCGGCCGGTGAAACGGATGGCGGCCCGCGACAAGTTCATAGAGGATGACGCCAAGCGCGAAGATGTCGCTCTGTACGGATGACTGGCCGGTGACAAACTGCTCCGGAGCCATGTATGCGATCGTGCCGCCCCGGGCGGTGTAGGTCGCGCCGGGCGGCGGCTCACGGCGCAACGGAGTCGCCGGATCAAACTCAATCTGATCAAGGCTGATGCGGCGCGCGAGACCGAAGTCGAGAATTTTGATCAGGCCGCCCTCGGTAAGGATCACGTTTGCCGGCTTCAGGTCGCGATGAAAGATGCCGAGCGAATGAGCCGCAGCCAGGCCGTCGGAGATTTGGATACCGACGGAGAGGACGAGTTCAAGGTTGGCCGGGCCCTCCGCAATGAGCTGATCGAGCGGCCGCCCCGGAATGTACTGCATGACAATGTAGGCCTCATCTTCGATCTCACCGACGTCGTAGATGGCGCAAACGTTGGGGTGCTCGATCGCCGAGGCGAGGCGAGCCTCTCGCAGATAGGTCATGCGCATCTGCTCCGGAGTGAGGGTGCCACGCTTGAGCAGCTTGAGCACCACGGGACGCTGTAAAAGTGTGTCCTCTGCCAGAAACACAACGCCACTGCCGCCGGTGCCCAGCCTGCGCACCAGCTCGTAGTGCTCAATTACACGCCGCTTCATGAGGTGATTATCTCAGCCGCTTAGTGAAGGGGCAGTAAGCCCTGCCTGCCCAGTAAGCCCTGACTGCCTAGTAAGCCCTGACTGCCTAGTGAAGCGATCGCCCAGGTTTGGCACTGTCGGCTTCCGCGCGCTCCCAGGGCCGGGGATTGAGCGGATCGTCCTGCCACTTGGCGCGCTTGCCGAGGAAGTACATGGCTGCGCCAAACAGAAACATCAGCCCGCCCCAGAGCAGGTTGATGTTGATGCCAAGCGACTTCTGATAGATCACGCTGCCACGGGTGAACAAGCCGTAGAGCAGCATGAGGCCGCCGGTGGACAGAAACATGAGACCGAGCGGAATACGTATATCCAGACCCACGTGACTTCTCCTTTACGCAAACACAAGGTTGAGAACGACCAGCATGGCGAGCACCAGAATGGCCAGCGCCGCCGGCTTCTGATACCAGAGAAGGCCGGTATCGAGCGGCTTCGGCGTGAGCGAGTAGACGAGGCCAACCAACTCTGTCTCCTCCCTTGGCCTGGTGACCAGACTGATCGCGACGGTGATCAGGAGATTTGTGCCAAAGGCAAAGATGGCGGTCCAGAAGTTCTGGGCCATGTCGCTCGGATAGGTGTGCACGAGTGTGATCCACGCACCGTGGATACCCGGTGAGGCGTTGGCCGGCAGGGTGAGGCCGTGGTGGAGCAGAGCTGCACCGGTACCGGAGAGCAGACCGACAAAAGCACCGTGGCCGGTAGTGCGCTTCCAGAACATGCCAAGCAGAAAGGTAGCGAAGAGCGGCGCGTTCACAAAGGAGAAGACAAGCTGCAGCGCATCCATGATGTTGTTGAAGCCGGTCGCGAGGTAGGCCGCGCCAATGGACAGGACAATACCGCCGATCGTGGCCATGCGGCCCATCCAGAGATAGTGCTGATCTGTCGCGCGTTTGTTGATGTAGCTCTGGTAGATGTCGTAGGTCCAGACGGTGTTGAAGGCTGTGACGTTGCCGGCCATACCGGACATGAAGCTGGCGAGCAGAGCCGTGAGGCCCAGGCCGAGAATGCCGGTTGGGAAATAGGTGAGCAGCAGCGTGGGGATGGCGAGGTCGTAGTTATAGACCGGCTCACCCCTCCCGTCGAGCACGGGGCGGCCGCTGACCGGGTCTGTCTTGACGGGGATAAGACCTTTGCTGCGGGGCACCATCGGTTCGGCCGCTGTGGCCTGCCCGGCTACGTTTGCGGTGACGGCAGGGACCACCTTGGTCACGATCGCCGGGGCGGCGACGGCGATGAGGCCGGGCAGGATGACGAGAAATGGAAAGAACATCTTCGGGATAGCGGCAATGAGCGGGACGCGACGCGCGCTGACCTCGCTGTCGGCCGCCATGGCTCGCTGCACGACGAGAAAGTCTGTGCACCAGTAGCCAAAGCTGAGGACAAAGCCGAGGCCCATGGTGAGACCGAACCACTCCACACCCAGCGGATTGGTGCTGGCATGGCTCATGCCTCGCCAGGAGTGCGTGAAGGTTGGGCCGAGCTTCTGCTGGATCCCATGCCAGCCACCAACATTGCGAAGGCCGATCCAGACCAGCGGTGCGAAACCCGCAACGATGAGGAAGAACTGCAGCACCTCGTTGTAGATGGCGCTGGTAAGGCCACCGAGGAAGATGTAGCCGAGAACGATCACGGCGGAGAGCACGATGGACACATGGAAAACGTACGGATCCGGGATGATGCCCCGGAAGAGGCCCAGGGTCTGGATCAGCAGCGCCATGGCATACATGGAGATCCCTGAGGAGAAGACCGTCATGATGGCGAACGAGAACGCATTCACGGCGCGAGTCTTCTCATCGAAGCGCATGCGGAGGTATTCGGGTACGGAACGCGCCTTGCTGCCGTAGTAGAACGGCATCATGAAGATGCCGACGAAGACCATGGCCGGAATGGCGCCAATCCAGTAGAAGTGGCTGGTGACGATGCCGTACTTCGCGCCGGATGCGCCCATGCCGATAACCTCCTGCGCGCCGAGGTTCGCGGAGATGAAGGCAAGGCCGCAAACCCAGGCCGGGATGGAGCGGCCGGCCAGGAAGAAGTCGTTGCTTGTCCGCATGTAGCGCTTCAGAGCGAAGCCGATACCAAGGACAAAAACGAAATAAACGGCCATGATCAGCCAGTCAATATAGGTGAGATTCAAGCCGCGTGCCCCGCGAGTGAGAAAGGTCTGGAACAAGGCCAAGCGTAACGGCTTTCATGAGGGACGTCTAGCGGCGAAGGCGTCTGTGTGGGCGGGGGTCCGCTTCGAAATCAACCACGAAGGCCTCCCGGCTGGCCTCTTGTGCATCCATCCCTCTAACCTCACCCCAATTAGAGACTGAATAAGAGGCCTCCTCGTCTATGCAGCACTGTGTACTGTTGATTGATGACAATGCGATCCAAGCCGCAACCCGGCAGACGATCCTGAAACGAGCTGGATACTTCGTCATTCCAGTATTGAGTCCGCAAAGGGCGCTGGAGCAGTTCCGCAATCATGAGTTCCCGGCGGAGATCGATCTGGTCATCACGGATCACGTTATGCCGGGCATGAATGGATCCCTTTTTGTACGGCAGTTGCGTGAGACTCACCCCTGCCTTCCAGTTCTCGTCATCAGCGGCCTGGACGAAGCGGAGGAAGAGTACCGGGATTTGCAGATCACCTTTCGCCTGAAGCCGTTGTTGCCGGACAATCTCTTGGCTTCCGTGGATCGCCTCATCCGTTCCCGATCCTCCGTGTAGGAGGTTCTGTCTTCCGGAGGAGATGCGCTTGCAACCGGAGATGGAGATGTTCTTTTATCGGCCTCTGAAGTCGATGATCGTTCAGAGATGATTGCTTCCCTGCTTCGGAGCCTGCGAGAATCGAAGCTGTTGTGAGCCATCCCATGCCACAGTTCGGCAGCTTTGCCCTGCTGGTTGCGCTTGTGCTTGCCGCCTACACGCTGGTGGCCGGATCCATCTCGCTGTTTCAGCTTGCTCGCGGCTCCAGCGGAAGGGTTCCACCGGAGCGTCTGGGCGAGACAGCCAGGCGGGCGGGCATCGGCAGTTTCGTTGCGGTCTCCTGCGCCGCGCTTGCGCTGGTGTGGGCGGCGTACACCAACGATTTTTCGGTTGCGTACATCCTGCACCACACCAATCGCGCGCTGCACCCAGCCTACAAGTTCTCCGCGCTGTGGAGCGGTCAGGAGGGCTCGCTGCTTCTATGGGCGTGGCTGCTGGCCACCTACGGCTTTGTGTTGCGCGTGCGTCACCGCGTGGATAAGCGGCTGGTGGCCTATGCGTCGACAATCCTTTCGGGCGTGCAGGTCTTCTTCCTGCTGCTGTTGAACTTTGCGGCGCCACCGTTTGCGCTCTGGACCGGAACGCCGCAACAGGACGGCTTTGGCCTCAATCCGTTGCTGCAGTATCCCGAGATGGTGATCCACCCGCCGATGCTGTACCTGGGCTATGTCGGGTTTTCGGTGCCGTTTGCGTTTGCGCTCGGCGCACTCATGATGCGCTACCCGGGTGAGCGATGGATCCACATCACGCGGCGCTGGACCCTCGTGACCTGGCTCTTCCTGACAGTGGGGATCTCGCTTGGCATGCACTGGGCCTATGCAGTGCTGGGCTGGGGCGGCTATTGGGGCTGGGATCCGGTGGAGAATGCGTCCTTTCTTCCGTGGCTGACGGCGACGGCGTTCCTGCATTCGGTGATGATGCAGGAGAAGCGCGGCATGATGAAGAAGTGGAACGTTTGGCTCATCTTTCTCACGTTCATGCTGACCGTGCTTGGCACGCTGCTGACGCGCTCGGGAATCGTCTCAAGCGTGCATGCCTTTGCACAGAGTTCCATCGGCAGCTGGTTTACAGCGTTTCTGTGCATCACCTTTGCCGTGTGCCTGTTCACATTCTTCCGGCAGAGCAGCCATCTGAAGAGTGAACACAAGCTCGAGGCGATCGTCTCGCGTGAAAGCTCGTTCCTGTTCAACAATCTGGTGCTCCTGGTGGCGTGCTTCACTGTGCTGTTCGGCACGCTGTTCCCGGTGTTGAGCGAGTATGTCCAGGGGTCGAAGGTGACGATGGGAGCGCCGTTCTTCAACCGCATCGCGGTGCCGATCGGCCTCTTCCTTATGTTCCTCACCGGGGTGGGTCCACTGCTTGCGTGGCGCGCCACGTCTCTACGCGCGATCCGGCGCAACTTCGTGCTTCCCTGCATCGCGGTGATTGCGAGCGCGGCCATTCTGATTGGCACAGGCGTGCGGCCGTGGCGATTCGCAGATGCGGATCAGCAGGGCGCGATCTATGCGCTGGTCTGCTTCTCCATCGGCGCGGGTGTGACGATGGCGATCTCCGCGGAATTCCTGCGCGGAGCCAATGTGGTGCGGACCCAGACGGGCAAGAGTCTGCTGGCATCGGCACTCATCCTTGGCCGCAGAAATAACCGGCGGTATGGCGGCTATCTGGTCCACTTTGGCATTGTGGTGATGTTTGTGGGGCTGGCGGGTGCGGCCTTCAATCAATCGCGTGAGCTCGAGATGGGCTTTGGCGATTCACTCCGGATCGGCAACTACAAGCTGATCTGCCAGAGCTACACGCAGGACTCGAACCCGAACTACGACACCGACTTTGCCCTGCTGGATCTCTACGACGGTCCGAAGAAGGTCGGGCAGTTGGCACCGGAGAAGCGGTTTTACAACGCCAGTCAGACCAACTCGACGATCGTCGCAATTCATTCGACACCACTGCGGGATTTGTACGTGGTGTTCGAGGGGCGGAACCCGGAGACGAACCGGCCGATCATCAAATTCTTCCTGAATCCGCTGGTGTCCTGGATATGGATCGGCGTCGCGATCGTGGTGGCAGGGACGGTCCTCGCGATCCTGCCGAATCTTCGTGTGACGATGAGTGCGCGGCCGGCGGCCGCGGCGATGCCCGTACGAGAGCTGCAGCCGGTAGGTGGGGATTGACGCCGCCAGCAATG
>CAXTSF010000031.1:10475-14389 GCA_964246865.1 uncultured Terriglobus sp.
TCGTGCGGCACAGCTGCTGCTGGTCTTCGCGCTGGCGATGACGACCATGGCAGCGACGGATACGACGGCCCGCTACGAGAGCCTGGGCCACAAGATGGTGTGCACCTGCGGCTGCGGCCAGATTCTGCTTGAGTGCAATCACGTCGGCTGTCCCAACTCCGAGGGCATGATCCAGGAGCTGCGCCAGCAGTTGGCGGGCGGGTCAAGTGATACCAGCATCTTCAACGCCTTCATGGCGAAGTATGGGCCGACGGTTCTGGCTGCGCCCATTCGCGGCGGATTCGACAATGCCGCGTGGATCGTGCCGATCGTCGTCTTTGTGCTCGCGCTTGGCGGAACCGGCTACGTGATCCGGCGATGGCGGGCGCAGACAGGACCGGCGCTGGCCGGTGCGGCATTCGCCGGTGCCAGAGATCCGAACCAGACCGATGGACTGCGAGAGCGCATCCGGCAGCAGACAGAGTTCTAGCGATGGGACTGCTTGCTGGCGCGATGCTGCTGTTTGGGTTGTTTGCCTACGTCTTCTGGCCGGAGAAGAATCCTTTTGTGCAGGGAGCGAAGTCGAGACTCGAGTTCCTGGAGGAGCGGCGCGAGGTGGTCTTCGACAATCTCCGCGACCTGAACTTCGAGTTCAAGGCGGGCAAGTACCCGGCGGAGGACTATGCCGCACATCGGGCCGTGCTGGAGGATGAGGCGGCGGCGATCGTAACGGAGATTGAAACATTGCAAGGCGCTTGACGTCCGCACTATGTAGGGCTTCGGCACACACGCACACAGGTATTCTGAGAAGGTATGGTTTTGAAGGTAAAACTCGCGTCCCTGCTGCTGCTTCCGCATCTGCTGTTTGCTGCTTCCACCATCACGGGTACGGTGACGAACGGCACCAATCATAAGCCTGCCTCCGGAGATACGGTGACGCTGATCCGGCTGGCACAGGGCATGCAGGAGTCGACGCATACAACGACCGACGGCCAGGGCCGGTTCTCGCTCGATGTGCCGGATGATGGCATCCACCTGGTGCGCGTGACTCACGACAAGGCCAATTACTTCAAGCCTGCGCCTCCGGGTACAACAGCTCTGGATGTGGATGTATTCAGCGCAGCGCCGAAGGTGGCGGGGGTGGCGCTGGAGGCAGACGTATTCCGTCTGCAGACCGCACCGGATAACAAGAGCCTCCGCGTGGTGCAGCACTTCTTTTTGAAGAACGATTCAACGCCGCCCAGGACACAGTTCTCGGAGCGTGCGTTTGAGTTCACGCTGCCGGAAGGTGCGGTGGTTGAAGGTGCGGCGGCACAGGGACCGGGCGGCATGACGGTGCAATCGCAGCCGGTGCCGCTGCCCGAAAAGGGTCATTTCTCCTTTGTCTTTCCGATCCGGCCGGGCGGCCAGACACAGTTCCAGGTGTCCTACAGCGTGCCGTACAGCGGCAGCCTGCAGCTGGCGCCGGAGGCCATGCTGCCCACGGACAATGTGGTTGTGATGATGCCGAAGGCGATGCGCTTTGACGGAGGCGGCTCGACCTTTGCGCCGGTGAATGACGAGGTGGAGGCACAGACCTTTGTGGCGCGATCGGTGGCGGCCGGCAAGGCTGTGAGCTTTACCGTCAGCGGGCAGGGCCAGCTTCCCCGTCCATCCACGACATCGCAGGATGCGAGTCAGCAGGACCAGGGCAACGGTCCGCGCACGGGAACACCGGCCACCGGTGCAGATACGAACGCCGATCCGGGATCGAACACGGCACCGGCAAACAGCAACGCCGACAAGCGGCCTGGGGGCGGTCTCGGCAATCCGATTGACACGCCCGATCCACTGTCGAAGTACAAGTGGTGGATCATCGCGGGTATTGCCCTCCTGCTGGCAGGCGGCGCGGGATTCTTTCTATCGAGGCCCGCGGGTGCGGCAGTAAGTCCACCAGCGCTGGCCGCCGCTGCAGCGCCCCTATCCACACCGCCGGTGCACACGAGCGAAGCACAATTACTGGCGGTGCTGCGCGACGAACTGTTCACCCTGGAGAGTGAACGGCTCACCGGCAAGATCACCACGGAGCAGTATGCCCGCCTGAAGCCGGCGCTTGAGACCGTTCTGCAGAATGCGCTTGAGCGGAGCACGCAGAAGCGGGCAGCTGCGGCCCCTGTAGGCTGAAGCGTATGCGTGTAGCTGGACGTGCTCTCCGTCTCTTTGGCCTGATCCTGTGGCTTGGCAGCATCCTGTTTTTTGCTACCGTGCTGGCACCAACCGCGTTCCACGTCCTTTCTTCACGCACGGAGGCAGCTGCAGTGGTGGGAGCCTCCCTGGTGCGGCTGCACAGCATCGGCATCTGGTGCGGGATCGCGATGATCGCAGGCATGCGGCTGCTCGGCCCGGCGGCGCGGCGGGTGCCCTTGCAGTTGACACTCATCGTCATCATGGCCGGGTGTACCCTCGGCGCAAACCGCTTCATCCTCGCACCGATGGCACGGGATCAGGCGGCGGCTGGAGGCAACCTCACGGCGCTTCTGCCGGGCTCGCCCCTGCGCGAGGACTTCGACCGGCGGCACGCCTGGTCGACACGCATCGAAGGTCTTGTGGCGCTGGCGGGCATTGCACTCGCGATCGTGATTGCGGCAGAACCACTCGCCCCCCGCACGGAAGCTGCATAGCAGCCTGGACTTACTCCACAGGCCGCCGCGCCTGATATCCGTCGCGTGCGATGACGGAGTACTTCAGCTTCTTGTGCTTCTCATCGACCATGGTGAGGGGCATGCCTTCATTGTCGACCAGCTCAACCTTGATTTTGCGGTAAGTACCATCCTGCACGGTGTTGGTCGGGTGATAGGTGAGGACGTACTGGTTGCGGATGGACTGGTTGATCTGCGCGAAGACATCCGGCATGGCACCCTGAAAGACGGGGAAGAAGGCCTGGCCGCCGGTCATTTGCGCGAAGGTGCGTAGCTCGTTGTCCGCCTGCAGGTAGTCCATCCGAGTGATGGGACCCATGCCGCCGCGAGAATCTGTGAGCTCGCGCGCGAGGCCGCCGGTGCTGATGCAGTAGATGGTGATGTTGGACGTGCTCTGGATCTTCTTGAGCATCTGGTCCAGCGTGTGCTTTGAAAAGGTATCGCGTCCGCTGGATATCAAGATGATGTACTTGCGGCCGTCGATGCGCGAGGTACGGTCCAGCGTTTCATAGAGGGCGTCGAACTCATTGGTATCGCTGAAGCCCGGCATTGTCAGGCTTTGCAAGGCCTGTGCCGTAACCTGCTTGTCGCGCGTGAAGTCGGTGAGAATGCGCGTACGCAGGTCGTAGGTGATGACGGCGATGTAATCCTCCGGCTTGAGGGAGCGGAAGAACACGTACGAGGCCTGCTGCATATCGCGGATGAAGGCATAGCTGTTGGCGGCGAACTCGAGCAGCATCACAGCCGTGATGGGTGCCTGGATGGTGCGCAGATCCGTCACCTTTTGCGGTACGCCGTCCTCAAGAATGCGGAAGTTTCCGGCCTTCAGGCCCGGAACAAACTGGCGGGTCTTCTCAAGCTGCACGCTCGCGTCCACCGTAACGACCGGGACATCGACACGGATCGAGTAGTTCTCGAGACCCTTCGGGTTCTTAACCTTCTCCTCATCCGGCGCGGGCGGTGGCGGCTCCTCCTCTCCTTCCTTCTTCTTCTTGAGGATGACCGGGCTCTGGTCCTGTACCGGGCCGCTGTCCGGCTGGGCGGCAACGGGCGGTTGCGCCACAGGTGGGGTGGACTGCTGCTGCGCGGCGGAGAGGAGTGTGCAAGCGGCAGCAAGGACGGCCGGCAAAAGGGATGTGCGAAGAAGATTCAACGGTCTGCTCTCCACAGGAACTCTATACCCAGAGTGTGCGCACGGCAGCAAGGCGGCTGCGCTTCTCTTGGCACAAGGGGCACGTGTCTCCTACTCTGTAGACG
>CAXTSF010000031.1:14403-20616 GCA_964246865.1 uncultured Terriglobus sp.
CTGGATGCTGCTGCTTGCTTCTGCGGTGTTCGCCCGTGCGGCTGCAGCACAAGGCGTGCGCGCCACTGCGACTCCCGTGGCAGGGCCTCCACTCCATGCGGAGGCGTTTCCCATGGGCGAGGTACGTCGCGGCCTGCGAGGGACAGCATGGACCGTCTTTGAGGGTGTAAATCCGGAGCCGATGGATGTCGAGATCCTTGGTGTACTCAAGAACGCCATCGGTCCAGGCCAGGACATGATCCTGGGCCGCCTGCACGGGGTGAAGCCTGAGTTCACGGGTGTAGTCGCCGGCATGAGCGGGTCGCCGGTATACGTGGACGGCAAGCTGCTCGGTGCTCTGAGCTACCGGATCGGCCAGTTCAGCAAAGAGCCCATCTGCGGCATCACGCCCATCGCGCAGATGTTCGAAGTGCGGGATGCATCCTCTGCGGGTGAGCCGTTACGGAGTGAGCGCAGCGGTACCAACGTGGATACACCTGCCAGGGAGAGTACAGGGCAGACCGGAATGCTGCCAATCGACACACCTTTGGTGTTCTCGGGATTTTCCGCGGCAGCGATGGAGCGCTATGGCTCCGGTTTCCGCGCCCTTGGCCTGGAGCCGGTGTCTGGTCTGGGATCAGCAAGCCCGAACACGGCGCAACCGGAGCCCATCATCCCTGGCTCCGCTGTGTCCGCCATTCTGGCACGCGGCGACCTGAGCATTGCGGCCACCTGCACCGTAACGTACACCGATGCGCACCGGCTGCTTGCCTGCGGCCATCCCATCACGCAGCAGGGCCGGTTGTCTGTGCCGATGACGAAGGCAACTGTGGTCGCAACATTGCCTTCGCCCATGAACGCATTCAAGATCGTCAACACCACGGAAACAGTGGGTGCCTTGACGCAGGACCGTTCGAGCGCGGTGGCCGGCATCTTTGGCTCACAGGCTCGCATGGTGCCGGTGCATGTGGAGCTGACGGCTCCTTCGGGATCCGGCCTGCAATCCCGGACGATCAACTTTGAAGTCGCGAACAATCGGGAGCTGACGCCACAGATCATGCTGGCCAGCGTCTTTCAGGCGCTGAACGGGACAGACACCAGCAGCGGCAGCATGAGTCTGCGGTTGCAGGGAACCATCAAGGTGGAAGGTGCACCGGCCATCCACTTCGACCAGATGCTCTCGCCGGGCGAGGCGAGCCCGCCTGCCGTGCAGGGTGCACTGCTGATCGGTGGCGCAGTGTCACGGTTGTACGACAACGCGCTGGAGCAGCCAGCCATTCAGCAGGTGAGCCTTCAGGCAGAGATCCTGCAGAGCCGGCACTCCGCGGAGATTCAATCGGCACGTCTCAGCAGCTCGGAGGCAAGCGCGGGCGATCGTGTCATGGTGGAGATCACGCTACGGCCGTATCACGCACCCGCGAAGATCGTGCGGATCCCGGTGACGCTGCCTGCCACGCTGACCCAAGGACCGCTTCGCATCCTGGTCGGTGATGGCGCATCCCTGGACCGGCTGCTTGCGGCGCCGGCGGCATCGGCACACGCGCTAAGCCTGGCGGAGACGGCAGCCTCACTCAACCGGCTGCACCGGAACGATCGCGTGTACGTGACTTTGCTGGAGCATGAGACACAGGCTGTCACTGCGGCGAACACTCTCCCTGCGCTGCCGCCCAGCTTCGCCAATGCCCTGCACCCCATGCGAGAGACGCACGAGATTGCGTTCGCCGCAGAGACGGCGTGTGAGGCCGGATCTGCGGCGGTCGGTGATGCCGTGACGGGTTCGCAGGTGCTTACACTTCAGATCCGATAGGACCGACTTTGACCCTGCTTTCCCGCTTATGCTTCGTAACACCTCTACTGCTGCTCTGCAGCCTGCATACCGGAGCGCAGGGCACGCGCCAGTGGACGAGCTCGCGGCTGGAAGAGTTTGAGCGCGGTACGGCAAAGAATGTCGGATTACGCAACGATGGACGCATAGAAGCGGCACCAGCGCTCTCGACGCTGGGCGTGACCGAGATGAACTATGTGTGGTCGGTCGCTGCGAGTGGCGATGGAGCGGTCTACGCCGGTACCGGTGCCCTAACAGGCGGCTCGCAGCTGATCCGCATCGACGCCCGAGGTACGGTGACCACGGTTGGCAGCTTTCGCGAGGCGAATGTGCAGGCATTGGAGGTGCTCGCGGATGGCAGCATCGTCCTCGCCACCTCACCTGACGGCAAGGTGTATTGCATTCAGAACGGTGGCAAGCCGCAGGTGATCTTCGATGCGGCCCAGGTAGGCGAGAAGCCAAAGTATCTCTGGAGTCTCGCTCAGGAGAAGAATGGAAGCGTTCTGGTAGCGACCGGTGCCCCGGCCGCAATCTACCGGATACATCCGAAGGAACCGGCCGCAAAGGCCGAGCTCGTTTTCAAATCCGGCGACCAGCACATCCGCTGCCTTCTCATTGCAACAGACGGAACCATCTTCGCCGGGTCAGACGGTGCGGGTGTGCTCTACCGCCTGACACCGGCGGGGAAGGCGTTCGCACTGTTTGCCGCACCACGGCATGAGATCTCTGCGATTGCGCTGGATCCGCAGGGGAACGTGTACGCGGCTGCAGTCGGAGAGAAGCGCCCTGCGGCCTCGCTTGCAGCCCCTCTGCCGACTGTGCCCACTGCCTCCGCTGGCTTAGGACCTGCGGCTCCGGCTGCGTCCGCGCCAATCAGTCTCGCGGGCACAGGTACGGCTCCGGTAGCGGATGGATCGGCGATCTATCGCATTGCGCCGGACGGCACACCCCAGCAACTGCTCACGCTGCGGGAGGACGTGGCGTATGCGCTTGCGTTCCGCAAGGGCGCTCTCTACGCAGGCACCGGCAACAAGGGCAGGGTTTACCGGCTTGACCCGGCCCTCCCCGGCAGCTACACCGACGTGGCGCATGCGGACGCGCGGGAGACGACAGCACTGCGGGACACGGCGCAGGGATTGCTCATCGGTACGGGCGGAACGGGCAAGGTGCTGCGGCTCGAAGATGAGCCGGCAAAGGACGCGGTCTTTACCTCCGAGATGTTTGATGGGGAGGTCGCTTCGCAATGGGGACGGGCGGAGCTGACGGGATCGCGCGAGGGTGTCGAGCTTTACGCGCGCTCCGGCAATGTCGAGAATCCGCGAGATGGCCTTGGAGATCTATGGTCGGAGTGGAAGCCGGTGCCGCGAGATGCGTCTCCCCTGCCGGTGCCGGCGGCACGCTACATGCAGTGGCGGGCTGCCCTGCACGGAGGGGCGACGCTGGCTTCGGTAACGATCAATTATCTCCCGCGGAATCTGCCGCCCCAGGTCGATGACATCGTCGTGCAGACCGGGGCTCGCCTGACCACAGCGCCCGCCGCGCCGCCCAGCAACACGGTCGCGGTAACCTTTCGTCCGGCGCTGCCCGCGGCGACGGCAGCCGTGAGCGCGACGGATACGGTTGCACCGGTGCTGCTGGCACAGCGGGACAGGACCGCCATTACCGCGCGATGGCTGGCGCACGATCCGAATAACGACGATCTTATGTTTGCCCTGTACTTCCGGGACGTGCACGAGCAGAACTGGCATTTGATCAAGGACAAGATCTCCGAGCGCGCATACAGCTTTGACACGGGCCTCCTGCCCGATGGTGAGTATGAGTTGCGTGTCGTGGCGAGCGACGCTCCCGTGCATACCGATGCAGACACGCTGATGAACGAGCGCATCTCCCCGCCCTTCACCGTGGACACGACGCCTCCAGTCCCCGGGCCGTTGCGGGCCGATGTGCGCTCCGGAGTGGTGCATGCCGCTATCGAAGTGCACGATGCAACCAGCCCGATTGTGCGCGCGGAATTTTCGGTGGACGCCGGGCCATGGCAGTATCTGGAGCCGGTGGGCAGGCTCTCCGACTCGCTCACAGAGCGGTACGACTTGACACAGCGGCTCACTGGCTCCGGCCAACACACTGTCGCTCTGCGCTTCTTCGACCGGTATGAGAATGGCGCGAGCGTCAAGGCGATCGTGCAGGAGACGCACTGATGGGTTTTCCGAACGGGATGCTTCTCTAGCATGGGTCATGCGCATGCGTTTTGAACTCTTCGTCGCAGCTCGCTACCTACGGGCAAAACGGCGGCGAGGCGTTATCGGCGCGATCACGGCGCTGTCCATCCTTGGCGTGACCGCAGGCGTTGCCTCGCTCATCATTGCCCTGGCGATCACCAACGGCATGCGGCGCGACCTGCAGGCGCGCTTGCTCGGCTCCACAGCGCATGTTGAACTGGCGCGGATTGCGGGCGACGGCATGCGTAACTGGCAGCCGTTGCTGGCGCGCCTGATGCAGGAGCCGCACATAACCGCGGCTGCCCCTGGCTTCTATGGCCAGGTACTTGTCTCCCGTGGTGCGCGCTCTGGGGGCGCACTCATCAAAGGCGTCCTGCCGGTCTATGAGCGGCGGGTCTCGGACCTGCTGCAGACGGTGCGATCCGGATCGGCGGAGGCGCTTGAGACCGGCTCCGAGACGATTGCAGGAAGCAGTTCCGTAGGAGGGATGTTGCCGATTGTGCTCGGCTCCGACCTGGCGGAGACCCTGGGCGCGCGCGTTGGGGAGAGCGTCCTGGTCACCAGCCCGCAGGGAGAGCTGACACCGATCGGCCTCGTACCGCGCTACCAGCGTTTTCAGCTCGTGGGCATCTTCCACTCCGGCTTTTACCAGTACGACTCCAGCTACGCTTTTACGCGGCTCCAGGATGCGCAGAGGCTCTTCGCACAGCCGGATCTGATCACGGTGATCTCCTTCAAGGTGGACGATCTGTACCGTGCCGATCAGATCGGCCGGCAAATCGAGGCGTCGGCCGGAGCGGGCTTTCAAACCACAAACTGGATGGAGCAGAATCGAGAGCTCTTCCGTGCGCTGCGTCTGGAGCAGATCGTGACCTTTGTCGTGATCGCACTGATCGTGTGCGTCGCGGCGTTGAACATCCTCATCGCCCTGACCATGCTGGTGATGGAGAAGACCCGCGACATCGCCGTGATGATGAGCTTTGGCGTGCAGGCTGAGCAGGTGCGACGCATCTTTCTCGCGCAGGGCCTGATGATCTCGCTTGCCGGTACGCTCTCCGGTTTGGTGCTGGGCTATGGCTTGTGCTGGCTGGGTGCGCACTATCCCCTGCCGCTATCATCCGAGGTCTACTCGATCGACCACCTGCCGTTTGCACCGCGCCGGCTGGACGGCTGCATGGTGGCCGCGCTGTCGATTGCCGTTTCCCTGCTGGCGACGCTGTACCCAAGCGCCTCAGCGGCACGCATCCTGCCCGCAGAGGCTATGCGCTACGAGTAGAGCCACCCGCGCTTCGCGATCACTGTGCCCAGCCGTTGCTGCGCATCCAGGCGTACAGGAGATCTGTCCACGTGCTCAGCAGAGGGTCCGCCTGCGCGAGTCCCATGCCGTGAGCGCCGTGACGATAGATGTGCATCTCTGCCGGGACGTGATTCGCAATCAGGGCCTGATAGAAGAGGACAGAGTTGGCGATCGGGACAACAGTGTCGTCGCTGGTGCTGAAGAGGAAGGCAGGTGGCGTTTGCGGTGTGACCTGCTTTTCCGCCGATGTCTGCTCCACAAGAGCGGGATCAGGATTGTCGCCAAGCAGATTTGTCTGCGATCCCGGGTGCGTGACACCGGTCTGCATCGTGATGACCGGGTAGGCAAGGATCAGGAAATCCGGACGAGAGGACTGGCGATCAAGCACATCGCCGGCTGATGCAGCGCCTCCGTCGAAGTGCGTTCCTACAGAGGCCGCGAGATGCCCGCCAGCGGAAAAGCCCCAGAAGCCGATGTGAGCGGGATCGACGCCCATCTCTGCCGCATGCGCACGCGCATAGCGCACGGCTCGCTGGCCATCTCCAAGCTCGATGGGGTGATGGTAGACCGGCCCGAGCCGGTACCGGAGAAGCACCGCCGCTACGCCGTGCGCATTCAGCCATTGCGCGACCTGCACGCCCTCGTGGTCCATGGCAAGCTCGTGATATGCACCGCCCGGCGCAATGACCACCGCCGTACGCGTTGGATTCGCCGCCGGCAGGTAGAGGCTCACCGTAGGTGTATCGATCTCGGCCTTGCCCTTGGCACCCGGCGCACCATCCGGCCACAGCGGCACTGGCGTATGCGCGATCGGCATGGGATCCGCACGTGGTGGAGGTGCATTCTGCGCCCCGGAGATGGCGCTGCGAAGGGCGAGACAGAGTAGGCCAGCT
>CAXTSF010000032.1:0-2751 GCA_964246865.1 uncultured Terriglobus sp.
ACGTAAAGCTCTTGGACGGATCGTTCTTGAAGATCACCCGGCCGTCCTGCATCGCGAGGTTCTCACCCGTGGTGCCCAGCTTCGGGGCGACTGCCGCAAAGAGCTGCTGCTTTGCGTGGAAGGCTGCATGGCGCACCGATGGCGTGATGGAACCGGCCGTCACGCTGCCGCCCGAATCCGGCCCGATCGGGAAGCGCGTGTCGCCGATCCGGATCTTTACCGCAGACGGAGGAATGCCGAACTCCTCGGCCACAACAACAGCCAACAGCGTCTTCGTCCCGGTACCCAGGTCCTGCACCGCCGACATCAGTTCCACCGAACCATCCTGCGACACCCGGACCTCACAGGATGAGTTCATGTTCACAAAGCGGTACCAGACCGATTGCGCGATGCCCATGCCCCGCTTCACCGGGCCGCTGTCCGCACCCGCGGGCCGCCGGTTCTTCCAGTTGGTACGCTCCAGGATCAACTGGCGCTCGACCCGGCGCGCCGGATTCTCGTCGATCTTGTCGCGCAATGCGAGTGGGTCCATGTTCAGCTTCACCGCAAGCTCATCCACGGCCTGCTCCAGGGCGAAGCAGCCCTGAGGATGTCCCGGAGCACGGAAGGCAGCACCCGGTCCCGCGTTGATGAAGACGTCGTACTCCTCTGTCTGCAGGTTCGCGCACTTGTACATGTTGGTCGCCGGACCCGCCGTGCCCGCGCCTGTACCCACACCCGCTGTACCGTAGCTCACCAGTTTGATGGCCGTCAGCGTGCCGTCTTTCTTCGCGCCGATCTTCAGTGCTTGGTGCGAGTCCGGCCGGTTGCAGACGATATGCTCCTGCTTGCGGTCCAGCATCAACTTCACTGGCGCGCCTGCCTTGCGCGACAGGTTCGCCGCGACCACGCCCTCGTTGCCCGCGCCAAACTTCGCACCGAAGCCACCGCCCATGTACTCCGTGATTACGCGCACCTGGCTCTTGGGCAGCTTGAAGACATCCGCCATCTCATTCCGTACGCTCGATGTGCCCTGCGTCGAGGCGTACACCGTCACCTCTTCCGGCTTCCAGTCCACAACGAAGCCGTGGGTTTCCAGCGCGGAGTGCGTCTGCACCTGCGTGAAATACTCCTCGTCCACGACCACGTCCGCATCGCGGAACCCGGCATCCGCATCGCCCACCGTCTTGCGTTGCGGCCCGTGCACATTGCCCACCTGTGGCACACCCTTCGGTCCGCCGCCGCCGCCGGCGCTGCCCGCTGCGTCCGCCGGCCCGGGAAAGACCACCGGCGCATCGGTTGCTCGATCCTCGCTGCGATCCACGACAAAAGGCATCTCGTCGTAAGTCAGCTTAATCAGTGCGGCTGCGTCTCGGGCAATCTGCGGCGAGGTCGCGGCGACACCGGCGATGGGCTGGCCCGCATACCGGATCACGGGATAGCGCGACGGCGTTTCCTGCTTCGGATCGCGCAGCTGCGCCAGGCCATAGGTGTGCTCGATCACATGCACCGCCCGCACACCCGGCAGCTTCTCCGCCGCGCTGGTGTCGATCGAGGTAATGCGTCCGTGAGGTATCGTCGCGTCAACCATGCGTGCGTGCAGCATGCCCGGCAGGTTCACATCCGCCGTGTACTTGCCGCGCCCCAGCGCCTTCGCTGGACCGTCGTACCGCTGCGTCGGCTTGCCGATGTACTTCAGGTCTGCGTTTGCAGGTAGTGGTGGCGGCTCATCCAGCGGAACCTCGCGCTGTTTCTGTTCCAATCCGTTCTGCGGGATTCCGAAGACAAAACTCTCGGTCCGCTTTGCCACCGGCGCCTCCTTGCTGGAGGCCTCTTTTTCATCCGTCTGCTCCGCATCGCGCGTCGACTTTGCCTCGCCCTGCACACCCTTCGCGCGCGACTTCTGCTGCGACGCGCCTTGCTGCTGCTCCGCTATGCCGGTCATCAGAGTCTCCGTTGCCATCGCTACGCCACCTCTCCCGCAGCCAGTGTCACCACGCCGGACTTCTGCTGCTGTTGCGCCACCTCGAGTGTGGCCGCGAAGACCTTGGGGTACGTCCCGCAGCGGCACAGGTTGCCGCTGACCGCGTGCTTCACGTCGGCAAGCTGCGGATGCGGATTCTGCTTCAACAGCGCCGCGCAGCTCATCACCATGCCCGGCGTGCAGAAGCCGCACTGCATCGCGTCATGCTTCACAAACGCCGCCTGGATTGGGTGCATCCGGTCGCCCTCGGACAGACCCTCAATCGTCGTCACCTTGCGGCCGACTGCGTCGATCGCCAGAGTCATGCAGGCCAGCGCCGGCGTGTCGTCGATCCAAACCGTGCATGCCGAGCACGAACCGCGATCGCACACCACCTTCGTCCCGGTCAGGCCGATATTGTCCCGCAGCGTCTCCGCCAGCGTGTATCGCGGCTCCACCGTCACGGGATATTCGTGACCATTCACGTGCAGCTTCAAGGGAATCGCGTCCGGGCCGACCGCGTGATCGGCGCGCGCCCCCTCGCGCGCCCCCTGCGCCAGGATCGTCGCCGACTCCATCACGGTGGTCGCGGCGGCAATACCCGCGCCCTTCAGAAATCCACGGCGCGATACGTCAATCTTCGGCTTCTCTGACATAGAAGGGCCTTTCACAACGGCTTCGGATCCGTAGGAGGGATGCGGGCTCCCGGCCTGCCGGACCTCCACCATTCTCCACCCGCGACCGCTTTGCAGCAAACGGGGGCAGAAGATTGCGCGCCTTTTTTCCGGGTTGTTTGCTGTCTGTACAAG
>CAXTSF010000032.1:2761-11125 GCA_964246865.1 uncultured Terriglobus sp.
GGGAAGAGCTCGCGACGGTTTTTGACCAGGCTCCCGGACTGGCCGAATCCGAGGCGCAGAGTTGAGGCAGCCAGGATGAAGACGCAAAATGACGTGGGGGACAATGCATTGCCGAACGTCTCCACGACACCGGAACCGCACGGGTATACCCGTCGCAGCGGAAAGAAATGCGCAACGCTTTCCTTCGCCCGGAGTCTAAGCACACATACGGTGTAAGTTCCTTCTGCTTGTCGTCTCCCGGGCGCTGCTTAGCCCGGATCCCCTGCCTGGAACAGAAGCAAGGACGTGGCCACCCCCCTGGCCAGGCCGATTGCTGCGTCCAGGCGAAACACCGCTTCACCCTCGGAGGTTTTGTGCATTCCCGCAATCGTTTCCAAACAACTCTCGGCTGTTTCCTCGCCGGCGCAACGCTGGCCTCGGCTGGCATTGCCAATGCCCAGGCCGTGTACGGCTCGGTCTATGGCACCGTCACCGATCCCTCGGGAGCCGCCGTCCCTAACGCCACCGTCACCGTCACGGATGTGCAGAAGGGTACCGTGCAAACCGTTACCACCAACGGCACCGGCAACTGGACCGTCGATCACCTGGTTCCGGACAGCTACATCGTGAAGATCGATGCCGGCTCCTTCGCCCCCTCGCAGTCGCAGCCGCTCGACATCCACGCTGACGCCTCGCAGAAGGTCGATGTCGCCCTCGCTCTCGCCGGTTCCAGTCAGACCGTCAACGTGACCTCCGAGGCACCGGCCCTCAAGACAGACCGCGCCGATGTCTCTGAGATTCTTGACGAGCGCACCATCACCGATCTGCCCAACCTGAACCGCAACTTCACCAGCTTCCTCCTGCTCACACCCGGCGTGCAGCACTCCTCCTTCAACATCGCCGGCCCGGAGAATCCGCAGGGTGGCCTCGCCCTCAACACCAACGGCTCGAACTATGGTGAGCAGGGCTTCATTCTGGACGGTACGGACAATCGCGATCCCGTACTTGGCATCATCGTCATCAATCCCACGCTGGACTCCATTGGCGAGACCAAGGTGACCACCCAGAACTACGACGCTGAACTCGGCGGCGCGGCCGGCGGCATCGTCAGCGTCACCACCAAGTCCGGTGGGAACGCGATCCACGGCGATGCTTTCCTCTTCCGCAAATCGGACGCTCTGTATGCACGCAATCCGTTCACCCAGAACACGCCGGATGCCGTCACGCATCGCGTCATCCCCAGCGAGGTCTACAGCCAGTTTGGCGGTTCCGTCAGCGGTCCCATTCGCAAGGACAAGAGCTTTTTCTTCCTCGATTACCAGGGCCTGCGTCAGCGTATCGGCACCAGCCTTCTGCTGAACGTCCCCACGAACCTCGTGCGTAACACCTGCCTTACCGCCACATCGGGCATCTGCGACCTTTCGGAGTACACCCAGGGCCAGACGATCTACAACCCCGTAACGAAAACACCGTACAGCGCTATACCCGGTCAGCTGCCGGTAGCGGCTCTCAGTCCGCAGGCGGTCAATCTGCTTCGCCTCCTTCCGGCACCGAATACGGCAACGCAGGGTTTCGCTAATAACTACGCTGCGTCCGGCAACGGTACCCTGAACAGCGACCAGGCCGACATCCGTCTGGACGAGCAGGTGAGCCAAAAGGTGCATGCCTTCGGCCGCTATGACATCGCCTTCTTCCGCCTGCTTGGCGTTCCCGCCTTCGGCCCCGCCGGCGGCTTCGGCTTCGGCATCGGCGGTACCACTGGCACCACGAAGGTGCAGAACCAGAGTGCAACCGTCGGTTTCGACTACGCGGTAAAGCCCACCCTGCTTACCGATTTGCGCGTCGGCTTCCTCAGCTACCACGTTGCTGAGAACAAGTACCCGGGCCTCACAACAGCGACTGCCCTCGGCATCCCGAATCTGAACACCACGCCCGACACGGCAGGCGCACCCTCCTTCAGCTTCAACAACAGCTCACTCGCACAGCTCGGCAATCAGAACTGCAACTGCCCTCTTTTGCAGAGCGAGCAGGTTTTCCAGCTCACCAACAACTGGACCAAAACCTTCGGCAACCACGCCGTCAAGTTCGGCGCGGACCTCCGTTACGCAAAGAACGTACGCAACGCGAGTGACAGCAACCGGACCGGTCAGTTCACCTTCGACCAGTCCACCACCGCCGATCCCACAGGCCTGATCAGCAAGGGTAGTGACTTTGCCTCCTTCCTCGTCGGTTATGCGGCTCAGTTCCAGCGCTTCAACGTCTACATTAACGATCAGTACAGCTACCAGAAGCGCGGCGCCTTCTACGGGCAGGACACGTGGCGGCTCACACCCAAGCTGACGATGAACTACGGCGTTCGCTGGGACGTGATCTTCCCTGAGACCGTCAACGGCCTCGGCCACGGTGGCTTCGCGTCCATTCAGTCCGGTGGCATCCGTGTCGCCGGCGCAAACGGCATCGGCACCAACGGCGGCCAGCTGATGGACTACACCAATCTTGCCGGCCGCTTCGGCATCGCCTACCAGGTCACACCGGGCACCGTCCTTCGCGGCGGCATCGGGCAGACCTATGACAATGTCGGCTACTTCGGCAGCCTCTTCGGCAGCAACCTGTCCCACAATCTTCCGGTGCAGGCAAACGAAAACGTAAGCCGTATCGGCAACACCACCGCGGGTGCCTTTGCCACAACGCTCGCGGCACCACCCCTGCGTCCCGCGCAGCCCACCATTCCCGGCAATGGCCTCATCCCCTTCCAGGACGCCTACGGCCAGACCATCCGTCCTAACCGCATCACCCTGCCGCGCGTTGACCAGTTCAACGTCGCTTTGCAGCAGCAGCTCGGCAACTCCGCTACCTTCGAACTCGCCTACGTCGGCAATATCGGTGAGCGCGTCTATCCCGGCGAGACCTACGGCTATGACATCAACCAGCCGCGGCTTCCCGCCACACCGGCGGAGTTGGCAGCCGGCAACACCAGCCGACGTCCTTTCCTCAACCAGTTCATCGGCACCTATCAGGGTCAGCCGACAGTCTGCTGCTCCAACGGCATCAACTCTGCCGCGCCGGACAGCCACGCCACCTACCACGCGCTCCAGACCAAGTTCGACAAGCGCCTCTCGCAGGGTCTGTCCTTCAACGCCAACTACACCTGGTCCAAGGCAGAGAACTACGCCAACGACGCAGCTTACACCCGCTACCGGACCTTCTCCTTCGGCCGGAATGACACCAACCGCGCTCAGATTTTCGTCTTCAGCAGCGTTTATCAGCTGCCCTTCGGCAAGAACCAGAAGTTCCTGGGCAGCAGCAACCGGCTCGTGAACACCTTTGTCGGCGGCTACACCCTTGCCGGTCAAACCACCTGGGAGAGCGGCCGTCCGTTCACGCCGACCTACCAGGAGTGCGGTGCCGATCAGGATCTCGACACCAACTTCGGCGGACCCGGCATCACCAGCGACTGCCGTCCAAACGGCAACGCCAAGGGCTTCCTCACCTCCGTCAGCGGCCTGGATCCGGTCACGCACGCACGCCGGCTCTTCACCCCGGTTGCTCCGTTGGCGAATCCTGGCTCCGTCTCCGGCACTTTCAGCCGTCCCGCCTTCGGCACCTTCGGCAATGTCGGTCGCAACTCCCTCGTTGGGCCGCGCGACTACTTCGCGGATGTCTCCGTCATCAAGGACATCCCCCTCACCGAGCGTGTCAACGGCCAGCTCCAGGTGCAGACCTTCAACGTCTTCAACCACGCCGCGCTCGATATCCCCACCTCGTCCAACGCTCGTTGCATCGACTGCACCCTCGCTCAGGGAGCCGGCATCATCACCGGCATCGACAATAACAGCACCATGCGCCGCATTCAGTTCGCTGCCCGGTTCACCTTCTAAGGGAAGCGCTCGACCTGTTCACCACGACAAAATGGGGCTGCCACTGGCAGCCCTATTTCCATGGCGTGAATCCATTCAACCTGAGCTTAACGCCGCGCTGCGGCGGCCTTGGAGGACCCACTGAACTCAGTATGCACAGCTATTCTGACCGTGGCTCTCGTGCTTCCGGCGAATCCGCAACAGACCTCGGCGAACACGGCGACAGCCTCTCAGCCCGCTGAGGAGAAGCCCGACATTCCCACACGCACTTATCAGGATCCCAAATACGGCGTCCAGTTCCGCTATCCCACGGTATGGACTCCTGTTGCTGCCACGGAGATTGGCTATCTCGGCTCTGCCATCACGGGCATCGACAAAGCCAGCAAGGTAGACTTTCGCGCCGCCGTTCGTTTTTCTCCGGACAACAATCTCTACAGCAAGACCGACCTCAGCTATCTGGCCTTTGTCTACGCCGTCGCGCCCGCGCCCACCGCACAGGTATGTGACAAGCTCGCCACCAGCAGCATCGATCCCGGCGACCACCGGCAGACCATCACCGTGGCAGGCGTGAACTTCACGCAGGTCGAGGGTGGTGACGCTGCCATGATGCATCGCCTCTCCTCGGAGGTCGACTGGACCTGGCGCAACGGCCATTGCTTTCTTTTTGAACAGGACTTTGCCGGCATCGCTCCCAAGGTGAAGGAGGGCTCACGCCCTCTCACGTCCGCGGAGGAGAAGAGCCTCCAACGCCACCTCTCCGCCATCCTCGCTTCTGTCCGGTTCACAGCAAAGGGATCGCAATCGGAATAAGCCACGACCGTTGGCTCTGGCGTCCACCGCTGACACGCGCGCCTTTCGCCGAAGATGAGACGCGATACCGGGACTCTACTATCGGCATGTAGCCACGATCCTGGCGCTGCATATAGAACCGCTCTCAAAGGAAACATACGTCCGATGACGAAGCTCCGATGTCTCTCCGCCCTTGCCGCCTCTGCTCTGCTCCTGCCGCCTGTTTCTCTACCGGCCCAGCACGGTAACAACGCCGCCGGTGGCCTCTTTACCCGTTCCACGGACATCGGCGTGACACGCGAGGGCTCGACGGACTTCGATGCCGCGCACGGCATCTACCGCGTTACTGGCGGTGGAGCGGATATGTGGGGAAAGGCGGACGCCTTCCGCTTCACGTGGGTCCAGATCACCGGTGATACGAGTCTGACCGCCGACGTCGAGTTTGGTCCGGGATCGCACGCCCCTCTCGAAAAAGGTGTCCTCATGCTGCGTGAAGGCCTCGATCCCGGCTCCGCCTACGCCGACATCGCCCTCCATGGCGACGGGCATATCACCCTGCAGTACCGCGCCACCCGCGATGGCAAAACGGAGGACCAGACTGCACCCGCCAAAGGCCCGACGCGTCTGCGCATCGAGCGCAGAGGAAACCATTTCACCGCCTCCACCGCGATCTCCGGCTCGGATACCTGGACGCCGTTTGCATCTGTCGACATCCCCCTGCACAACCCTGTTTACGTCGGCCTTGGCGTCTGTGCACACAACCAGGAGGGTTCAGCCACAGTCGCCTTTTCGAACGTCAAACTCTTGGGATCAGAGCCGGCAAGAATCAGAGGTGTGCAGCCTTAGCCTGCCATGGTGCCGGCTCACCGGAGACGGAGCGGATGCCGTCTACGCCCCACGGCTGGTCCGCAGATGATTTTGGCGGAGGGAGAGGGATTCGAACCCCCGTTGCCCTTTCGAGCAAAGCGGTTTTCAAGACCGCCTGTTTCAACCACTCACACATCCCTCCGCAGGGAGGCGGCATGCCACCGTCCTTTGAATCTTATCAGTCTGCGACCGCCGCCCCGGAGCCGCGTCCAATCCTCATCCACCCTGGAGGGGAAGCATGAGTACCGCAGGTGAGCAGAGCAGCTTCCAGAGCACCCTCAGTTCGGCCAAGACCAGCATGGTCTTCTCCGAAACCCTGCACCTTGCGCTGGATAGTTTCCGTGCGAGCAAGGTCCGCTTTCTGCTCACCATGCTCGGCATGATCATTGGCTCTGCCTCCATCATCCTCGTCGTCACCGTCGGTCTCACCGGCCGCAAGTACGCCCTCGATACCATCTCCTCGATCGGCCCCAACATGGTCGAAATGCAGTACAGCGGCGGCACCAACTCCGCGCTGCACGGTGCTGCTGCGCCCGACTACATGACGCGCGAGGATGAGCAGATCGTCAACAACTCCATCCCCGGCATCAAGGCCTCGTCGCCCATGCTCGAGTTCCATGCGAATGTCAGCATCGGCAACGGCGTCACCAAAGACGCCATGGTCCTCGGCGTCTCGCCGCGCTACAAAGACGTGCGCAACCTGATGGTGCTGGGCGGCCGCTTCTTCGATGACCAGGACGATGTCGCTCATGAAAAGGTCGGCGTTCTCGTGGAGCCCTTCGCAAAGTCTATCTTTGGCTCCGCGGCAAATGCCGTCGGCAAAACCCTCACCATCCAGGGCATCCCATTCACCATCGTGGGAGTCTTCCGCGAGCGCGTCAATACCTTCGGCCAGTCGGAGATCTCCGACCAGACGATGCTCGTGCCCTACCCCGTCGCGCGCTACTTCACCGGCGACGACACCGTGAAGGAGATCTTCTTCACGATGAACAACGCTATCGACGTCCCGTTCGCCGCACGCCGTGTCACCGAGATCATCCGGGGCCGTCATCGGCCCACGAGCACCTATCACGCGCAAACCATGGTCGAGGTCCTCGACGTCATGGGTAAGATTGCCACATCACTCACGTACGTGCTCACCATCGCTGCCTTTATCACGCTTGTCGTCAGCGGTGTCGGCATCATGAACAGCATGCTTGCCAACGTCACCGCACGCATCCGGGAGATCGGCATTCGGAAGGCTCTCGGCGCCACGCGGCGTGAGATCCGCCTCCAGTTCCTTACGGAGGCCATCTTTCTCTCGCTCAGCGGAGGCATCGTGGGCACAATCCTGGGCATCGCTGTCCCACTCACGGTCAGTTTTCTTACGCCCTATCAGATTCCTGTGTCGCCCTGGTCCGCCGTAATCGCACTTTCCACCAGTGTCCTTGTGGGCGTCGTCTTTGGCACGCTGCCGGCCAACCGCGCTGCTGCACTCGATCCCGTGGAAACGCTCAAGTACGAGTAAACCCCCTGGTCCGCCGTTGATCGCGGCACCGGGGTCACATCTCCAGCGCCAGCTGCCCCAACTCCCGCTGCATGCACTCAATCGAACAGCTCTGCAGCTCGATACGTGTCGCCGCCGAGCGTGCCTCCCGCGTTGATACGCCATAGCCGCGCGCCGCCAGAAACGCCGAGATCAGCTCGCCTGCCTGCCATGAGTCCAGGCCGCCCGCCTGCAGCTCCGATTGCAGCTCCCCAAGATCGTCCGGCGTGAACTTTCCATCTATCCTGCTCACTGTCATGCTCTCGTCCGATCCGCGCACCGCGCAGGCTACTGGCCGTTTAGACGTGACGGCCGCAGATGAGTTGTCGCCTGATAAGCGTTGTTTTTCTTTTGCTACGCCATCTTGGGCTATCCGGTTACACCCTGCATACATCGTCATCGTTTGCCGGCTTGTATTCTGAAGAGGCATGAGTGCACGCATCCTTGATGGAACCGCCATCGCGGCGGAGATCCAGGCAGAAGTTCGCATCGACATTGACCGCCTCTCGCACAGCCAGATCACCCCGGGTCTCGCCGTCGTCCTCGTCGGCAACAACCCCGCCTCGGAGATCTACGTCCGCAACAAAGTCCGTACCTGCGGCGAGCTCGGCATTGGCAGCACACTGCTCACGCCTCCATCGACCATCAGCACGGAAGACCTGTTGGCCATGGTCCACGGCCTCAATCTCCGCGATGACATCGACGGCATTCTCGTTCAGCTTCCTCTGCCCAGGCAGATCGACACCCGCCGCATTCTCGAGTCCGTCCTGCCGGAGAAGGACGTCGACGGCTTCCATCCCGTCAATGTCGGCCGCCTGCAGATCGGTCAGCAGAGCCTGGCGCCCTGCACCCCTGCCGGCATCCTCGAGATTCTGAAGCGCAGCCACATTCCCATCGCCGGCCGCGACTGCGTCATGGTCGGCCGCAGCGACATCGTCGGCAAGCCTGCCTCCACCATGCTCCTCAATGAGAGCGCCACCGTGTCAGTCTGCCATGCCCACACCCGCGATCTGGTCCGCTATACCCGCATGGCAGAGATCCTCATCGTCGCCGTCGGTAAGCCCGGCCTCATCCTCCCGGACATGATCACGCCTGGTGCCGTGCTCATCGACGTCGGTATCAACCGCATCACCGATCTTGCGGATCTTCACCGCTTATTTCCCGGCAACGCGGCGCGCGCGGAGATCTTCGGAAAGCGTGGCTCGACTCTCGTCGGCGACATCGATCCCGCGGCTTACACCCTCGCGAGCGCCTACACGCCCGTCCCCGGTGGCGTCGGCGCACTCACGATTGCCATGCTCATGCACAACACCGTCAAAGCCGCAAAGCTCCGGCGCAATCTGCTCT
>CAXTSF010000032.1:11135-19490 GCA_964246865.1 uncultured Terriglobus sp.
CGGTTCCTAATGTTTTCTACTTGCTGACTTGGGGGGGGGGGTCATATGCACCAGAAAACCGGCGACAATACCTTATGCTTCGCGTGGCCCTCACCGGCGGTATCGGCTCCGGTAAATCCACCGCCGCCGCGATCTTTCAGGCGCTCGGTGCGGAGCTCTCCAGCTCCGACGAGGTTGCTCGCCGGCTTATGCAGCCGGGGGGCATCCTCTTTCAGCCCATCCTCGACCACTTCGGCCCGGCGGTGCTCGCACCCGATGGTGCCCTCTCCCGCAAGGCTCTGGCGGAGATCGTCTTTGACCCTGCGCGTGTGGATGAGATCAACCGCATCGTTCACCCTGTTGTCCTTGCGGCACAAATCCGCTGGCTCGGCAGCTTCGCATCGGAGTCCGGCACGCGGCCCGACACCATCGCCATCGTCGAGACGGCGCTCCTCTTTGAAACGCGTTACCGCCCTGTGAGCGCAACCGGCACCTCCGCGGAGCCCTCCGGCAACGCAGGACCATCCTGGCGCGACTCCTTCGACCGCGTCGTCCTGGTCACCGCACCGGAGCCGCTCCGTTTGCAGCGCTTCCTGAGCCGTGCCATCGCCGCCGGTACTGCCGCGAACGCCACTGAACTCACCGCCGACTTCTACCGTCGCGCCATCCTTCAGAGGAGCGATCGCGACAAGGAGCCGCTCGCCGATATCGTTATCCCGAACACCGGCAGCATGGCCGACCTCGAAGGTGCCGTCAACATCGCCTTTCAGCAACTCCGCAGTGAGGCACTCGCAATATCGGCGAGAATAGAGAGAGAGGCGTCGTAAAGGGAATGAAACTGCGCAGGGTTCTTCTGGTTCTGCTTCTGGTGAGCGGCTTTTACTACCTAACGACCCGGCTCTGGCCCACGGGCACCGTTGCCGCCCTTATGGACCGCATTACGCCCGAGGCTTCCCGAATCTCAAGCCCGCTCGGCAACCTCTTCCTGCATGAGGCCAGCGCGCAGCCCGCCTATGACTCCGAAGAGCAGAACAATATCGCCGTCTACAAACGCGTCCTGCCCTCTGTCGTCAACATCACCTCCACCGCCGTCGAGTTCAACTTCTTCTACGGCCCGGTGCCGCAGCAGGGTCAGGGCTCGGGCTTCATCCTCAACAAATCCGGCCTCATCCTCACGAACAATCACGTGATTGACAATGCGCAGCGTGTGGAGGTTCAGCTCTACGACAAGCACAAGTACAAGGCGGAGATCCTCGGAACCGACAAGATTCACGACCTCGCGCTTCTGCAGATCAAGGCACCCAACCTTGTGCCGGTCGAGCTCGCCAATTCCAGCGGTCTCCAGGTAGGCCAGAAGGTCTTTGCCATCGGCAATCCCTTCGGCCTCTCCGGCACTATGACGCGCGGCATTATCTCCGCCCTGCGCAGCGTGCGCGGTCCCACCGGCTCGGCAATTGACAACGCCATCCAGACCGATGCGGCGATTAACCCGGGCAACAGCGGCGGGCCGCTGCTGAACTCCAGGGGCCAGGTGATCGGCGTCAATTTCCTGATCGCCTCCAACAACGGTGCCGACCAAAGCTCCGGCGTCGGCTTTGCCATTCCGGTCAACACCGCCAAGGCTGTGATCGACGACTTCTCAAAATACGGCCACGCGCGCCGGCCTACGTTGGCCATTACGCCGCTCGAGATTGGTCCGGAGCTCGCCGAGCAGATCGGCCTGCCCAGCGACTACGGCGTGCTCATCCAGCGCGTTCTCCCAGGCGGCGCCGCGGACCGGGCCGGCCTGAAAGGCGGCACGCAGCGCGAACTCCTGGGCAACACACCCATCATGCTCGGCGGAGACCTCATCGTCGCCATCGACGGCCAGGAGGTCACGACAGCGCAGGACATCAGCTCCATCATGAATGCCCATCGCACTGGAGACACTGTTACGGTCACCGTCTTCCGCGGACGCCGCCGGCTCGACGTGCCCGTAGTCCTTGGCGACGCCGGCGAACAAACCGCGTGACACTCTAAAACGCGTCTCGTCGTAACCACCGCCGCCCACGCACCTCGTACTCGCCGCTGATCCACTGCGCGATGGCGTCCGGGTAGGCTTGGTGTTCCTCCACAAGGATGCGCGCGGAAAGGCTCTCCTCGGTATCGCCGTCCTGCACCGGAACCGCACGCTGCAGCAGAATGGTCCCGTGGTCCACTGCTTCATCCACGAGGTGCACGGTACATCCTGCGAGTCTGGCCCCATAGTCCAGCGCCTGCCACTGCGCATAGAGACCCGGAAACGCCGGCAGCAGCGACGGGTGGATGTTCAGAACGCGGTCCGGAAAGGCCCGCAGGAACGCGGGTGTGAGAACCCGCATGTAGCCGGCCAGAACCACGGTATCCACCGCGTGCCGCCGCAGTTCGGCCGCCATGCGCCCGTCGTGCTGCTCTCGCGGAACGCCCTTCGAGGGCACGGCAATGGCAGGGAAGCCACGCTCCCGGGCCGCTGCCAGCCCTGTCGCATCCGGCAGATTGGAGAGCACCACGGCGATCTCACAACCGGGAAGTGTCCTCCTCGCAATCGCATCCGCGATTGCCAGAAAATTAGACCCGCGGCCGGAAAGCAGCACGCCCAGCCGGTGCGACTTTTGCACGCTCATGCGTAGTGGACGCGGCGCTCGCCCTTGCTGATCCGTCCGATCACGCTGAAGCGCTCATTGGCCCGGTTCAGTACGCTCTTGGCTCGCTTCACCTGTTCGGCGGGAACCACGACAATCATGCCGATACCCATGTTGAAGGTCCGCATCATCTCGTCCCGGTCCACTTCACCCAGCTCCTGCAGATGGAGGAAGAGGGGCGGGATCTCCCACGAGCCAAAATCGATGTGCGCGGCGAGACCCTTTTCCAGGATGCGCGGCAGATTCTCCGTGATGCCACCGCCGGTGATGTGTGCCATACCGCTCACCACACCCGCAGTGATCAACTTGCGCAGGATCGCAAGATAGCTGCGGTGCTGACGCATCAGCGCAGCGCCTGTCTTGTCCTTCAGCTCATTGACATACTGATCGGGCTCATACCTGGCGACCTCAAACAGCAGCTTGCGTGCAAGGGAATAGCCGTTGGTGTGCAGACCGTTCGAGGGAAGCCCGAAGACGACATCGCCCGCCTGAATCTTCTCGCCCGTGATGATCTGATCGCGGTTGACCACACCCACGATAAAGCCGGCGAGATCGTACTCACCATCGGCATAGAAGCCCGGCATCTGTGCGGTTTCACCGCCGATCAGAGCGCAGCCATTCGCGCGGCACGCCTCCGAGATGCCGGAAACCACAGTCTCCATCACCGAGCCCTCAAGCTTACCGGTCGCAAGATAGTCGAGGAAGAACATGGGCATCGCGCCCTGCACAGCGATGTCGTTGACGCAATGATTGACAAGGTCGCCGCCCACGGTGTGATGAATACCAAGCTCGAAGGCTACCTTCAGTTTGGTGCCAACACCATCCGCGGAGGAGACGAGGACCGGATCGGGATACTTCTGAAGATCCATGCCGAACAGGCCGCCGAAGCCGCCGATCTCGCTCAGCACCTGCTTGTTGAAGGTTTTGCGCGCGAGCATCTTGATCCGCTGCTTGGTGCGGTCGCCCTCGGTAATGTCGACGCCAGCGTCAGCGTACGTCACAGGGCGTGCCCTGGGTTTTGCTGGCGGCTTCTCTGGATGTTTCTCTGGAGCGTTTGTGTCCATGATGTAGAGGGTCTGTCGCGACTTTTTGAGCATAGCAGGAGCGTTTTGCACGGCTGCGATCGAAGCCGTACGTGCGAGCTGCTGCCGCGTGGCCTTGCATGCCGGAATCTATACTGGCGGAATGAGCCTCTCCCTCACCCGCTCCCGTGAACTGCAGCGCCGCGCAGAGCGGCTGATACCTGGCGGCGTTGACTCGCCGGTGCGCGCCTTTCGTGCCGTCGGTGGAGATCCCCCGTTCATCGCGAGAGCGGCTGGAGCCTATCTGTATGACGTCGATGGCACCCGCTATCTCGACTACTTCGGATCGTGGGGCCCCATGATCCTCGGCCATGCCGCACCCGCGGTTATTGAGGCTGTGCGCGAGGCGGCGGGTCAGGGTACGAGCTTTGGTGCGTCTACCGCGGCGGAGGCGGAGCTCGCCGAGCTGGTCACCGAAGCTGTTCCGTCGATCGAGAAGCTGCGGTTTGTGTCTTCGGGAACGGAGGCCGTGATGAGTGCCATCCGGCTTGCCCGTGCCTTTACGGGCCGGAAGCGCATCGTCAAGTTCGAGGGCTGCTACCACGGTCACTCGGATGCGCTGCTGGTGAAGGCAGGTTCGGGAGTGGCAACGCTGGGCATCCCAGGTTCGGCGGGTGTTCCCGAGGAGACCGTCCAGTTCACCGCAGCTCTGCGCTACAACGACGTGGACGCAGTGGAAGAGTACTTCGCCGCGCATCCTGGTGAGATCGCATGCGTGATCCTGGAGCCGGGCGTCGGCAATGCCGGAACGCTGTTGCCGCGTGCCGGTTTTCTGGAGGCGATGCGGGCCATCACCGAGCGGGAGGGCGCGCTGCTGATCTTCGATGAGGTCATGACCGGGTTTCGCCTGGCACTCGGGGGTGTGCAACAGATCCACAACATTCGTCCGGATCTGACGACTCTGGGCAAGATCATCGGCGGCGGTCTGCCGGTGGGTGCCTTTGGCGGCAGAGCCGAGATTATGGAGATGCTGGCGCCGCTGGGGCCGGTGTACCAAGCCGGCACGCTCTCCGGCAATCCTCTGGCGATGGCCGCGGGGAAGGCCACGGTAAGCGCACTGATCGCTGGAGGGAATGCGTTCTACGAGCGGCTCGGTGAGGTGACGCGGAAGATCGCGGAGGGCGTGACACTGGCGGCCGCGGACGCTGGCGTTCCCGTGGCGACCAACCGGATCGGTTCCATGTTCACCTGGTTTTTTCAGAGTGGTCCGGTGGAGAACTTCGACGATGCGGCTCGCAGTGACACGAAGATGTTTGGCCACTTCCATCGCGGCATGCTGGAGCACGGTGTCTGGCTGCCGCCATCGCAGTACGAGGCGGCGTTTGTGTCCGGCGTGCATGGCAGGGAGGAGATCGATCTGACCATCTCTGCGGCGCACGAGGTGCTGCAGAGTCTGCGGCTGCCCGTGCAGGAGTTGGCGATGCGGTAAGACGAAGAGGGCCGGCATAGAAGCCGGCCCTCTCGTGTGTGTGCAGCGGTAACTAGAACGAGAAGCGCCCGCCGAACTCGCCAGTGAAGGAGCGCGCGATGATGTTGCTGCCTGGGTTCACGAAGCCGAGCGGCTTCAGTTGCGTGGTCCCCGGGGCATAGGTAGAGATGTTGCCCTGGTAGTTGCCGCCGTAGTTGGCGCGGTTGATCAGGTTGAAACCCTGGAAGAAGAGATTGACGTTGTACCGGTCGTGAATGGTGATGGTCTTGCCGACGCGGGCATCGAGCTGTACGAAGGGCAGACCGCGCAGCTGGTCGAAGTTTGTCTCGACGCAGGTGCCCGTCACGAGGCAGTTGCGGTAGTAGGCTCCCACGTTGCCGCTGGCCTTTGCCGCCTGGTAGAAGTTGACGAAGTTGGCGACGGTTGGTTTTTGCCCGGTGAAGAGGGCGGCGTGCGGGTTGCTGCGGCCGCTGCCCACTCCCCACAGATCGCTGGTCGACTCGATCGTGTCACCCGAGGCGCTGTAGACGGGCCGCGCGGAGCCGGCCTGCAGGATGGGCGATATCTCGATTTTGAACGGAAGCGTGAGCGTGCCGGCAGCGGTGACATGATGCTGCTCGTCGTTGGGGGCGCGGCCGTAGTCGGCACGGCGGAGCTGGCCGAGGAAGGGGTTGGTAGCGGTGTTGCGGAAGGCTGCCGGATTGCCCTCAAAGGCGAATGCCGCGCCGTAGGTGTAGTTGACGGTGGCGCTGAGGCGCTTGCTGATGGTGGAGCGGTAGCTCACGTTGAGCGCGTCGTAGTAGGAGCGGCCGATGGAGGACTCGAGTGCGATGCGGCCAAGCACCGGGACACCTGCCTTCTGGAAGGCGGCGGTAAAGGGCCGTGCTCTGCCCGGTACGAAGTACTGGATCGGATTGACGTTGATGGTTTTGTCCTCGTGCAGGCCGCGTGACTGCACGTACTCGACTTCGAAGACGGAGTTCTTGTTGACGGCATACTGCAGGCCGAAGTTCACCTGCTGGGTGTAGGGATTGCGGTAACGCGGATCCATCAGGCGACCGACGGAGCCAGGCGAGAGATTGGCGGAGGCAGGAGGGATCACCGGCGCCGGATCGACACCGTAGCGATATTGGCTGAGCAGGATATTCGTACCGGGAATGGTCTGGGTGCAGGTGGTGTCGCCAGGGCCGGCGCAGGAGATGCTGTAGGTGTTGGAAAACACCTGGGCATTGGCCTGCTGGATCATGAACAGCGGGATGTTCTCGAAGGTCTGGCCGAAGTACAGGCCGTAGCCGCCGCGAAGAACAAGCCGTCCGTTGCCGAAGAGGTCCGAAGAGAAACCGATGCGCGGGCTGATGTCGAGATTGTCGTTGTGGGGCAGTCCTGTGTAGGCACCACCGATGTAGTTCAGGCTGGGCGTGTAGCCGTAACCGTACTGGCTGCCGCCAGCGGAGGGAACGGTGGAAACGTTGGTGGCAGCGGCCGCGATCAGTTCCTGATGCGTGCGGCTGTTGTTCTGCTTATCGATGCCGTAGGTGTTGATGTCGCGATCGTAGCGGATACCCAGGTTGAGGAGTAGCTTTGGTGAGGCGCGCCAGTCGTCCTGAAAGTACACGCCGATCATCTTGGGCGAAAGATTGAAGGAGGAATCTCCCGCTGTTCCAGTGGATGCCTGAATGACACCGGGACTGGCAAAGCCGTTGGGGTATTTGGTCTTGTCCAGAAGGTTTGCCGCGGTGTCGAAGAAGTCGAACTCCGGTGTCGGATTGTTCTCAAAAAAGCCGCCAACCTGCGGCTCGTAGAGGTAGTCCACGCCGGTTCTGAGCGTGTGCTTCCCGACGGAGTAGGAGAAGTCATCACGGAACTGAAATTTGTGCTGGCTCGACTTCTGGGGCACGTTGATGTTTGTCCCGAAACTGACTCCATCTGGAAAAAGGAAGTAGGGCTTGCGGACAGCGGAGTCGATCAGGTTGTTCCAGTACTGAAAGCCCGCGGTGAAGTTGTTGACGGATCTGCTGGACAGCACGGAACTGAGCGTCACATTGGTGAGGATCAGGTCGTTGATGGTGAAATTGCCTTCCGTGGCATCGACCTGGTTGGTGGATTGGTCGTTCTGGCTTTTGTTGTCCTGAGCGGAGTAGCTGACGTAAACGCGTTCGTTGTTGTTGATCTGGTAGTCGAGCCGGCCGTTGTAGCGCTTCTCATCGAAGGGCGTGGGAACGGCGGATTGTGGAACCGCACCGAGAGGAGCCGCCAGTGCGAGTTCAGCCTGCGTGTTGGCGTCGACGCTGATGCTGGAGCGCTCGCGCAGACCCTCATACGCGAAAAACTCGAAGAGCTTGTCGCGCCTAATGGGACCGCCTTCCGAGCCGCCATACTGCTGCCGGCTGTAGGGCGGCTTGGGATTGCCTGCCTGCTTATCGAGCTCATTAAGAGTCTGGAAGCTTTCATTACGGAAGAAGCCATACAGGGCACCGTGAAAGGCGTTGGTGCCGCTTTTGGTGATGACGTTGAGAGCGGCGCCCTCGCTGCGGCCGTTCTCGGCGGAGAAGCGCGCGGTGCTGATGTTGAACTCCTGCACGGCTTCGAGTGGCAGCTGCATCACGGCACCGCCGACGGTGTTGTCCTTGTTGTCGACGCCATTGACGGTGGTGTTGGTGTTGCGGCCGCTGGAGCCGTTGACGGCATAGACGGCGTAGCGATTTTTCGTTGGATCGTAGCTGTCGACCAGCTTGACGCCGGGCGCGAGAATGGCAAGGTTGGCGAAGTCGCGGCCGTTCAGAGGAAGGTCTGTAATCTGCTCCGGCGTGACGGCGGTAGAGCTGTCGGTCTTCTCCGTGTCTACAAGTTGATTGCCGGTGGAGACCTCAACGGTTTCGCTGACCTGGCCGGCCTGCAAGGGCAGGTTAGCGGTGAGCGTGGTCTCAACGAGCAACTGCAGCACGGACGATTCCGTGGTGCGGAAACCGGGTGCGGCGACGCTGACGACGTAGTTCCCGCTCGGGATGAGATCGAAGCGGTACTCACCTGCGCGATTGGTCGTGGTGGTGCGCTGTGCGTTTGTGCCCTTGTTGGTCGCGGTCACCGTGGCTCCCGCGACGGCGGCCCCGGTGGCGTCATTCACCACGCCGACAATGTTGCCGGTGGCGGTAGCCTGGCCGTGCAGGTTGCAGGACAGGGCGGCTACAGGAAGGATGAGAAGAGA
>CAXTSF010000032.1:19500-20346 GCA_964246865.1 uncultured Terriglobus sp.
GGCCAGTGCATGGGATGAAGGTGATAGAGCGAAGTGTAACCGCACTTTCACCGTATGTACACAGGCTTCTCACTCGAGAGGGGGATTCCAAATCGGGGGTCTGCGAGCGACCGCGCATGCAGCACAGAAGAAAGGGCCGGAGATCTCCGGCCCTTCGTGGTGCGGCGGTTTACCGAGATTCGCGTGGCTTACGCCTTGTAGCTCTTGGCGGTGGCGAAGCGCTTGTTGACCTCGTCCCAGTTCACGGTATTCCACCAGGCGGCGAGGTACTCGGGCCGCTTGTTCTGATATTTGAGGTAGTAGGCGTGCTCCCAGACATCGTTACCGAGGATGGGGTAGTGACCCTGGGAGATGGGGTTGTCTTGGTTGGGTGTTATCACAATCTTGAGCTTGCTGCCGTCATAGACGAGCCAGCCCCAACCGGAGCCGAACTGCTTGGCCGTGGTCTCATTGAATTGCTTTTTGAAGCTTTCGAAGTCGCCGAAGTCGGCCCGGATCTGTTCGCCAATGGCCGCCGCGGGTTCGCCACCGCCGCCCGGCTTCATGATCTGCCAGAACATGGTGTGGTTGACGTGACCGCCGCCGCTGTTGCGGACGACGGCGCGTACGTCCTCGGGGATAGCGTCCAGGCTCTTGATGAGCTCCTCGGGAGACTTGGCGGCAAGTTCGGTGTGCTTCTCCACGGCGCCGTTCAGGTTGGTGACGTAGGTGGCGTGGTGCTTGTCGTGATGGAGCTTCATGGTTGCTTCGTCGATATGGGGCTCGAGTGCGTTGTACTCGTAGGGCAGCGGGGGAAGTTCGTAGGCCATGGTGTCTCCTTGGAGGTGGACGCTGGTTGAGAGCGGA
>CAXTSF010000033.1:0-20209 GCA_964246865.1 uncultured Terriglobus sp.
CGGGGCCGTCGTCTCATCGACGGCCAGGATGACGACAGAGCCATTGTGACGGACGACATCGCGCGTGGCTTCCACACCGGTCGGTTCGATCACGTGCTCGGTGTAGATCGAAAAGATGTGGCCCTTGTAGGCCTCCCTGGAGGAGAGCACCTGTGACTTGCCGTCCGGCAACTCTGGCACAGATGTGGAGACCTGGGGCATCTGCTGCGATTCTGTGGGAGCACTGGGGTGAGAGGGGGCTTCCTGGTTCGCCATCTCCTCACGGTACCAAACTGCATCCAACGTGGTTGGCGGGCCATCTGAACGGCTGCAGCAGTTCTCCCGATTTGCGTAGCGGATGAAGGCAGGACGTTGTTTCCTGAAGAGTCAGCGATGCCGGAAACCCGATCCGCTGTTTCTTCAAGAGAACCGTGACTGTTTGTGAAAGGCCTTGCCCAGACGTATGAGCGCTGAGTGTCATCCCATCATGGTTCTGCCTGGCATCTCGCGCATCTTTGCGGACTTTCTGGAGATGCGCTCGCTTCCGCTGGATGCGCCGGTGAGGAAGCTGTACGGCGGCGACCCGTATCAGGCCGCGTGGATGCACAGAACTCTCGCAGCGCTGCAGCCCAGGCGGGAAGATCTGGTGACGGCGCTTCGCGCGCAAAATGAGAGCTGGGGCGCGGGACCGGAGACATTGGCGCAACTGAAGCGGCTGCAGGAGGGCGCACGCGCCGTCGTGACCGGCCAGCAGGTGGGCCTGTTTGGCGGGCCTCTGCTGACGCTGATGAAAGCGGCAACGGCGATCCGCAAGGCGCAGATGGCGAGCGAGGCCGGCGTGCCTCATGTGCCGGTCTTCTGGATGGCGACCGAGGACCACGATTTCGAGGAGGTCAATCAGATCACCTTGCTCGCAAAGGGTGGTCTGGAGACCCTGCGGCTCCCAGTGACAGGGCACCGCTTGCGACCGGTTGGCAATCTTCCGCTTGGGGACGGCATCGAGCCCGTCCTAGCTCGGGCGGAGGAGATGCTTGGATTTGCCCCGGTGACGGAGGTTCTCCGGCGCAGCTACACCGCGGATGAGACGTTCGCTTCCGGCTTTGCAAGATGGACCAGCGAAATCTTTCGCGAGTTCGGTCTCATCGTAATCGATGCGAGCACGCGGGCGTTTCATGGGATGGGCGCCCCTGTGCTGCGATACGCGATCGAGCATGCAGAGGAACTGCAAGGGGTGCTGCAGGCGCAATCGGCTCGCCTGGTCGAGCTTGGGTACCACGCGCAGGTGCTGGTGCCGGAGAACGGTTCGCTGCTGTTTCTGATCGACGAGGCAGGCGAACGCGTGCCACTTCGACGTACATCAAACGGTACGCCCGAGTGGAAGGCCGGCGGCCGTACGTACAGCACGGATGACCTCCTTGCGATTCTGGAGAGCAAGCCTGAGCGGCTGAGTCCGAATGCGCTCTTGCGACCGGTTTTTCAGGATGCCATTCTGCCAACCTCCGCGTACGTCGCCGGACCCGCGGAGATTGCCTATTTCGCGCAGTGCCAGCCGCTGTTTGAGCGCATCCTGGGTTCCACGACACCAGTGCTGCCAAGGCTTTCGGCGACGCTGGTCAGCGCAGAGGTGCGTGCGCTGATGCAACGGTACGACATTCCTCTGGAGACTGCCATGCAGACGGCGGATGGGCTGGCGCAACGGCTGGGGGCGCGGGCCATGCCCATCGAGGGCAAGCAGGCGATTGCCTCGGCCGGTGAAGAGTTGCATAACGAGCTGCAGACTGTGACCGCGTGGATGCATCGCATGGATGCGGGCCTGGGCAGGTCTGCCGATGTGGCCGCGAGCAAGATGCGCTATCAGATGAACCGTCTGCGGCGGCTGGCGGCCAACTGGCAGCTGGAGAAAGACGCACATCTGCGAAAGCACGCGGAGGCGGTAACGCTTGCCGTCTTTCCCGGGGCGCACCCTCAAGAGCGAGTGCTGGGCGGGGTCGCTCTGCTGGTACAGGCGACGGGCGATCTGCCGGCGCTGCTGGTGAAGCACGCCGACCAGAGCTGTCCCGGCCATCGCGTTCTCGATATCTAAGTCCGGCCCTCCTCACTTTGATCTACATCGAACGGACGACTCGCGTTTCAAAGCGATCGCCCGCTTTTCAAGTGTGTGTGCGTGCTCCTATAGTGATCGTCCATGAGTACCTTTGTTCTTCGGCCAGCGGCTAAATCACCAAGCCGCATGGTAGAGGCGATGCTGGCCGCATTGCTCGCCTTGAGTATCGCGTTGATCTTCTGGAGTCAGCAGCGCTATCCGGCACTGCTGAAGAAGCTGCACAGCGGCGATCGCGTGAAGGTGAGCGGTGCCATCTCCTTCGATGCCCTCCTTCCGGTAAAGCCGTCCATGCCGGCAGGCGAACGGGTGGTGCGGACGGGCGTTAACTGGCTCTATACCAACCGCTTCGGCATGTATTTCGCGCTCCCATTCGGCGCAGCGGTGATGACTCTGCTGGCGACTGGAGCGGCACCACGACGATTCGACTCCGCGGCAGCGAATGTGCTCTGCGGCGCAGTCGCGGGTGCACCGTTGGGCGTGTGTACCAACTGCGCGACGCCCGTAGGGCAGAGCCTGCTGATGGGCGGCGCGAGTGCGCGCATGACGGTAGCCGCGATGATCAGTTCGCCGCTGCTGAATCCTGTGGTGATCGCCATGGCCTTCGTACTCTTTCCGCTGCCGGTTGCCATGATGCGGGTCGCCGTACCGCTGATTCTGCTGACCGCTGTGCCGTGGCTGGTGCCGGAGAACCGCCCTGTGGCGCGCAGCTTTGCCATGCCGGAGATACAGGAACCGCTCCGGCAGCGTTTGCTGCACTTTGGGAGCAGCTTTGGCCGCAACCTGCTGCGGCTGACACTGCTGACATTGCCGTGGATGCTGCTTGCCGCACTTCTAGGAGCGACGGCGGCGGAGCTGGTTCCGGCCTACGGAACGCACCTGCCGGTGACAGCACTCGGCGTGGTGGCGGTTGCGCTCTTCGGGACGCTGCTGCCTGTGCCGATGGCCTTTGATGTGGCGCTGGCGTTTGTGCTCTACCATGCCGGCGTGCCGACGCCCTACGTGGTGGCGCTGCTGTGCACGCTGGGACCGGTCAGCGTGTATTCCCTGTCGGCACTCGGCCAGCAGCTTGGGCGGAAGACGAGTCTTCGTCTCGCCGGTGCCACGGCCGCGCTGGGGATCGTTGCCGGGCTCGCGGTGCTGTTTGGACGTATCAGCTGACTTCCGTTGCGGCGTTACCATAGGCGTGTATGGCAAAGAAGCAGACGAAAGAGATCGGCTTTGAGGTAGCGTGCCCGGACTGTGGCGCGATGCTGCGTATCGACCCGGTGACGCAGAGTGTCATCGCGCACACACCGGCACCGCGCAAGCGGACCTTTGAGGACCTGTCCAGCGCGGCCAAGGGCATGCGGGAGCAGGATGCGCGGCGGGACAGCCTGTTTGCGCAGTCGATAGAGGCGCAGAAGAACCGCGACGACATCCTGAGTAAGAAGTTTGAGGAAGCGTTGCGCAAGGCGAAAGAGACGCCCGACACCGGCAAGCCGCTAAGGGAGTTTGATCTCGACTAGGCCCTGGCGGCGCGGCCGGTCAAGGCCGAGTTGCTGCCGCGCGGCGTCGGTCAGGCGGTCCGCGGACCAGGGCGGTGACCAGACAAGTTCTACAGTCGCAACGCTTACGTCTGGTAAGGCGAAGAGCCGGTTATTGACCTGTGCCAGCAGCATCGCTTCGCGCTCCTCGTTCGGCGCGCGCATCGTCAGAGTCACATGAACTCGATAGCGGGGTGCGGCGGGAGTCGCCTCGGTATCACGGTCGATTTGGACGCTGTAAACAAGCCCGAGATCGACGATGTTGACCGGCAGTTCGGGGTCGAAGCAGACCCGAAGCGCCTCTGTGACCGCGTCCTGTGTGAGCATAGCGATGGCAGTTCTCCTGAAGGTGTAGAGCGAGTCAGAACTGCTGGCGTCATTTCCTCTACCAGGAAACGACCTATACGGCTTTGTCTGTTTCCTAGATCAAGCAGAACCGGCTCAGTGGCTGCGCTGAATAAGTGCGCGTGCGACTGCCTTCAGCGAGCCGGCGTGATCGCCGAAGCGTTCCAGCTCAGCAAGGGCGTCGTGGAGCAGGGTGTCCGCGGTCGCCCGCGAGGCCTCAATGCCGAACACCGCGGGCCACGTGGCCTTGTCGGTGGCGGTGTCCTTGCCCGCGGTTTTGCCGAGATGCTCGGAGCTTTCAGTGACGTCCAGGATGTCATCGACGATTTGGAAGGCGAGTCCGGCGCGCTCGCCGAAGGCGCGCAGATGGGCAGCCTCCACGGCAGAAGCACCGCCGTATAGTCCGCCGGCCACGATGGACACCGTGATGAGCGCACCTGTTTTCGCGCGGTGAATACTCTCAACCATTGCCGCAGTCGGCTGCTTGCCCTCTCCTTCCAAATCCATCACCTGACCGCCGATCATGCCGGGCGGCAGGTGGTCACTGCCAACGCCGGTTCCGGTGGCGATGGCGATCTCGCGCACGATCCCGACCACTGTCGCGGGAGGGCAACTAAGCGAGGCGAGCGTCTGGTAGGCGAGCGTCTGCAGCGCATCCCCGGCGAGGATCGCGGTTGCCTCCCCATAGGCCACGTGGCAGGTAGGTTTGCCGCGGCGCAAGTCATCGTTGTCCAGCGCGGGCAGATCGTCGTGGATCAGGGAGTAGGTGTGCAACATTTCAATGGCAGCGCCCAGGTCGGGGACGCCGTCGGGGAGCTTCCCCGCGATCATGCGAGCCGACTCCATGGCCAGCAGCGGCCGCAGCCGCTTTCCCCCGGCGAAGACGCTGTGCCGCATGGCCCGGTGGATAGAGTGCGGTGCAGTATCCGTGCCGGGAAGCAGCCGTTCCAGCGCAGCATCGGTCAGGGCCACGTTGCTGTGCATCAGTTCGTCAAAGGTTTGCTTCATGACCAGTTCTCGATAATACGCGACCACCGGCAGCGGAGCCATGGATGGTACCCGCGCTGCCGCGTCTCTCCCACGCGACAAGGAATGCGAAGAGCGCGAGCGCACCGCACGAGATCGCGAGCCCCAACCATTGGTCCGCCGTCCAGGAATACGCGATGACGATCCCATGCGCTCTGCCTGCTGTGAGTGGGATGGCAAACAGACCGTCGTTGCGCTCGGGCAGGTCCGGGACGGCCCGGGTGTTATCCCGCACCTGCCAGCCCGGGAAGCGGCGCAGGCGCACAACCAGCACCGAGGGACGGTCCTGCGGATCGATACGGATGGAGAGGTATTGCGGTGTGTGCTTCAGCAGGTGAAGCTGGCTTGCGGAACCAGCTGGTGACGGGGGGTCATCAGTCTGCCGGGCAAGCCATAGCTCCGGGTCATGCGCGTCCAGCTGATCATTGTCGGCGACGCTGGGTGTGTATTCGTCTGTCGGCTCCAGGCCATTGCCGTGGGCAAACGCCGCGGCCTGCGTAGAAGCCCTATCCTCGTCATCGCAGACCTGACCGTAATCGCGTGCACCGAATGCGCCACCACTGAACGCGCACACGAGAGCGAGAACCATGGCCGGGACGAGCCGCATGCGCGGCAGCACAAACGCTGCCAGAAGCGCAGCCGAGGGTGCGACGACGGTGAGAAATCGCCAGGGGAACTGCAAAAAGGCAAGCTCAGGCGCGTACCGCCAGAGGGGAGCACTGATGTGCAGAAGCAGGAGAGCAACGCATGCAGCAGCCGCGCTCACAAGCAACACCGCGGTCCTTGCAGCGAGAGGCGCTCCGGGAGAAGGTGTTGCGCCGCCGGTGGTGTGCGTGTCTGCGCCTCCCCTGCGCAACAGATACACCCCCGCGCAAAGGGCAACGACGGAGAGCAGCTCGATCGCATTCCAGGAGGCGGCTCGCAGGACCTGATCGTGCAGGATGTTCCCCGTGTGGGCAAAAAGGAAATTGTTCTCTGGCCGCAGCGATTCAACGAGCGCCATGGTGATCTGGACATAGCGCCTCTCATACGCAGCCGGAAGGATGTAGACGGTGGCGAGCGCGAGGCCAAGAAGTGTGCCCGCGGCTGTGCGGAGAGCGTTGCGGAGCATCTCTGCCCGGGGTGCTGCTCGATAGGCCTCCAGCGAGAGACGGAGTGCGCCGATGAGCAGGATGCTGTAACAGCCGACAACGGCGGCGGGCGCGTTGGTGAGCCAGAGCAGCGCCACCGGCAGTGCGACACGCCAGACGCTTACCTGTGTGCGCAGCAAGGCGAGAAGCAGCAGCGGCATCCACGCGGCTGCGAGCAGTTCTGCGAAGGCGGTGCGCTCGTAGCTGACAAAAAGCATGTATGGATTCGCGAGATAGAGGCAGCCGGCAAGCGTGGCCACCGGAGGCGGAACCCAGCGGCACGCGACCCGCCGCATGCTGCAACCCCGGACCACGAGCCCGAGGAAGGGGTAACCGGCCGGGGTGGCCGAAACGGGTAGGAAAAGCGTGAGCGCCCCACCGGCCAGCCACGAGAGCGGCGGGTAAAAAAGAAAGCGGGGCTCACCCGCATTCCAGGCGGCGTGCACGGCCCACCGCGGCCACGGAACGCCGCCCTTCCACTGCGCGGCGATCTCCATCCAGTTCTGCAGGTGAAAGTTGAAGTCGTGCCCGCAGGAGGGGCCATTCCGCAGCAGCGGAGCAAGGACAAAGAGGGCGCTCAGAAGAATCGCGAGACGGGCGAAGATCCTTTCACCCTGCCCGGCGCGGACGCGCGCGATCCCCGGATGCACGGCTGGCCTCACGGTTCCAGCAGAAGTGTATGTGTCTGCCCCGGAGTGGAGGAAAAGGGCAGGGGGAGCGCCTGGCCGCTGTACCAGGACGGCCACTGATCCATAAACCAGGCGCTCCCCAGGTTGCCGCTCTCGCCCATGGGCAGCGTCATTGTGGCCCCTTCCAGATTGCCGAGATCGGCGACAAAGCGTTCACTCTGCCCGTGCTTGCCCGCGGAGACGTGCACGGTAAAGGCATTGCCCTCCGCCGGCTGCGTGTCTGTGCCGGTGCGGACACCGCTCAGCAGGCGCAGGGGTGCCGAGTCTCCGAAGACAGGATGGCGCAGCGTGATGACGTGCGTCTTGCCAGAGGTCCAGGAGGATAGATCAGAGGGGGCGTGCCTTTCGCGAAGGCCGCGGTCGAGTGCAGCGGTGAGCAGCTCGCTCCAGTTCTCATAGCCCGCCGGCAACCAGCGCGCGGGCTGGTGCTCCAGCAGGGATTCCAGCATGGAGGAGCGGCCGTGTGGCGTGTAGAGGGTCCACGCCTGATGAAGATGGGGCTCCAGCAGCATGGCCGGCAGTGTGTCGCGCACGGCCTCGGCGATGTTGGCTGCGGCAGCGCTTCCTGTAACGCGGCCGTCCCAGGCCCGGAGCAGGTCGGCAGCAGCGCGGCTCCGTTTGGATGGCGCCCGGGCGTGGTCGACGGCATACGCCACCCGCTCCGCGAAGGTCTTGTCGAGGGCGGAGTAGAGGTCGCTTTGCAGCTGGCCCATGTCGGCGGCGGTCAGCCCCTTGCGATCGGCCAGCGATCGCCAGATGCGCTCGTTGCGGTAGGGCGGCGCCCAGTCCAGCGTCACTGGGTAGGCGTAATCGTCAGGGGTGATGCGGGAGTTCGCCGTGGCGAGCACACCGCCCGCAGGGTCCGTTACCGCGGGCAACTCGTCGTAGGGGATGGTGCCGGTCCACTCGAAGGTGCCCGTGGGTGCGGGAACAGGGCTGATGCCGCTATGACCATCCGCGCCGGCACGGAGGGGGATGCGTCCCAGCAGGTGATAGCCGATGTGGCCGCCGTCATCGGCGTAGACGAGGTTCTGGGAGGGAATGCCAAAAGTACGGAAAGCCTCCACGAGCTCCCGCCCCGTGGCGGCTGCGTTCACGCGAAAGAAGGGAAGCGAGACGGTGCCGGGATCGTACAGGCTCCAGCGCAGGGCAAGGGAGCGCTGCTCATGCGGGTAGAGCGGCGTGAGGATCGGTGTGAGCGCGCCACCGTGCTCCGTCTCCAGAACGTCGAAGCTCTGGTCGAGGCCGTGCTTTACATGAAGGATCTCGTGCTGATGATGCAGCGGACGCAGATCGCCGGTGGCGGTACGGAAGCTGTCACCCTCCACCTGCTCCACGTAAAGGTCCTGAACGTCGGCGTAGCTGTTGGTGAAGGCCCACGCGACATGCGCGTTATGGCCGACAATGATGAACGGAGTTCCGGGGAGAGACACACCGCTGACGTGAAAGCTGCCGCTCTCGAGATCTGCCGTGTACCAGATGCCGGGAACGGTCACGGAAAGGTGCATGTCGTTCGCGACCATGGGCTTTCCGCTGGCGGTATGCGCACCGCTCACGGCCCAGTTGTTTGAGCCGGCCCGGCACTCGCTGCAGCCGAGCGCGGAGACGGTGCCTGCCAGCACGGCGCGGGCCCTTGCCAAATCAGTAAGGTGTGCAGGCGCGGTCAGCAGGGCCTGCGATTCGTCCAGCGGTATATCGATCATCTCGCGAGGCGCGGACATGTCCGGCTTGCCATCGGAGGGAGGATGGTCGCGCCAGGTGCGGGTGGGATACATATCCGCAAGCAGATCTGCGGGCATCTTTGCGGAGACGGCCTCCCGGTTGAGCTTCTCCGGATAGGTTGTGCTGAGGTCCTCCGCCATCACGAGACCGATCAGGACCGAGTCCACGGGCGACCATGGCGCAGGTGTGTAGCCGAGAACACGGAATTCGGCAGGCAGGTGCGAGCCTGCGCTGCCGATCTCTGCATTGACGCCCGCGGCGTACCGGTCGAGCTGGTGCCGCTCGTCTGCGGGCAGCAGAGTGAGTGCCCGCTCGGCGGTCTCACGAAGCTGGAGGTAGCGCTGTGTGCGGTCGTGCTCGACCTCCCTGCTGCCCAGCACTTCGGCAAGCTCGCCGGCGGCATGGCGCCGCAGCATATCCATCTGCCACAGGCGGTCCTGCGCCGTGACAAACGCCTGTGCAAAGACGAGATCGTCCATGGTGTTTGCCTGGATATGCGGGACGCCATGAGCATCACGCGTGACCCTCACGGTTTCGCCCACCCCTGGTGTATGGAGTGTGCCGTCGATGGCCGGAAGGGCCGCGGTGAGCGCGTTGTGCAGCCACAGCCGGCCGCAAAGGAAGAGCACGGAGGCGAGCACGGCAAGCGTTGCGGTGGCATACATCGTGCGGCGTACAAAGCGAGCCACAGGCTTCGCTTTAATCGGGGAAGGGGAGATCTCCTGCAGCATCTTCATGAGCGGTCAGGTTTGAGTCTAGGGCATCTCAGGGCTGCGGATCACCGTGCCGGTACAGGCAGTTTTGTTACAGCACAGGGTCTGCTTCCGTGAGGGCGGCCTCTGACGCTCGCTGGCTGGACTCAGCCTCGGCGATCTGCCATAGATCGGGGTACACACTTCTTTTTTTCAGGAGCAGAACGGCTCCGAGCATCAGGACGAAGGCACCGATGGTGAGCAGGCTGCCCTCCGGGCCGGTGTTCCCGCCGCTCTGCAAGGCCGGAGCCAGTGCCCGGCCGGTGAGGAGATGGTCGCGGGTCAGCAGACCGCTGTCGGGCAGGCCAAAGAGGAAGCTTTGCGCCCAGTCCCAGGCGGTCTGGAAGCCAATGGCCCACCAGAGCGACCCGGTGCGCCAAAGGCTCAGGCAGAAGAGAAACGTCATGGAGCCATTCCAGATCAGGCCGATGGGAGACTCATTGCTGTTGAAGGTCTGCAGCAAGGCCGAGATGGTGCACAGGAGAAACGCAGCCGTCCAGAAACCGGCCGTGACGCCGGAGGGCGCGAGGAAGAAGGTGCGGTAAATGTAGGCGAAGCCGCGCGTCAAGGTGTACTGCGGATAGCCGCGGAGCAGCATATTCAGCAGAAGGCCAAGCACGCCGTAGACGCCGGCCCAGATGGCGCCCTGCCTGAGGGCTGCGCCGGCCGCCCATGCGCCGCTCACGCTCAGAGTGATGAAGCCGAGTTGACGAAGGGTGAGTACCAGGACGCTGAGGACACCCAGGCCGCTCAGGATGCCGCCGACAAATAGTTTGCCGCCGCTGTCAGACTCAAACCCGTACTGCCCGACACGGCGCTGCTCGAAGAAGCTGGGCACGATCGTGGCCACGACCACGGAGATAAGGCCGAGCAGCTGCGGGAGAAGAAGGTCCTGTGGACCGCGAATCGAAGAGGGCCGGGGGAAGCGATGAAGGCGAAGCAGAAAGAGCGTTTGCCCAAGCGTTACCACCCAGTACAATCCCGCGAAGAGCAAAAGGCCCCATCCCACGCGGAGAACACGGTGATGAAAGAGGATGTATCGAAGCGTGCTTGGGCGATATTCTGCGACAGGGAGCGGGCCAGCTTCTCTCTCACGAACGCCTTGTGCCTGCATGGTGTGCTCCAGTCTACCCCGGATGCCCGGTGCCGCTCAGTGAATCATCGTCGAAAGTGAAACATCTCAAAGCGAACGTACTGTGACAACGACACACACCGACGTGCACACGCTGTTGCTGCTGCTGATGGCGCTGGTCTCAGCCGTGGCGATCCTTGCCGGTGCGGCGCGACGGCTCTCCATCTCCTATCCGATCGTTCTGGTGATCGCCGGCCTTGTGTGTTCCTTTCTGCCGCATGTTCCGCGCGTACCGCTGTCCCCGGATGTCATATTCTTCGTCTTCCTGCCGCCGCTGCTGTTCTCCGCCGCGTGGCAGACCTCGTGGCGGGAGTTCCGGTACAACATCATCTCGATCAGTATGCTCGCCATCGGTCTGGTCTTCTTTACCGCTTTTGGGGTAGCTCTAACGGCGCACTACTTCATGCCGGGCTTTGACTGGCGTGCCGGTTTCCTGCTGGGTGCCGTGGTTTCGCCGACCGATGCGGTGGCCGCAACTTCGATTGCAAAGCGGGTCGGCCTGCCGCAACGCATTGTGGACATCCTGGAAGGGGAGAGCCTCCTGAATGACGCCACCGGCCTGCTCGCCCTGGAGTTCGGGGTGCAGATGATTGTTGACGGCAGGGTGCCCACGGTGACGGCAGGCGTCTTCCGCCTGCTCTGGCTTCTGGGTGGCGGGGTGCTTGCCGGATGGCTGATCGGGATTGTGATCCGCTGGTTTGAGCGATGGGTGGACGATGGTCCGGTGGAGATCGCCATCACCCTGATCGTCTGCTACTCCAGCTATCTGGTAGGCGAGGCGATTCATGCATCAGGCGTCATTGCCGTGGTGAGCTGTGGCCTCTATCTCAGCCGGCAGAGCTCGCAGTTCTTCTCGGCAGAGGTGCGCCTCCAGGCGACCAGTGTTTGGGAGGCCCTGGAGTTTCTGCTGAACGGCCTTGTCTTCCTTCTGCTTGGTCTGCAGTTGCCTTATATCCTGGCGGACATCCGGGGCTACAGCATCGGCCGGCTGATCCTGTATGGCCTGGTTTTCTCGGCGGTTCTGGTTGCGTTGCGCCTCATCTGGGTATTTCCAGGTGCCATGGTTTCGTGGCAGCTTCGCCGCCGGCTGCAGCATCAGCAGGAGTCTCACCCACCGTCCAGGGCCGTCTTTGCCCTTGGCTGGACGGGCATGCGTGGCGTGGTCGCGCTTGCGGCCGCGTTCTCCCTGCCATACACACTGGCCGATGGCACGCCCTTTGTGCAGCGCAATCTGATTGTTTTTCTCACCTTTGCGGTCATCCTGGTCACGCTGGTCGGTCAGGGCCTGACACTGCCGGCACTGGTCCGCGCCCTTGGCCTGGCTAAGCTGAATGAGCCGGAGTGTGAGGAGGGCGAGGCGCGGCGCATCCTGCTGCGGGTCGCCATGGAACACCTGACGGCGGAGCGCGCCGAGTGCGTCAACCCGCTCGACATGCACGCCTACGACGATCTGCTGCATCAGTACGAGCATCGCCTGGAGGAGATCGAGGACTGTGGTCCGGGCCAGCCCGCCACTGATCGCCACGCCCGATCCGTAAGCAAGGTTCTGCGCGGGACCGTAACGGCGGAACGCGAGGAACTGATCCGGCTGCGCGACTCAGGCCGTATCGGCGATGCCGTCCGGCGGAGGCTGGAGCGCGAGCTGGACCTGAGCGAAAGCCGCCTGATTCAGCGCGGCTGAGCTCCGTCTCTGCGTTCATTTCCCAGGGGTGAAATCACGGATACGATCGACGGTCTTCTGATCGAGGCCCTGCAACATCGCGACGAGGAGGTCCACCATGCCGTCGAAGTCTTTGCGATTCACAATGCCGTTGTGCGCGTGCGTGTAGCGCACCGGCACCACCAGGTTCACCGTTGGGACGCCGCCGTTGCTCAATTGAATTTCGGCGGAGTCGTCGCCATAGCCCTGCACAAGATCGAGCTGCAACGGGATGCCCTTGGCCACGGCAGTCTGCTTGGCGAGTGTAACCAGCTTGCGGTTGGGCAGGGCGCTGGTGTCATAGAGGAAGATGCCCGGACCGGCTCCGAGCTTCGCCTGGGTCTCCTCCGGATGGCCGCCGTACACATCGCCGGTGATGCCGCCCTCGATCGCGATGCCGAGATCGGGCTTGATCACCTCTGCCGCGGGGCGCGCGCCGCGAAGGCCGATCTCCTCCTGCGTCGTCGCGGCGAAGAAGATTTGGTTGGGATGGCTGCCGTGCGCCGTGCGCCGCATCGCCTCAATGAGCACCGCGCATCCGATGCGATCATCCCATGCCTTGCCAAGATAGTTGTCCGACCCGTTCATCACGGTAAAGGGAGCATCGGGCACGACAGGGTCGCCGGCCTCGATGCCCATAGCCCTGGCCTCGTCCGCGGTCTTCGCGCCGATATCGAGAGTCAGGATTTCCCGTGGGTATACCTTGGTGCGCTCGTCCGCGGGAACGACGTGGATGTCGCGGATGCCCGTGACGGCATGCACCGGGCCCTTGCTGCCGATCACCGTCCAGCGCTGATCCACCAGCGCCTGGTCAAGCCAGCCACCCAGCATTTGCATCGTGAGCAGGCCGTTCGGTGTCACACGCCGCACCATGCCGCCCAGTTCATCCATGTGCGCATCCACCATGATGCGCGGGCCCGTCGTGCCCTGCTGCGCAATCACCGATCCCATACCGTCGTAGCGCAACGATGATGAGAGCGGCTGCATCTCCGCTACCATGATGGTGCGCACAGCCTCTTCCGCGCCCGGCGGCCCCGGCGCGTTGCTCAGCTTTTCGAGCAGTGCAACCGTACCGTCCGAGGGCTGCTGCGCGTTGAGAGCGAGGGCAGGTGCAGCAAGCAGGACGAGTGTAAGCGCCAGCCGTCGAAGCATGGGGTAGTGGGGCATAGCGAACACCTTATCGTATTTTCAGCGTTGGCACGCAGCGCGGGTTCGCATGCGAAGCTCTCGGGAGGGGCGGTTGGATGCGTACGAGTGCGGCTGCGGTCTGAGACGCATCTGAGAGTAGTCACCGCAGGAGGGCCTGAGTCTTGGACATGCGCGTTCTGTTCCACAACAACTGCTTTGACGGTGCGTGCTCCGCATCGCTCTTCACCCGGTTCCACCGTGAGCGCATCGGCACTGCCGGCAGTTACAGCTACGGCGGGCTGCGGCATGGTGCGGGCGCGAACTCTCTGGATACCGACCTTTCCGGCGACGAGAACGCCGTGGTGGACTTCCGTTACTCCCCATCGCCGCGCCTCACGTGGTGGTTCGATCATCATCAAAGTGCCTTTACCTCCGAGGCCGACCGCGCGAATTTCGAGCGCGAACAGAAGAGCGAAACCGCGATGCCGCGCAAGTTCTTTGACCCGCTCTATACCTCGTGCACCGGCCTGATTGCCGATGTGGCGCGGGAGCGTTTCGGCTTCGACACTGCGGAGCTTGCCGACCTGATCCACTGGGCCAACATTATCGATGGTGCCAAGTTCCGCAGCGCAGACGAGGCTGTCGCGATGGCGGCACCGGCGATGCGGATCGCCATGATTGTGGAGTCGGTGCCAGACCCGGAGTTCATTCCGCGGCTGATCCCGCTGCTCACGTCGCAATCCCTCTCCGATACGCTTGCGGAGCCGTTCGTCATTGAGCAGCTGGAGCCGCGTCTGCAAAAACACCAGGGCGACGTGACGCTGATGCGTTCACGTGCGGCGGTCGAGGATGGTGTGATCACCTTTGACATCTCGGACCAGCAGGCGGAGGGCTTCAACAAGTTCATCCCGTACTACCTGCTGCCGGAAGGCGTGTACTGCGTGGGGCTTTCACGCTCCAGCTTTCGTGCAAAGATCTCCGTAGGCACCAGCCCGTGGACGACCGTGCCCGCGGAGGAGCTCGCCAACATCGCCGCCATCTGTGAGCGCTTCGGCGGCGGTGGCCACGCGCGTGTGGGAGCGATCAGCCTGCCGCCTGAGGAGATGACCGAAGCGAGACGCATCGCGGGTGTTGTGACCGGTGAACTGCGCGCGCTTCGGCAGGCCAACGATCTGCCCACCCACAGCGCAGCGAGCCAACTACGTTAGCCGGAATAGCCATACGTTCGGCGGTATAGCTCATCCTTCCTCTACCTGCTTCCAGCAAAGACATGATCCGCGGCCGGCACTCTCGCGACCCGGACACATCTAGCTTGGCCGGTGATTGAAGATCGACAGCTTGCTGATGTCGTTGAACATGATGAAGACGAACAGCAGCATGATGCAGACAAACGCGGCCTGGTAGACGCGCTCCTTTACCTTCGCGTCCACATCGCGGCGCGCAATGCCTTCGATGAGGAGGAAGAGCAGCATGCCTCCGTCGAGGATCGGGACCGGCAGGAGATTGAAGATGCCGAGATTGATGCTGATGAACGAGGTGACCTCCAGCAGCTCCCACAAGGAGCGCTGGGCTGCTTCGGAGACCTGCTGCTCAATACCGACCGGGCCGCTCATGCTGCGGACCGACACGTGACGGGTGAACAGACCACGCAGCACCTGAACGATCATGGACGCGTTGTGCACGCTGGTCTTCCACGACTCATGCAGGGCCTGCCCGAGCGGCAGACGAATCACGTGAGACGCAGGCGGTTCCGCCTGGAAGCCGATCCGGTACTGCTTCTGCGCGCCCGGCGAATCCATCAGGATCGGGCGTACCGTCAGCGAGAGCGGTTGGCCGCCGCGGAGCACATGTAGAACTGCCGGACGTCCGTCGGAATCGCGCAGATAGGAGAGCAGGGATTCAATGTAGTGGATTTCCAGACCGTCGATCGCGTAAACGCCATCCCTGGCCTGCAGACCCGCCTGGGCGCCGGGCGTACCCGCGACCACGGAGCGCACCACAACCGGCGAGTTCTGCACGCGCGGAATCAGCCCCATCCGGTCACTCAGGTCTCCCTGCTCGGCAACGGAATCGACAAGGATGCTTGTGTCCGTACGATGTCCGTTGTGCACAAAAGAGAGGGGCACCGTCCATTTCAGGTTCAGGCCCGCATGCTCCAGCACGTCCTGCCAGGAGGGGTTGTCGACCGTGTCAAAGCGTGTGATGGTGTCGCCAGGTTGCAGACCGGCGCGCGCGGCGGCGGTATTCTTCGGCACATAGTCCACGGTCGCCGGTCCGCCCAGGAACTCCATGCGCTCAAAATGAAAGACGCCGACAAAGAGCGTGATGATGAAAGCGAGGATGAAGTTCGACACCGGACCCGCGAGGGCGATGATGGCCCGCTGCCAGCGCGGTATCTCTGTCAGGGCGAAGTAGTTTCCCTGCAGCGCGGCGGAGTCGTTGGTCTGCACCGCACCGGGCATTTCTGCTTCACCGGCCATCATGACGTAGCCGCCCAGCGGCAGCGCGCATACCTTGTAATCTGTGCCGTTGCGTACCGTGCCGAAGAGCCGCTTGCCAAAGCCGATGGAGAACGCGAGCACGCGCACATGGAAGAACTTGGCCATCGCAAAGTGGCCAAGTTCATGGATGAGCACCATGATGCCAAGGATGACCAGGAATGAGACGAGTCCGAAGAGTGAGCCGGAGACTGAGTGCAAGCGAACTCCTTAGCGAAAGCGCAAAGACGATGAAGCGGGAATGTGCTGTTTTATTAGACGCCGCTGGGGGCCGGGTTGATCCCGGCAGCCTCGGCAGAGTGCATCTCGCGTGCAAGCTCCCGGGCGGACGCGTCCACGGCAAGCACGGCTGCAACGCTGTCCAGTTCTACCTCTGTCGTGCGTTCCAGCACCCGTTCAATCGTCCTCGGAATGCCCGGAAAGGGTAGCTCACCAGCCAGAAAAGCGGCAACGGCAATCTCATCCGCGGCGTTGAGCGCAATGCAGTGCGTGCCGCCAGCCTTCGCCGCCTCATACGAGAGCCGCAAGCAGGGGAACCGCTCGAAATCCGGCTCCTGGAAGTCAAGCCGGGAGAGGGCAGCCAGATCAAACTGAAGGTCTGAAGGAATCCGCTCCGGATACGCGAGCGCGTACAGGATGGGTAGCCGCATATCCGTCACTGAAATTTGCGCGAGAATGCTGCCGTCCACGTATTCGACAAGCGAGTGGATTGTCGACTGCGGATGGATGGTAACGCGGACTCTCTCCGGTGGTAGATCAAAGAGCCGGCACGCCTCAATCACCTCCAGACCCTTGTTCAGCATGGTGGCGGAGTCGATCGTAATGCGGCGGCCCATCACCCAGGTCGGGTGCTTCAACGCCTGTTCCGGCGTGATCCCGGGAAATTCGGCCAGAGGTGTATTGCGAAAGGGGCCTCCACTCGCTGTGAGCCAAATCTGCCTTACTTCGGCAGGCTCACCGCCACGCATGCACTGATGGATGGCATTGTGCTCGGAGTCGATGGGCAGCAGCGCCCCCCCATGCTCGCGCGCAGCGGCCATGATCAGGCCGCCCGCGGCCACCAGCGCCTCTTTGTTGGCCAGACCGATGTTCTTGCCGGCGAGCGCGGCGGCGTGCGTCGCCTCCAGCCCTGCCACGCCGACGATGGCGCTCACCACAAAATCGACCTCGGGCAGCGTGGCTACGCGCACCGTCCCGGCGGTGCCATAGACGACCTCAATTCCACTCACACCGGCAGACACGAGCAGGGCCGCAAGCCTTTGAGCCGCCGCCTCGTCCGCCATGGAAACTACCCTGGGGCGCCACTGGATGCATTGCCGCAGTGCCTCAGCGACGTTCTGACCTGCGGCAAGCGAAGCAACCCTATAGCGGTCGGGATAGCGGCGGCATATGTCGAGGGTGGACGTGCCGATAGAGCCTGTGGAGCCAAGAATGGCAATCTGTTTCACAGAAACCTATTTTCGCAGAGAAGCTGCGCTATTGCCGGGGCAGGCGCGCCACAACCGGGACCAGCCGCTCGCGGATGGCAATTGCGAAATCAAGCTTTTCGGAGAGCGTCTGCATGGCGTTCGTCTGTCTTTCATCGCGCAAGCGCACCTTTCCAACAGGCTGTCATTGCGCAACCGGATGCCGCAGTCGTGATTGCTTTGACGGATGGCGCCATCCCGTTGAGGTTATTTAGAAGCTGCCCAGCCCTGCCGCCTCCTTCAGCAGTAGCAGGTACCACAAAACGGGTGCAGCCATGAGTAGAGCATCGATGCGGTCCAGGATGCCGCCGTGCCCTGGCAGCAGGGTGCCGGAATCTTTCACGCCTGCGCCTCGTTTGATCGCGCTCTCGAGAAGGTCTCCGACCTGAGCTGCCACATTGACCAGCACTGCCAGCAGAAGCGTCTGCCAGAGCGGCTCAGAGATGTGCAGCAGTGTGTATCCGCGCGACGCGAGAGCTTCACCCACGGCAACCAGCAAGCCCGCAACAGCGGCGCTGCCGGCGAGCGAGGCGAAGGTCCCCTCCCACGTTTTGTTTGGACTCAGCGCCGGTGCCAACTTGCGCTTGCCGAAAGCTCTGCCCACATAGAGCGCCGCAATATCTCCGCACCAGACCACAAGCATGAGGAAGAGCAGAAGCGCCGCCCCGTTCTCCCGCGCCTCCATCTGGGGCAGCAGTGTGAGTGGGTACGCCACGTAGATCAGGCCGAAGAAACCGGCGGCCGTCAGTGGCAGCACACGTTCAAGCCGTCCGCCCCGCGCTTGCTGGAATGCTGCAACGGTAAGCAGGCTGAGACCGAGCGCGCTCAGGACGGGTAGTACAGCCTCGAGTGGCCGGAAGTAGGTGACCACGAACAGGATCGTGACCGACAGGAGCATCCACCAGGCCGGCACCGGCTCCTCGGCTGTCCGGGCCAGTTGCGTGTACTCGTATGCCGCCAGCATTGCTACAACACAGCAGGCGAGAACCAGGGCGAGCTGATTGCCCCAGAGAACCAACGCGAACACAGCGGACGCAAGCACCGCGGCGGTAAGAACTCTCTTCATAGCCAGGCTTGAGCATACCGCTGCAGCTTCTTTTTAGAGTGTGCGGCGTTCTCGAGCGGACTCCGAGCTGCCTGGCCTCATGTTGAAGCAGGTGCCACCCTCAATGACGCGCAAGCACGGGCACCAGCGGCTCGGGCAGCTCCTCATCGCTCAGCACACCTTTACCGGCGCCGATTCCGCCGAAGCGGCGGTCGCGCCCCTGAAAGTCGGCAATCGCCTCCAGCAGGTGAACGCCACGAAAGTCTGGCCAGAGGCGCTCCGTGACAAAGATCTCCGCATACGCGATCTGCCAGAGCAGAAAGTTCGACACACGAAGCTCGCCGGAGGTGCGGATTACCAGATCCGGGTCGGGCATGGTGCCTGTGTACATGCGGCTGGAGAGCGCATCCTCGTCGATGCCGTCGAGTCCGCCCGCACTCAGCAGGTCTTCGAGATGGCAACCGCGTCGTTCCGCCTCTACCATCAGATCTCTGACCAGAGAGCGGGCGGCGTCCGTAATCTCGCAACGCGATCCGTAGTTCAGCGCGAGCGTGAGCGTTGTTCCGGTGTTCAAGCGCGTCTGGGACTCAGCCCACGCCATCGTCTCCTGCACTTCCTCGGGCAGCTCGGCAGTGCGGCCGATATACCGCATCCGTACGTTGTTGTCGATCATGCGCTTGACGTTGCCGACAAGATAGTTCTTCAGCAGCTTCATCAGGAAGCTGACCTCGCTCTTCGGCCGGCGCAGATTGTTCTCGAGTGAAAATGCGTAGAGCGTCAGGAAAGGGAGATTGATGCGGCTCGCGGTCTCGACCACGTACTGCACACTCTCCGCACCCTGCTGATGACCCAGGAATCGTTTCAGCGCGCGTTTGCCGGCCCAGCGCCCATTCCCGTCCATGATGATGGCAATGTGGTCAGGCAGCCGTCCTGCATCCAGCCTGCGGTAGACAGCGGCCTCGTCAGTCGAGAGCTCGTGCACGCGCAAAGGCTGATCCAGAGGCAAGGTCATTCTCCGAACTGACCGTAGCACGTCGCCGGAAAGGGCGCAATTACAGCTTGCGCCCTTTCCAGCAAGCGGCTTGGGAGAGGAAAAGAGGCGAGCCGTTCAATTTAAGCCATGCGGCGACGGCCGGCGGCCAGTTCGCGCACATGATTCAGGAAGATTGATTTCTGCAACGCGTCGAGCTGCGAACAGAATGCCGCGATCTCCGCCAGGAAGGGATCCGTCATCAGCACAGCCGTCTCGCTCTTGTGGCGGGTCTTGGCGTCGCGCAGCAGGGCGCTGATATCCACCTGGAGAGCGCGTGCGAGCCGTTCCAGCGAGGACAGGGTCGGCATCGCCTTTCCGTTCTCAATTTTGGAGATGTAGGTGCGAGGAACTCCCATGCGGCCTGCCAGCTGACGTTGGCTCAGGTTTCGCACGCGGCGCAGATCCCGGACCGCGCCTGCCACCTGGGGCCCGCTGCCGGTCTCACCCGGTGCAGGCGGTGGCACAATCGTCAGTGCGGGTGCTGCCGCTTCGGGCTCTTCGATATCCAAGGGCTTCCGGCACTTTCGGCACAGCGCGCTCGCCGTGCGGAACTGGACCAGACTGCAGTGGTCGCAACGCAAAACCTCACGCTGCTCCACAGGTGCCATCATCGTCGCCATATTGTCGTGTAGCGGAATGGATGCCAGAGCAAGCCTCCATGTCCTGTGTCCGATAAACCGTGCCACAGGATGTTCCTAGATTGATACCGAGTACCTGATGCGTCAAGAGGCAAAGCCAAAGAAGCGGGCACAAAGACCGGAAAAACCCGGAAGGAATCAGATCAGTAAACATATGCGGGCGGAAGGCCGAATTTATGCGAGCTGACTGCTGTGCACTCGCTGCACACCGGCGCGACGCCAGCGCTCCTCCATCTCCTCTCCTGTGCTCCCGGCCACACCGCGGATCGCGTCCTCGATCACCAGGGCTTCAAAGCCAAG
>CAXTSF010000034.1:0-6079 GCA_964246865.1 uncultured Terriglobus sp.
AAGGCGCTGACATTGGGAGCACTGGTATTCGTACTGGGGCATGGTCTTACGGCTCTCTTTGCGGGGGATGGTGCGTGAAGCTGCAGTTGTTACTGGCCACCTCAGGTCCTTCGGCCGGCCCTGAAATTGTTCCTGCCGGGCGCTTAATCATTCCTGCCGACGCTCGAGTCACTCCTGCCGGCGCCCAAGTCATTCCTGCCGGCTCAGCTCGACCATGCGCACATTGGCGACGGCCTCAATACGACGCAGGGCCTCCACGGCGTTGTTGGCGTCGGCGGCTGAGCGGGCATCGATCTGGATAACGGCCAGGGCCTGGCCCTGCGGTACGCGGCCAGAACGAACGGAGCGGCCCAGTGCAAAGTTCGCGATATTGATGCCGTGTTCTCCCAAAACGGTGCCGATGCGACCGATGACTCCCGGTACATCGTGATTGCGAATGGCGAGCAGCGAGCCGGTAAGTGGGGCCTCAATATCGACGCCGTCCAGCGAAAGAAGGCGTGGCGAGTTGCCGTGCAGCACCGTTGCGCTGGCCGTGGCCTCGCCCTGCGCAGAGTGCAAGGTGAGTTTCAGGACGGAGCCGGCACCGCCACTCGAGAGAAACTCTTTTTTGTCTTCCTGGATGCGGATGCCGCGCTCCGACGCGATGGTTGCGGCATTGATGTGGTTCACCTGTTCGGAGTCGGAAAGGACACCGGCAAGAACGGCGTTCCGGAGAAGTTCGGTCTTGCCGATCGCGAGCCGCCCCGCATAGGCGATCTCAACCCCTTCGAGATGGCCGGGCGTGGCGTGCGCGAGGAACGTGCCCAGGCGCTCGGCCAGATCGATGAAGGGTGCGACCTCGACGTACTCCTCACGCGTGAGCGAGGGGACGTTGACCGCGTTCTGCACGACACCGAGCTTGAGATAGGCGGTGACCTGCTGCGCGAGCTGGATGCCGATGGCCTCCTGCGCCTCGTCCGTGGACCCGCCCAGGTGCGGGGTGAGAATGACGTTGTCCATGCCGAAGAAGGGAGAGTGCTTCAGCGGCTCCTCGCGAAACACGTCGAGCGCGGCCCCGGCAACCTGTCCGGTGCGCAGCCCGTTCAGCAGGGCGTCCTCTGTAATCAGTTCGCCTCGCGCACAGTTCACGATGCGGATGCCGCGCTTCATGATGGCGACGCTGTGCGCATTGATGAAGCCGTCCGTCTGCGGCGTCAGGCCCACATGCAACGTGAGATAGTCCGACTCGCGGAAGATGTCGTCGACCGGAACCAGCGTGACGCCGTTCTCTCGCGCAATGATGGGAGCGACAAAAGGATCGTAGCCGATAAGCTCCATGCCGAAAGCGCCGGCGCGGCGTGCAACCTCAAGACCGATACGTCCAAGGCCGACGATACCGAGGGTCTTGCCCCGCAGCTCGGTTCCTTGAAGCGACTTCTTTTCCCATTTGCCCTGGTGCAGCAGGCCAGTTGCGCGAGGGATCTGCCGGGCCATGGTGACGAGCAGGCCAAGGGTAAGCTCGGCAACAGCGACGGCATTGGCACCGGGCGTATTCATCACCACGATGCCCCGGTGAGTTGCGGCCGGAGTGTCGATATTGTCGACGCCGACGCCCGCCCTGCCGATAACGCGCAGCCTGGGCGCAGCTTCCAGGAGCTTGGCGGTGACCTGAACGGCGGACCGGACGATGAGCGCATCAGCATCGGCGAGTTCGGCTTCGAGGGCACCTTCGCCGCGCTTTGCGATCTGGTCGGCGGTAACGACCTGCCAGCCGGACTCCTGTTGAAAGGCAGCGAGGGTAGCGGGCGAGACCTTTTCAGCCAAGACAATCTTCATGTTAAGAACATTCTACGGGGTCGCTGTTTGAGGCCTGGGGGCTGCCGTGTAAATGTCATACAGCCCATGCATCAGGTCCTGCAGCAGGCTGATCTCTGTAACGATTTCGGCAGAGTTGGCGGCGAGTGTCTCCCGCTGATCGGGCGTGAGCCGCGCCACAGGTAAATCCTGTGCCAGAACGCCGCCGTGCCTCGATATGGGCGCGTACAGGTGTGCGGATTTCTGTATGTAGTTTGCGACGCTGCTCTGTACCAGCTCCTCCTGGCCGTACAGATCTCTTCGCGGATCTGTTCGCGCGCCTGATGGACCAGATGGCGGTGATGGAACCACTCGACCAACTGTTCGAGGCCGATGGCGATGAGCAGACCGATGGTGATGGTGAGGATATGGAGGAGAAAGTCACGCCAGCCGTGAACCGGCTCGTGAGGGGCATGGACGTCCAGCATGCGAGAGATCTCGTGGCGAAGTACCGGTCGACTTGCTTGAGGGTAAAAGGTCAGCGCGCAATCGCTACTGTCGGGAGCGGGATGCTGGTGGAGACGCAGCCATCGCTCCTACCAGCGCATCCAGCGCGGAGCTGTGGCTGCCTGCGTTCAGGGAAGATGGCGGGCCAGACCAGACGAGGCCGAATTGGTCTCCGTCACCGCGGTCTTTCAGCCATACGCTGTCCGCGTTCGTTGTCAGAAACGACGTGTACCTTGCATCGTGAACGGAGCGGTTGAGCGCGCTCAGATTGCGCATGAAGACGCCTTTGAACTGGATGCCGTCCTCGCCGCAATTGGGTTCGCACGCATCGTGCAGGATGCCCTGCGCATCGGCCAGGTGAGCGAGCGCGGCATCGGCAATCGCGCGGGCAGACTGCAACTCTGCTTTGTTATGGCGACCCTGTGCATTCTCGGACAGTGCGCCGAGAATCACGCCCTGGTTGTAGGTCCAGGTGGTTTTGCCATTGTTGGTGCAGGCTCCGGTTGCTTGATCGATCGTGAGGCCGTCGTTGATGAGGTGATCCGCGTTGATCATGCCGGAGTGCTCGAACCAATGCCATTCCATGGCCGCCCACTGCGGATACGTATGGCCCAGTACCCTCGCCTTTGTTCGCGTGGCGAGGTGGGCGGCCACGGAGAAAAAGAGTTCGTTGGCAATGGCGTTCTTGTACTTGCGGTCCTTGCTCCACCAGATGCCGCCGCCACACGTTGCGTCCCAGCCGCCCGCCATGTCGGCGAAGATGGATTGCGCCATCGCGAGATAACGCGGGTCGCGGGTCAGGTCATAGCTGTCAATCCAGGCCAGCGCCCACCAGCCCTCGTCGTCGTAGAAGTTGTTCAGAAAACCGGGAAAGCCGGTTCGCTTGGCGACCTGCGAGGCAGGCGGGATGGCGATCTGCGCCTGCAGGAAGGTGTTGGCGAGAGCCGGGGTGTACTGCCGGTCGCCGGTGGCGCGCATCGAGTCCACGAGAACGGTGATGGCATTGGCGGAGTTCCACCAGCCTGTGGACTGATAGAGACCGGTCGGTGTGTCGTACCAGTTCTGAAGTGACTCAATGCCTGCGCGAACGCGTAGTAAGGCCTCCTGAGCGAGGAGTGCGGCCGAGGGGATTGTCAGAAGGAGAAGCGATGCGAGAACGCGGAGGAGACGCATGCACTCCGTTGTATCAGGGCGGCTGATTGTTCGGAGTGGCAGTTTCTTCGGGAGAGGGGCTGCAGAGCTAGAGTTCCCGACGGGACTGCGTAGCTAGAGTCCCCGACGGACTGTGCAGTTAGAGCTTCGGGCTAAACGGCGGCGGCCAGGGCAGGGTAGCGGCCCACGTGGCTGGTCTCATACAGGGCGAGCAGGCGGCGGCGCATCAGGTAATACGAGCTTGCCGCCTCCTGCAGGCTGAAGGGGCCGTGCGCCTTGTCGTAGCCGAAGATCAGGCCGAGAGAGACACGGCGAGCTGCACGTTTCAGGGCCTTGGCATCACGACGCATGCGCTCGGCGACAATGACGCCCTCTTCAAAGTTCCACTGCTGGGCGAAGCCGGCGAGGGCGAGCAGGACGTCGGCGTTGGTGACCATGCGGCGGAGGCCCTCGGCCTCACCGATGAGATACCAGAGCTCGTCGGTTTCGATGGCGATCTGCCCTTTGCTGGGTTGCAGGTAGTCGAGCGCGACCTTGGAGATGCCGCTCGCGGGAAGCGGCTCCAGCCTGCCGATCAGGTCATCCCAGGAGAGCTGGTGCAGACGTGTGCTCTGGCGCTGCGTCGACCAGAAGGCCGCGGCCAGGAAAGCGGCAAGCATGATGAGGAGCACAGGTATGGTCATGGCTGGTCGCGACTAGGAGAATCGTAAGCGAGCCGGGCGTGCGCTGCAAGCAGATAATTGCGGATCTCCGGGGAAAGTGCGCCGCGTTCCACTTCGGGACGCCAGAAGACACCGATCCAGTACACAAGCACGCCGAGGTAAACGAACATGCCGATGTGTTCGAGAATCGTGAAGTCGCGATTCCAGCCGAATATAGTATGGCCGATGTCTTCCATAAGCTCACTGAAGGCCCATAAAAACAGCCCCTGCCCAATCGCGACGACGTAGCTGCGCCGTCGTAGCCCCAGGCGATTGGCGGAGAACGACATCGCGAGAAAGAGCCCGCAGGTCATAAGGGACGTAAAGACGCTGATGCGTGTGCTCCACAGTGCAACCCCTCTCGATTGAGGCGGGCCGATCTGCATTGCAAAGATTGCGGCAACAACAAGGCCAATGCCAGCCCACACAAGGAAAGATCCTCGAGCGTCAAGAATCCATCGCCCAAGAGGACGCAATACGCTGCGTGCGATCTCATAGATCAGCGCGACTTGGTACACGTAGTCGACTGACCCGCTGGCCCAATAAGCGACAAAGTACGCGTGTTGACTACTGTAACGGAGCGTAAAGAAGAGAAGAGTAGTGCGTAGTGCGGAGAAAGCGATAAAGCTCGTAAGGATAGGGAGGGTACGCGCGCGTCTCTTGGATACAAGGATAAGGACAAGGGCAATCTGACCGAAAAGTGAGGATGCCCACAGTGCCTTATCCAGTATCGAAAGATGCATGCGCGCGGGAGCTCCCGCCCTTCAAGTTACAGGCCAATCACGCTAAGAACAATGCTGACAATTGGGGAGACCGGAACGGCGTAGGGGCGCGGGTTGCAACCAGTCTGTCCGGCGAAAGCTGAAGGAGCGGCGGCGAGCGTCAGGGCGGCAACGAGGGCGAGGGCGCGGAAGGATTTCATGTGTTAGGTCTCCTGTAGCACGTCGGGTGCAAGAGGAGATTAGCGTGGGGATGGAGGCCGATCTATCAGAAATCAGTTCGGTTCGCAATCACCCCAGGGGCGTCACCGCTGAAAGGACTTTCGACCAAATCAAAGCGTGGACGGTTTGCTTTGCGGCAGTTCGCACCTATTCGGATGCGAAGACAAAAATGGCGGAGCTGCCATTGGCAGCGTCCGCCATCATCTCTACCTTGCATGGATCGTTTGGCTTAGCCTGCGCCGTAGGTGGTGTTCTGGAGGGAGCAGCAGATCTCCGTGCGGCCACAGATGCAGGCACGATCCGCTGCCGCGGTCACGGAGCGCTCCGCATAAAGGGTTTGTGCGGCGATGAGGGCGTTACCCCACGCGAAATCGGGCAGGTGCAGGCTCTTTGCAGCAACCTGTTCGAGTGCGCCGATCAGGGCGATGGTGTCCATGTAGTCGAAGAAGCCGAGGTGGGCGATGCGGAAGAGCTGTCCCTTCATCTCACCCTGGCCGTTGGTGATCACGGCACCAAAACGGCTTTTCAGCTCCTTGACGATGATGCCGGAGTCGACGCCTGCCGGGGGCAGAACGGCTGTGGCCGCGGCGGACGGGCAATCCGGCGCGAAGAGTTGCAGGCCGAGTGCGGTGACGGCGGCGCGAGTCATGGCGGCGATGGTTTCGGCGTTCTCGATCAGCTTCTGGCGGCCCTCGGCAAGTGAGCCGCCGGGGTTTTCCGCTGTCGCTGCCTGCGCGGCGATCCAGTCCAGGGCGGCCCCAAGTGCGGCCACCAGCGCAACGGAGGGCGTGTACGCGGACTCACCGTTCTTGGCGTTCTTGCGCTCCTTGCGGAGGTCGAAATAGTAGCGGGGATTATAGGAGGCCTCCATGCGCTCCCACGCGCGCTGGCTGACGGCGAGATAGCTGAGGCCAGGCGGGATCATGACGGCCTTCTGCGAGCCGCCGATCAGGACGTCGATACCGTCCCCATCCATATCGATATGCGTGGTGCCAAGGCCGGTGA
>CAXTSF010000034.1:6089-8253 GCA_964246865.1 uncultured Terriglobus sp.
CTGTTCGCGAAGCAGCTTTGCAACCGCCGGAACGCAGTGGCGCACGCCGGTAGAGGTTTCGCTGCTCTGCATGAAGATAACGCGCGTCTCTAGCTTGAGGGCGCTCCGGACGGCCTCGATGGAAAAGGTCTGACCATAGGGCGCGGAGACCACATCGACCGCACATCCGAAGGCCTTGGCGAGGGCGGTCCAGCGTTCGCCGAACTTGCCGGCGCTGAGAACCAGAACGCGTTCACCGGGAGAGGTGAGATTGGAGACGGAGGCCTCCATGGCCCCGGTACCAGAGCTCGACAGAAGGACAACATCGTTCTCCGTGCCGACGAACTCCTTGAGCTGTGCGAGGACGCGGCTGTACATCGCACGGAACTCCGGCGTGCGGTGATGGATGTCAGCGGCAGCCATGGCGAACTGTGCGGCAGGAAGGAGTGGCGTGGGTCCGGGCGTGAAAAGGCGCGTTTTGCGGATCATGGGGATAGTGTAGGGGTTGGGCAGAGGGTGTGAAAGGAGAGGCAAAAAAGTGCAGAGGGGGCGAGGCGTTCGCCGGGCGAGTCTGGAGATCGCGAGTTGAATGTGCGAGTGCAGGAAGTCCCGAGACTCTGAATGGCGATTCACCGCGTTTGCGGCCGCACCATCCCTTCGAGGGGCTAGGATGGGCGCCGATGGCGGCGTTTGATCCGGAAACTCACCGGTTTACGCGTTCCTCACCAGGGAGACCCTTCGATGCAATCTCTGCAACGCCGATCGTTTCTGCAACTCGCGCTGGCCGCACTATCATCGGCCGTTTTCGCTCAGAGCTCGACTGCGACGGCGGCCCCGTCCGAAGGGCAGACCACGAAGACCGAGAAGGTGGCGGCCGGGATGGATCGGGAGCAGAAGAAGCGGGTGGTCGGGGTGAGCTCGACCAGCTACAAGGTACTGACGGCGGAGACCGCCGGAGCGATGTTCGTGATGGAGCAGGCGAACCGGAAGAAGGGCGGGCCGCCCAGGCATTTTCACCGGGAGCAGGATGAGTTGTTCTATGTGATGGAAGGCGAGTACATCGTGGAGATCGGCAGCGACCGCTTTCACCTCAGCGCGGGAGACTGCGTGCTGGGACCGCGCATGGTTCCACACGCATGGGCGTTTGTAGGCGAGTCGACCGGCAGGATGCTGCTGACGTACAGCCCGGCGGGCAAGATGGAGGCTTTCTTCAACGGTCGTGAGGCAGCGGGGGTCCGGCCGGGTGAGTACATCTCCACTGCCGGCAAGGACGATGCCCGGATGCGTGAGTTTGGCATGGAGCGAGTCGGCGGTCCGATCAGGCTGGACTGACGACTCTCCTCCGTCGCTAAGAATCAGACCCGCTAGACTTGTGTGCGAGGGTCTAAGAGCGATGGCGATCAGCGAACAGATTGGCAAGGACATCATTACGGCGATGAAGGCGCGCGAGAGTCTTCGGCTGGAGACGCTGCGCATGGCAAAGGCCGCTTTCAAGAATAAGGAGATCGACAAGCGTGCGCCTCTGGACGATGCGGAGGAGCTGCAGGTGCTGCAGACAATGGTGAAGCAGCGCAAGGATGCGGCGGAGCAGTTCGCAAAGGGCAACCGGCCGGAACTGGCACTCAAAGAGCAGGATGAGATCAAGCTGCTGGAGACATACCTGCCGCAGACGGCAAGTGAAGAAGAGTTGCGCGCCGTGATTCAGGGTGCGGTGGCCCACCTGGCCGAGGGCGGGAAGACTCCGGGGCCGAAGGACATGGGACCAGCGATGCGGGTGGTACAGCAGCGGGTGATGGCGAGCGGACTGCACGCCGATAACAAGCGCGTGAGCGAAATTTTGAAGGAAGAGCTGGCAAAGAGCGGCGGAGCCTAAATAATAGGGGCGACCGAAGTTGCGGAAGTCAGAGGATCAGAAGTACGGAAGAGAACGCGAGAAAGAACGCAAGGAAGTGCGGAGGAACTCTGGCACCGTTCGCGGATACTGCTGAAGAGAGACCGTGAATACCGCTGAAGAGAGACTCTGTTGCGTGCTTACTCGCGGATGATTTTGACAAAGACGCCATCCGGCAGCGTGTGGCCACCGAGCAGATGGATGCTGCCGTCGCGGACGAAGCCGCGGAGCATCTCGGGCTGACTACCAGATGCCGGCGCAGCTGCGGATGGTGGGCCGGCAGTGCGGGGCCCG
>CAXTSF010000034.1:8263-20054 GCA_964246865.1 uncultured Terriglobus sp.
ATCCTTGGGCTGGGGGGGCGGGGGCTGGGCGGTTTTGGGCGGGTAAGGGGTGGCAAGGAGAGGAGCGGGTGCGGGCGCTCGAGGAGCGGCGGGCCCGCGTCTGGTGCCGCGATCCATAGCCTCGTTCGCGAGGCGGTCGGCGTCCTTGTTCTTGTGGCGAAGGGCATGGGTAATCGCAAAAGTATCGAGCCTGCTGATGCGTCGCTTCGCCTCGTCAAAGAGGGGCCTCAGGTCCGGGCTGGCCACCTTGTAGCGGCCCGAGATCTGGTTCACCATGAGCAGCGAGTCGGAGATGACGCGCAGGCGGCCGTGGCCGTGATCGAGGGTCCACTGCAACACGCCGAGCAGGCCGGAATACTCGGCGAAGTTATTCGTGCGGAAGCCCAGAAACTCGGAAAGCTCCGCAAGAACGGTGCCATCCTCCGCAGTGATAACGGCACCATAGCCGGCCGGGCCGGGGTTGCCGCGGGCACCGCCGTCACAATGGGCGGTGACGGTGCCACCTGCTTGTCGGGTTTGCCTGTCGGCATTGGCTGCGAAGAGGTCTCCGGAGGACATCTGGAGATGATCGCCCAGGAACCGACGGTGGGCAAGTCGACGCAAGCGAGAGCTCTGCTGAGGCATTCGCGAAGTTGCGCTGCAGGAGTCGTCTTCTCCCAGAGGATGACTTCACCCGGCCATTCGCTTCACAGCAACAGGAAAATGGCGCTACAGCGTGGAACCGCTGACGAAGATCTGATCGGGATGCGGCCCGAGCAGACGGTACAGGGCGAACTGCCGCGAATGCTGTGCCCGCAGCTCGAAGAGGAGCGACGCGCGGTTGCTGCCGTCGGCGTCGACCGCGTCGATGAGCCGGTAGCGCGGTACGCGGTCGAGGTGCTCAACATCGGTGGTGGTGCGCATGGCAACGCTGAGCTTGCCATCGGTGTTCAGCTGCGCGACAACGGTCGCATAGCGCAGGGGTGCGGCGCTGGGGGAGGTGTGCGCCGTGAAGACGTAGGTAGGTTCGGCGCTGTAGGAGAGCTGAAAAGCGCTGAGCTGTTCCCCGGCGAGCTCGGGATGGCTGGACTCTGCTGGGGTCGCGGGCCTTGTTAGGGCATGCATTTGCCGGACCGCTGTGTTGCCAGTGCGCATGGGGCGCCGTTCCACGGTGGGCTGGGCTGGCTTGAAGGAAGCGGCTTCCTTCTTCAGGATGTCGGGCGCGTCTGTCGCGAGGCTGGGATGGGCAAGCACCTCCTGGGCCAGGGCCTCCATCTCTCGCAGGATGGTTGTTCGATCCGTGTCGGATGCGAATGGGAAAAGGAAGCTGTGCTCGGGCCGGTCCTTGGCGTCGGAGACGGCGGCGGTCTGGGCGAGGTCGTTGACCGGTGTGGCTGCCTGCATGGGTAGAAGGGATTCGCCCGCGGCGCCGTTTGCCTGTGCACTCTGGCGTCCCCTGCGCAACGATGGCCGGTTGGGATTGTCGATGGCGGGTCCGCCGGTAACCGTATCGGCGGGCCCGCTCAGGCCCTTGGTGCTGGGGAGATCGACCGGGTCTGGAGGAATCACGTTTTCATCGGCTCTATGACGGCGCATCGACGGCCGGTCCGGATCTGTTGAAGGATCACCGGTCGCGACGACTACTGCGTTCGGCGGCTTGGGCGGCTTGCCGTTCTTGCCGGTGGGCGGAGCAGAGGAGCCATCGCTGGACGCAGGGGGAGGCGGTCCTGTCTGGCGGTGGAGCGTCGGCCGGTCGGGATCGGGCGTGTCGGACTTCCTGGAGGAGGTGTCGTCCGGCAAAGAGATCTTCGCGGGCCGGTCTGGATCGTCGTCTGCGCCGCGCGGAAGCGGACCGGCGGACGGGTCTGGCTTGCCGTCCGGTTTCGCGGCCGGCACCGGCCGGCCATCGGGGCTGTCAGTCACCACGTGCGCATTGTTGTTCCGGGCGGTGAGTACCTTGGCTGCTTTTGGTGTGGGCAGCGCGCGGTAACGGCCGTAGCCGAACCAGCCATTCTCGAAGTTGTTTGCAATGGCGGCACCGGCCGCGTTGGCGTTGTAGTTTTTCGCGAAAGCCAGATCGAGATAGCCGAGCCGCGTGCCGGCCTGCTGAAACTCGTACACATTGCCGTTGTCGAGCGCGAGCGGTACCGGCCGCGCGAGGTACACACCCGCATCCTCGAAGTGCCCCCCGAGAAAGAGCGAGACCGGGATGAGGCGGGCGGCTTTGGGATGGGCAAGATCGCCGCTGTACTCATACACGGCGACGGCGCGAGTGACCGCATCCGGCCTGGTGGCGCGGTGCGTCTGCGCGGGGAGCGTGGCTGCCAGGCTGATGGCAGCGGCGAGCCAGGACAACGGGCGTTGGTTCATCAGGAGATTGGACGGTTGCCAGGTGGGGAAGGTCGCTTTGCGATGGTCGACTGAAGGTGCGCGTTTCGATTGCGCGCGATCGCGGTCTTAGGCGAGCGAAACAGTGTCACCGGCCTGGAGAGGACCGGGAGTGTGAACCGTGGCATAGACGCCGATGCGGCCTCCATGCAGGCGGTCGATCAGCTTCATGAGCGATGGGTCGGGTTCGGCAGTCTCCGGATCGAGAATGACGATGCGGCAGCGCGGGTCGCGTTCCGTGATGCTGAGAACAGCAGTATCCCCGATGCGGATGCGCTTACCTACCAGGTGCTCTTCGGGCGTTGCTGTTGCCCGGAGTAGAGAAGGTGCGTGGGGAGCTGCTTGCTCCGGTGCTGTTCCGGATTGGAACGACTCGTCCAGCAGAAGTGCGTTTGTGGTCTTTCCAGCATTGCGAATTTGCGAAGCTGAAGAGGTGAGGTCGAGCAGGAGGTTGGCGCGAAAGCGGCGAGGGTCGATGGGCTTGCCGAATTCGGCTTCGAGCTGGCGGAGGGCTTGAAGGGAGAGGATGGAGACAGGGCGGCAATCGGTGAGGGGCCGCGAGGCGCGAACGAGGCGGAGCGAGTTTGCCGTGCCAAGGGCGTGTCCAAGGGTTGGCAGGGTGGCCGGACCGGCGAGACGCAGGCGCTGGCCGTCCGGCGTTGTAATGAGGGTGTTTGCGTCTGTACCGGTAGCTATGCAGAGAAGTATGTGTGAACGTTCACGGCTCGTGAGCAGGGGCTTTCCTGCAGGTGCACCGCTGCTCTCAATGGCGAAGCGGCGGTCACCGGAGATGCCGGAGCTGTCCAGCAGGAGAGAGGAAAGACGCTCTCCACGCATGCTCTTGACCGGGTAACGCCAGAGTTCGGCGACGGTGCCGAGAGCTGCCATGCGCTCCATGGTACAAGTGCGGCAGGAGGCTGGCGATGAAGGTCGGAGATGTGGTGTCGTTTGAAAGCAAGGACCAGAGTGGAAGTTCGGTGTCGGTGGAAAGCTTCCGCGGGCAGCCGGTTGTGCTGTTCTTCTATCCGCGTGCGGACACGCCAGGCTGCACCGTAGAGGCTTGTGAGTTCCGCGACAGCTATGCCGATTTGCGAAAGGCGGGAGCCGTCCTCCTTGGCGTCTCACGCGACACCGCGGGGAAGCAGAAGAAGTTTGACGAGAAGTTCTCGCTGGGGTATCCGCTGCTGGCCGACCCGGACCTGATCGTGGCCAAGCTTTTTGACGTGGTACGCGAGGGAAGCATGTACGGCAAGCCGGTAACGAAGGTCGAGCGATCCACCTTCGTCCTTGATCGGGAGGGCAGGCTGGCGGCGGAGTTTCGCGGCGTCAAGCCGGAAGGGCATGCGGCGGAGATGCTGGAGGTGGTAAAGAAGCTCCGGTGAGGTGCAGCCGCTTTCAGGCGGCGGTGAGCGTGAGCGGTCTTTCGGCGGAAAAGCTTGCTTCCGTACCCTTTGCCGGAGCTGCATCCGGAAGCTCCCGTTTGCCCTCCTGACCCACTGCGCTGACAACGTTGGACAGCAGCGGATGATTGCCCACGGAGAGAACCTGGATGGAGAGTTCGCCATAGCTCTGGACGGAGCCCGCGGACGAGGCGGAGATCACGGTCATGGTCACGGGGGTACCAACGGGCATGCCGGCTAACGGTGCGGCAAGCGAGCCGGCAAGCGTGTCGCCGTTCCGCGCATGCGCGGAGTCGACCGTGGTGTTTAACTGCACCTGAATCGGTGTGCCGGATGCGATACCCAGGCTGTTTGTGAGTGTGGAGATAGGCAGGAGGGGGCTATCCTGCGAGGCCGGTCCGCGCCCGGAAGCAGGATTGGCTGCCGCTGAACCGGTAGCGTTTGCGTTGCCGCGCGACGAAGACTTCCGGGGCGGTGTGGCCTTGCGCCCGGATGAGATCGCGGGCGTCCCTGTTGCCGGAGAGCTGGACGAGACGGCTGCAGCCGGCGAGCCTGTTCGCGACCCTTGCGCGTGAGATGCGACTACCGCCAGCGGCAGAGTGGTGCAGAACAGAAGTGAAGCGACACGAGCAGTGCAACGGTGCATGGCTGATGGGATGAACCGTCGTATGTGCGGGTTGCAGATGGAGATCTACCCGGCCGGGGTGCAGCCTGCCACCTTTGGGGGATCTGCGGACCGGAAGTCTCTCCTGCACAGCAGACCTGAGAAGGCGATTGCCTCGACCCTTGGGCAGACGACTCCTGGTTGGGACGCGAGTCTAGTCGCCCGCGACCGGAACGGGTTGAAGCTGACTGGCCGTTTGTCGGGCGGAGGCACGCGCACCCCGGAGACGATCGAAAAACAGGTAGACGACGGGAGTGGTGAAGAGCGTGAGCATCTGCGAAACGAGCAGACCGCCGACGATGGTGATGCCGAGGGGCCGTCGCAGCTCCGAACCGGTGCCGGTGCCCAAGGCGAGGGGTAGCCCTCCCAGGAGGGCGGCGAAGGTGGTCATGGTGATGGGCCGGAAGCGAAGCATACATGCTTCGTAGATGGCATCGACAGGGCTCTTGCCGTGCTCGCGCTCGGCCACAAGCGCAAAGTCGATCATCATGATCGCATTTTTCTTAACGATGCCGATGAGCAGCACAATCCCGATGATGGCGATCACGGAAAGGTCCGTCTGCGTCATGATGAGGGCGAGGATGGCACCGACGCCCGCCGAGGGCAGGGTGGACAGGATGGTGAGCGGATGAATGAAGCTCTCATAAAGAATGCCGAGCACGATGTACACAGCGAAGAGCGCCAGCAGGACCAGGATCGGCTCGGAGGAGAGCGATTGCTGAAAGGCCTGCGCGGAGCCCTGGAAGCCGCCAGCGATGGAGGCCGGCATGCCGATGGTGTTGCGTGCCTGTTCAATGGCTGCCGTGGCCTGCGAAAGGGAGACGTTTGGCGCGAGATTGAACGACAGTGTCGCTGCCGGGGAGAGACCCTGGTGGTTCACCTGCAAGGGCACGCGCAGCGTTTCAAAGTGCGTGATGGCGGAGAGCGGGACCTGGGCGCCGGTAGTGCTCTTGACGTAGATGGTCTTGAGCGCGCTGGGATCCTTCTGATACTCCGGTGCCACCTCGAGCACGACGTGGTACTGGTTGAGCGTCTTGTAGGTAGTCGAGACCTGACGTTGGCCGAAGGCGGAGGACAGCGTCTGGTCAATGCTTAGCGGCGTGATGCCGAGCCGCGAAGCGGTGTCACGGTCAATGACGAGCTGGGCCTGGAGACCCTTGTCCTGCTGGTCAGTGGCGATGTCCGCGAGTTCCGCCGTTTTCTGCATCTGCGCCATCATCAGCGGTGCCCAGTGGTTCAGGTCCGTAACAGAATCCGAGGTCAGGGTGTACTGGTACTGGGTCGCGGACTGACGGCCGCCGATGTTCAGTTCCTGCGCGCTCTGCAGGTAGGTGATGACGCCGGGAACAGAGGACAGTTTTGGCCGGAGCTGCGCGATGATGGCGTCCGCGCTGCTGTGGCCGGGCCGCTGATTCTGGGGCTTGAGAAAGATGAACATGCCGCCGGTGTTGGAGGCGCCGCCGCCGGGTCCGCCGCCGCCCACAAAGCTGAGCGCGTTCAGGACTCCGGGATTACTCTTGACCGTCTCGGTCATCGCCTGCACCTTCAGCTTCATCTGGTCAAAGGAAACGTCCTGCTGGCCCTGGATGCGGCCGGAGAGGCGGCCTGTGTCCTGCAAAGGGAAGAAACCTTTGGGAACAAGGATGAAGAGATAGATGTTGAGGGCAAATGTCGCGAGCCAGATAAGCAGGACCGGTAGCTGGTGCCGCAGCACCCAGCCAAGCCCGAGTGCATATTCCTTGAGGATCCAGTCGAAGAAGCGCTCGCTCGCAAGATAGATGCGGCCGTGTTTGCGTGCAGAGTGTGGCTGCAGAAATTTGGCCGAAAGCATGGGCGTGGTGGTGAGCGAAACGACCAGCGACACCATAATGGCGACCGAGAGCGTAACGGCGAACTCCCGGAAGAGCCGGCCGACGATGCCGCCCATCAGCAGGATGGGGATGAAGACCGCGATCAGCGAGATCGACATGCTGACGACGGTGAAGCCGATCTCGCGGGAGCCGAGCATGGCGGCCTCATAAGGAGAAAGGCCCTCTTCAAGATGCCGCGAGATATTTTCGATCACCACGATGGCGTCATCGACAACGAAGCCAGTTGAGATGGTGAGGGCCATCAGCGAGAGATTGTCCAGCGTGTAGCCCAGCAGGTACATGACGCCAAAGGTTCCAAGCAGCGAGAGCGGCACGGAAACAGAGGGAATAAGGGTGGAGCGCCACTCACGCAAAAAGGCGAAGACGACCAGGACCACAAGAACGATGGTGATGACGAGGGTGCGGGTGATGTCTTTGACGGAGGCGCGTACCGTGGCGGTGCGATCGAGCGCCACCTGAAGCTTGATCGCCGGTGAGATGGAGGCCTGCAGCTGCGGCAGCAGCGCAAGGACGTTGTCGACTGTCTTGATGACGTTTGCGCCCGGCGATTTGAAGATGATGACCAGGATGGCCGGTTTGCCGTTGAACATGCCAAAGGTGTGTATGTCTTCAACGGAGTCGACTACGCGAGCAACGTCGCCAATCCGCACGATACCCGCCGCGTTGGTGCTGGTGGTGGCCACGTTGGAGGTGCCGCTGCTCAGCGCTGCGGACTGAAAGCCAGCGCCGGAGTTGAGGGCAGCCGTACCCGGGGCCGCGGAGGCCGGCGATGCACCTGTTGCCATGCCGTTAGCGACGGGGCTGCCGCCTCCGCCGCCTCCGCTGGGCAGCGTGGTGAGTGGCGTCGAAGGCGTGCTGCTGAAGCTGGCCGTGGGAGGTGCGGCGAGCGCGGCCGCCGCAGAGGTGCTTCCCGTGGCGGTCGCGGTGATTGCCGGTGTGCTCAGCACGGAGGTGCTGCGGTTGGCGGCGCTGGAAAAGGTGTTCGCCTGCTGTACGGGTGTGGGCGCGACGTAGGTGCCTGGGGTGGTGGGAGCCGGCTGCAGGATCGGCGTCGCTGCCGTGGTGTTGCTCAACTGAACGGGGACGGGCGCGGAGCCGCCGCCACCCGCGTTACTGGTCACGGCTGCGATGGGGGCCTGCGATGCCGTGGCGCTGACTACGTTAGCCTGCAGGCCGTTATTAGGCTGGGCGTTGGTGACAGGGCCCCGGCTAGTCGCGATGACCAGGGGCCTGTAGGCATCTGAACCAAAGAGTTGGTCGGTGGTGGTGACAAACCAGCGCCGCTTTTCATCGTTCAGGTACCCGGTCGGCTGGTTTACGTTGATGGTCTGTACCGCAGCCTGCAGCGCATTGAGAGAAAGGTTGTAGCTGGTGAGTTGCGACGGGTTGGCTTCGATGCGCACCGCCGGCTTGGAGGAGCCGCCGACAAAAGTCTGGCCGACACCCTCGACGCTTGCCAGCTTCTGCGCGAGCACCGAGTCAGCCGCGTCGTAAAGCTGCGGCACAGAGAGAGTGTCCGAGGTAAGCGCAAGGATGCAGATCGGCGCGTCCGCAGGGTTGATCTTGCGATAGGTCGGGTTGCTGGGCAGGTTCGCCGGCAGTTGGGCACGCGCGGCACTGATGGCCGCCTGCACATCGCGCGCGGCGCCGTTGATGTCCCGATTGAGATCGAACTGCAGGGTGATGTTTGCCCCGCCCTGCGAGGAGGTGGAGGTCATCTGATTGACGCCGGCAATGCGGGAGAACTGCCGCTCGAGCGGCGTGGCTACCGCGGACGCCATTGTCTCCGGATCGGCCCCGGGCAGGCCGGCACCCACGGAGATGACCGGGAACTCAATCTCCGGCAGGGACGAGACGGGCAGCAGTTTGTAGGCGACCGAGCCGGCGAGGATGATGGCCACGGAGAGAAGAAAGGTGGCGACCGGCCGCCGGATGAAGGGTGCCGAGAAGTGAACGTTGCCGATGGGACCATTGCTCTGCTCGGGCGGTTCGGCATTGTGTTGCTGATCGTGCGGGGAAGCGTGATCGTGCGGCGCACGCTCTCCGGCGCGGTTGTCTCGGCCGCTCGAGTTGTTGCCGGTGTCCAGATTTGCGGCCTCGCCCGGTCGCTGGCCGTTGCGAGGAAGTTGGTCGCCGGGTTCGGGAAGTGTCTTCATGCTCAGTCGCCGGTGGCGTACTCGGGTTCGTTTTCGTGCCGGTGCTTTTCGAGCTCTCGATCGGCATCCTGTGTGCCGAAGTAGCGGCGGCCAAGGCGGTCAAAGAAGAGGTAGACGACAGGCGTGGTGAACAGCGTCAGGATCTGCGAGACGATGAGGCCGCCGACGATCGTAATGCCGAGCGGATGGCGCAGCTCGGATCCGGTGCCTGTACCGAGAGCCAGGGGCACGCCGCCGAGCAGGGCGGCCATCGTGGTCATCATGATGGGGCGGAAGCGCAGAAGGCAGGCCTGATAGATCGCTTCCTCCGGCTCCTTGCCCTGTTCGCGCTCGGCCATAAGGGCGAAGTCGATCATCATAATCGCGTTTTTCTTCACGATACCGATGAGCAGGATGATGCCGATGAGCGCGATGACCGAAAGATCGGTGCGGGTGATCTGCAGCGCGAGGATGGCACCGACGCCCGCAGAGGGAAGCGTGGAGAGAATGGTGATGGGATGAATGTAGCTCTCGTAGAGCACACCCAGCACGATGTAGACCGTGATGAGCGCGGCAAGGATCAGGATCGGCTCGTTCGAGAGCGAGGCCTCAAAGGAGGCGGCGGTCCCCTGGAAGGAGGCGTTGACGGAGAGCGGCAGGTTCAGATCTTTTTCCGCTCTATGAATCGCCGTCACTGCGTCGCCGATCGAGTAGCCGGGAGCGAGATTGAAGGACAGGTTCACTGCCGGGAACTGGCCCTGGTGCGAGATGGCGAGGGTTGCCGGTTTCTCCTCGAAGTGCGTGAACGCGGAGAGCGGCACCTGCATATTGTTGGAGCTCTTTACGTAGATCTGGTCCAGGGCGGCGGGATTGCGGCCGAACTTGGGTGCGACCTCGAGAATGACGTGGTACTGGTTCTGCTGCGTGAAGATGGTAGAGACCTGCCGCTGCCCGAATGCGTCGTAGAGCGTGTCGTCGATGTTCTGCGGCGTAATACCAAAGCGCGACGCCGTATTGCGGTCGATCACGAGGGACGCTTCCAGACCGCCCAGGCTTTGATCGGTGGCAACGTCCGCAAGCTGAGGCAATGACCTGAATTTCTGAAGGATGGTGTTGGAGTAGGTTGCCAGTTCATCCGTGCTGGCGTCCTCAATCGAATATTGGTACTGGGTACGCGATGTCTTGTTCTCGACGGTGAGGTCCTGCAACGGCTGCAGATAGGCCTGGATGCCTTCGATGCCGGCGAGATTGTTCTGCAGCCGGTGTATGACGTCGAGAGCGGTGCTGGAGCGGTGCTCTCGGTCGCGCAGGTCAATCTGGATGCGGCCGGAGTTGAGCGTCGTGTTGGTCGCGTCGATGCCGATGAACGACGAGATGGACGCGACATCCGGGTCTTCCAGGATGCGGTTCGCCATTGCCTGCTGACGGCTGCTCATCGCGCTGAAGCTGATGTCCTGTGGGGCATCCGTGATGGCGAGGATCTCGCCGGTGTCCTGCACGGGAAAGAAGCCCTTCGGGACAATGATGTACAGCAGAATCGTGAGGGCAAAGGTTGCGGCGGTGACGATGAGCGTTGCCGTCTGGTGCCGCAGCACAAATCGAACGCCGGTTGCATAGCGGGCGATGACCCAGTTGAAGAAGTCCTCGGAGCGCTTGTAAAAGCGTCCCTTCTCGCTCTCAGGGGTGTGGCGCAGGAGCTTGGCCGCCATCATGGGTGTGAGCGTGAGTGAGACGAAGGCCGACACAAGGATGGTGACGGAGAGCGTGACGGCGAACTCACGAAAGAGCCGTCCGACGATATCACCCATGAAGAGCAGAGGGATCAGCACCGCGATCAGAGAAACAGTGAGCGAGACGATCGTGAAGCCGATCTGCTCTGAGCCAAGCAGCGCCGCATCAAGCGGAGAGTGCCCGTCCTCAAGATAGCGATCGATGTTTTCCACCATAACGATCGCATCATCGACGACGAAGCCGGTGGAGATGGTAAGCGCCATCAGCGTCAGATTGTTGAGCGAGTAGCCGAGCAGATACATGACGCCGAAGGTGCCGACGATCGAGAGCGGCACCGCAATGGAAGGGATGATGGTGGCGCGCACGGATCGCAGGAAGAGGTAGATGACCAGAATCACCAGGCCAATGGTCAAGAGGAGCTCAAACTGCACATCCTTGACCGAGGCGCGAATGGTGTTGGTGCGGTCGGTAAGGATCTCTAGGTGTACAGAGGCGGGAAGGCTTGCCTGCAGCTTGGGCAGCAGCGCTTCCACGCGATCGACGACGCCGATGATGTTGGCCCCGGGCTGCCGCTGAATGTTGACGAGGATGGCCGGCCGGGTCGAGGCAGGTTCGGCCCCGTTGGCAGCACGGCCCATCCACGCGGCCTGGAAGAGGTTCTCGGAGCTGTCTACCGAGTTCGCGATGTCCGCAAGCCGTACGGGCGATCCGTTGCGGTAAGCGATGATGACATTGCTGTAGTCACGGGCGGAGAATAGCTGGTCGTTGGCACCGATGATGTACTGCTGATGCGTACCATTCAGGTTGCCTTTTGCCTGGTCGACGTTCGCGGTGGCGAGGCCGCTCCGCACATCCTCCAGGGAGAGTCCGTAGCCGGCGAGCGCCGTGGGATTGGCCTGAATGCGTACGCCTGGCTTCTGACCACCGGCAATGGAGACGAGACCGACGCCGGACATCTGCGAGATCTTCTGCGCGAGTACCGTGTCCGCCAGGTCCTCCACACGCGTGAGCGGCAGGCCGTTGCTGGTCAGGGCAAGCGTCAGGATCGGCGCGTCTGCAGGATTGACCTTGCTGTAGATCGGGGGATTCGGCAGGTCCTTGGGAAGGTAGCTGGTCGCGGCGTTGATCGCCGCCTGCACGTCCTGTTGCGCGACGTCGATCGACTCCGACAGATTGAACTGAAGTGTGATCACCGAACCGCCCCCGGAGGAGGTGGAGGTCATCTGCGTCAGGCCGGGGATCTGTCCGAACTGCCGCTCCAAGGGCCCGGTCACGGCAGAACTCATCACATCCGGCGAGGCACCCGGGTAGTAGGTCTGTACCTGAATGGTTGGATAGTCGACCTGAGGCAGTGCTGACACCGGCAGCTGGAAGTAAGCGACGCCGCCCGCGAGCAGGATCGCCACCATCAGAAGAGCCGTGGCGACCGGTCGGAGGATGAAAGGGCGGGACGGGCTCATCACGGCACTCCTGTGCTCGGGTGGACTACTGGCGGGGCGATCCGGCTGTGGTTCCCTGTTGATTCGACTGGCCGCCAGTACCGTTCGCGCTTGTCGGTGAGCCAGAGCTGTTTATGCTTCCCGTCTGTGTACCGGTGCGGGGCACGCCCGCACCCTGTTTCGT
>CAXTSF010000035.1:0-19980 GCA_964246865.1 uncultured Terriglobus sp.
GATTCTCCCGTGCCTCGGAACGCGAGGACGAGTTACGGATCAGGCGGATCACCTGGTCGAGGTGGTCCAGGGCAATCTGGTAGCCGAGCAGGATGTGCTCGCGGTCGCGTGCCTTGCCAAGCAGGAAGGCAGTGCGGCGGCGGACCACGTCAATGCGGTGCTCGATGAAGGCGCGAATGGCATCCGGCAGTGGCAGCTCGCGCGGCTGGCCGTTGTGCACGGCCAGGAAGATCATCGAGAAGCTCTCCTGCATCTGCGTGTTCTTGAAGAGCTGATTCAGCACGATCTCCGGCTGCGCTCCGCGCTTCAGCTCGATCACGATGCGCATACCCTGCCGGTCGGATTCGTCACGCACATCCGAGATCTCTTCAATCGTCTTTTCGTTGACAAGTTCAGCGATGCGCTTGATCAGGTTGTTCTTATTCACCTGATACGGGATCTCGCTGACGATGATGGCCTCGCGGCCGCCCGAAATCTTCTCCGTGCCACAGCGGGCACGAACGGTGAAGCGGCCGCGGCCTGTTCTGTAGGCATTGGCAATGCCGGATGTGCCATACAGGATGCCGCCGGTCGGGAAGTCCGGCCCCTTCACATGCTGCAGCACCTCGGCCAATCCGGCAGCGGGATCATTGACCAGATTGATGGTCGCATTCAGCACTTCGGTCAGGTTGTGTGGCGGAATATTCGTCGCCATGCCCACCGCAATACCCGACGATCCATTCACGATCAGGTTGGGGATGCGCGTGGGAAGAACCGTCGGCTCCAGCGTGGACTCGTCGTAGTTCGGCGTGAAGTCGACGGTATCCATGTCGATGTCGGCGAGCATCTCTCCGGCGATCTTCTGCAGGCGAGACTCGGTGTAGCGCATCGCGGCGGGTGGATCTCCATCCACCGAGCCGAAGTTGCCCTGGCCGTCAATCATCGGATAGCGCATCGAGAACGGCTGGGCCAGCCGAACCATCGCATCGTAGATCGCGGAATCGCCGTGCGGGTGGTAGTTACCCATCGCGTGGCCCACTACCTTGGCGCATTTTGTGTATTTCTTGTTCGCCTGCAGACCCATCTCCTGCATGGCGTACAGGATGCGGCGGTGCACCGGCTTCAAGCCGTCGCGGACATCGGGAAGCGCGCGGCCAATGATGACCGACATGGAATAGTCGAGATAGGAGCGGCGCATCTCCTCCTCGATGTTGATTGGCAGCATGAGGAGGGCCCCGGGGCCGGTCGGCGGAGGCGTGCTGGAACCACCTCCAGAGCCGGCCAGAGCCTGCGGATTGCCCTCTGCCTGAAGCTCGTCTCCTGCTGCACTACCCTGGGAATCTCCGCTGCTGGGTACTCCGTCCCGACCCTCGTCTGGTTGAAGGGGAAGCTTGTTCTGATCGTCTGCCATGTAACTCTAAGTATAAATGGCGAGCCGCGAAGCAGGCCCTTATGGAACGTGTTTCGCGGCTTCGGCCTCCCGCTTTATGCGTGGCTGCAGTAGCCACCATCCTCCCTCCAATTACTTGCTGGTGATCACCAGGGTTACGGACTGGCTGTGGGTCACGTTCGGTGAGGCAGCGACGATCTGGAAAGAGTAGGTGCCCGGCGCCGTGAACCCCGGGGTACGCGCACCGCAACCCATGAGGGTAAGCGAGCCCAGTGTGAGCAGGAGGGCCGCTGCAAGCTGCAGAAGCCGTAGCGCGGCACGGTGACGCCTGGCCGCGAAGAGGGCGAACAAGGCCAGGGGCGAGAACGCGGCGAGGGTAGCGAGACGGCGAGCGCTTCCACTCGCGCCCTGGCCCTCCTCAACCCTGGCCACGTATCCCGGGAACTGATCCGTCTCCAGCGTCAGCGTGGCGCCGGAGGAAGAACCGGCGGTCAGGTTTAGGGCGGCTTTGTCAAAGCTGCACGTCGCAAACTGCGGCAGGCCAGCACAGGAGAGCTGAACATCTCCGGCAAAGTCGCCAAGCGAGCTCAGCTTCACCGTCATGCTTCCGTGGTGCTGGGCAACGACACTGATGCTTGGGTCGTGGCTGACGAGGAAGTCACGCTGAATCACCTGAATGCTCACAGGAGCGGTGCTGGCTGGCAGGTAATTGGCGTCACCCTCGTACGTGAGCACGAATGTGTGCGTTCCGCCCGAGAGTGCACCCATGCTGAGCGTGGCGGCTCCGTCTGCACCAACAGCCGAGGATCCAGCCGGGGTGCCGTCTACCGTCCAGTCAACATTGCCCGTCGGAGCATGGCCCGGAACTCCGGACGCCTGCACGGCCAGGGCGACCGCTTGACTCTGCGACACAGGCTGGGAGGGTGCCCCTGAGACGGTCAGGAAGGAGGGTGCGCGCGCAATTACCACTGCCTGAGGTGCAGATCTGCTGGGCAGGAAATTCGCAGGTGGTGTCGCAGGCGTGTAGCTGGCGAGGATGGAGAACGTACCCGCTCCCAGCACGATCGGCGTGCCCGCCGGAACCGGCGGCGCGTTTGCGGCCTGCGCGCTGATCGCCCCGGCATTCAGAACGGCGACAACCGTAGCGCCATCCGGCGTTATGCCCGGAGCCGTTAAGGAACTGGTATGCACGGCTGCCAGCACGGGCTGGAAGGCGGTGAGCGATCCACCCTGCAGGCTGACCGTGGTCGTGGTGGGGTTCGGTTGAACGTTCAAGAGCAGCGGTGCCGAGCTGCTGCCGTCAGCGTTGCTATCACCACGGTACGCTGCGGTGAGCGTGTGCATTCCGGCGGGGAAGCTGGTGGTCAGGGTTACAGAGCCGTCCGCCAACACGGCAGCGCCGTTGAGCGGTGCACCGTCAGCAAGCATCTGGATGGCGGACGGGTTGACGCTGCCGACGAACGATTAGGAGAAAAACTCGTTCATCGACAAATCCATAAAAAAAAACACGCTATTGCTGGAAGCGCCGAGAAGCGTGGTGGATGTGGCACCCTGCACAATCTCGATGATGCTGGACGACGCTCCTGTGAAGTTGGCACCGGGTGTCAGTGTGGCTGTGATGGTATGAGGACCGACTCCAAGAGAACCGGTACTTATGCTGGCGGCGCCGTTGACGAGGGTAGCTGTTCCCAGCGAAAAGGACCCGTCATACCAGGTCACGGCACCCGTGGGTGTGCTGCCGCCCGTTGACGTTGCGGTCGCGGTGAAGACGACCGGTGTGCCGTGAATGCCGGGGTTGCTCGACGAGATAAGCGCAATCTGTGTCGGCAGATCACCAACAATCTGTTGCACGATAGTTGCGGTCGCTCCGGAGTGGAGAGAATCGCCTGAGTAGGTCGCGGTGATGGTGTGGCTGCCCAACCCAAGCGTGGCTGTGCTGAAGGAGGCGCTTCCATTCTGCAACGTCACAGCGCCGATGGAGACCGGGCCATCGGAGAAAGTCACTGTACCCGCCGGTGTGCCGGTGGATGACGTAACGGCGACCTGAAAACCGGCGGCCGTGTTGTTCTGGGCAGGGTTGGCGTTTGTGCCTAGAGCGATCTTCGTGGAGTAGGTACCCGTAACTTGAACAGAGATGCTGCCATTGACTGCCTTGTTGTTGCTATCGCCGGAGTAGGCTGCCGTGATGTTGTGCATGCCGATGGACAGCGTCGCCGTTGTGAAAATGGCTACGCCATTTGTAACGGGAGCGGAGCCGAGCAGGTTTGCCCCTTCGGAGAAGGCGACTGTGCCCGCCGGCGTTCCCGCGGCTGCACTCACGGCCGCGGCGATCGCCACTGGCGTGGTGTACTGCGCCGGGTTGGGCGTGGCTGTCAGGGAGATTTGGGCGACCTGCGTATCCGCCTGGATCTGCTGGAAGAAGGTTTCGCTGGCCGACTGGTACTTCGCGTCGCCCGCAAAGGTGGCGGTCAGGTTTGTCGTGCCTGCCGGCAGAGAAGACGTGGTAAACGTCGCCTGGCCGGAGCTGTCCGGCAGAAGCGTGGCGATCAACTGGCCGTTGAACAGCGCCAGCGTGATGGGCGAAGGCACGTAGCCGTCCACGGAACTCGCGGTCACGGTGAAGGTGACTGGCTGATTCAACAGGGACGGGCTCTTTGAGGAAGCAAGATGTACCGATGTAGCGGTCTTATCGACCAGCAGATAGAACTTCACCGAGGCCGATGGTGAGAAGCTGCCCTGGCCGGTGTAGGTGGCCGTAATGGCGTAAACGCCCTGAGGGAGGCTTGCGATGTGAAGGCTGCTCTTGCCGCTGCCATCCACGGGGCTGGATCCGATGGACACACCGTCGCGCTGAAAAGTGATGGCCCCCGTGGGCACGCCCAGCGGTGAGAAGAGCGAAGCCTGTAGATCGAGCCCCGTTCCATCAAACGTGTAACTGGAGGGCGTAAGCGTCAGCGTCGTGCCGGCAGTGTTCGATGTGCCATTGGCCTCGTACGCGCCGATATCCACCGTGCCATAGCCGAGGCCGCTGGCGTCCATGCTCCTTGGCAGGCCGTCGGCGTCCTTTGTGAGCAGGATGGACACACTGTTATTGCCGGCATCGATCGCAGGCGACCCACGGCGCAGATGGTAGTCACCCGCACTTGCATCCGCGAAGATCGGATCGGCGGAGATGTTCCCAAAAACGCCGGTCTGCACCTTGCACACACCGAGATAGGGTGCGGAGCTGTTGCCATTCCATACATCGTTGTGATCGAAGACAAGCGGCGTAGGTGAAAGGTCAAAAGCGGTCCCGCAGGCGATGGCCGCATTGCCCGGCGAGCCGATGATCATGTTATTCACGAGCGCCCACTGGGCCAGGCCACCGTCCAGGAAGACCTGCGTGGAGGCCGTCAAGCCGCCCGCGTCAGCGCCCGTGGCAACAGTTGCCGTGTTGTTGGCGATCGTGTTGTTCGCGAGAACTCCGAGAAACGGGCCGATTGAGGGCGGGAAAGGGTGCAGATCAAGCGCGGCACCCGCGCCGATGACAGTGTTGCCGTAGATGACGTTCTGCACCAGGATCAGCCCGGCCTGATTGAACAGGGTGATCGCGCTGCCTGAGTTCAAGGTCTGGTTGTAGCGAATGATGTTGTTCTGCACCAGTGGCGAACTGGCATTTTTCATGCCGATGCCCGCGCCGCCCGGGCTCGTGGAGCCGCCCGTATTCTTCTCGATCGTGTTGTTGCGGATCACGGTGGAGGCGTTGTTGTCCGTGAGGCTGATGCCGGAGCCCTCAAACGTGTTCGGGCAGGCTGAACTGGATGACGCAGGCAGTGCTGTGGTGTTTGAGATGATGTTGCCGTCGATCACAGCCGAGCCACCGTCAACGGCGATGCCGCTGCAGTAGTTGCTTATCATCACGTTGTTTGTAATCGTCGCGCTTGCGTTGAGTACCAGCACGCCACCATAGCTCCCGTTGCCGGAGGCGGCTGCAATGTTGCCGTTCTGAATCGTGAAGCCATTGAGTGTGCTGGCTTTGGTTTCGGCCGACCCGAAAAAGACTACGGCACCCTGGCCCGTACCGCCACCGTCCAGTGTCGTTTTGGCCGCTCCATCACTGGATGTCACGGTGATGGCCTTGCCTTTGAAGTTGAGGTTCTCGTTGTAAGTGCCCGGTCCGACCAGGACGGTATCGCCGTCCGCCGAAGCATCCATGGCGGCCTGTACGGTACGCACATCCGCCGGCACGCGGATCGTGCGCTGCGCCATACACGCGACGGAAACATCAAACAGCAATGCGGCAGAAAGTGCAGCCGCAAACATCCTCGAGCGACGAAGAAACAGAGCAACGCAAGGCATAGAAAGTCCCACAGTGATGCAACGTTGCCCGACGTTAGCACCGCCCCAACCGCGCATGAACGACCCGAAAGGTGTAGCCATGAGACAACAAGCAGCATGGACAGCACTACCCGTGGCAGACCTTTCGGGATCCTTCCGCATCTCTTAACAAGTTCTCCGCAACGAGCCGCTGCACACCGGCGGCTTCACGGTGAGAGGAGGCAGTATGAAACGCATGGCAAGTGTTGTTCTAAGCGCGGCACTCCTGGCAGGTGCAGCAGGACCGCTGACCGCGGCAGCGCAGGACCGCCGGGATGACCGGAATGACCGAAACAGCCAGTTCTACAGCGGGGCGCGCGGACAACGGCCGTACGACGACAACTACGATCGAAACCGCTATCGCAACAACGGCGATAACGGCTACCGCGACAACAACGGCTATAACAACGGCGACTACAACCGCAGGCACCAGGGCGGTATAGGACCCGGCAAGGGTGCTCTGATCGGTGGCGGTGGCGGCGCAGCTCTGGGCGCGCTCTTCGGCGGCGGCCTCAAAGGCGCCTTGATCGGCGGCGGTGTGGGAGCCGGCGGCGGCGCTCTGATCGGCAAGGCCGTGCAGAATCGTCGTTATCGCAACGAGGACAACCGCAATCGCGACTATCGCGACCGCTATGACAGCAACGGTCGTCCCTACTAGCTGGAAGCCCCCTCAGATGTGCCGTTTGAAGACGTAATGACAGGAGACAGGATGAAGGCAGCAGGGACCGCGGTACTTTTTCTGGCGTCGATGATGGCGGTCGCGCCGGCGCTCAGCATGGCGCAGGACGTGAAGCCGAGCATCAACGGACCTACACCCAAGGACGATGTGTCGACCATCCCCGTCGACAAGCTCCTGCCGATGACGGTGCACGAGGCATGGCTGGCCAGCGGACGCGACGAGGACAAGTTCTTCTCCATGGTCAGGCAGCTAGCCGACTTCAGCGCACACAAGCGCAACGTCACGATCCCTGAGTCGGCGGCAGCCGGCCAGCGTGCCGGTGCAGAGATCAAGCGGCAGGCACGCAAGGATCCCGATCAGCTGCTTTACGCTGTGGTGGACTCGGCCGTTGTCACGGTTACCGCAAAGAAGCCGGCGACCGCGACCGCAAAATCAACCAAGTAACCCGTTCAGCAAGGAAAGCGCAGCCGCGATCAGGCTGCGCTTTCCTTGTTTCGCATTGACGCTGACTCACCCGGGCCGGCCTAGCGCCTGGCCAGCTCTGCCTCAATCGCCTGGACCAGCGCGGGACTGAACGGCAAGGTGTCCGGCGAGAAGCGGGCGGCAATCTCGCCATTACGTCCGATCAGAAACTTCTCGAAATTCCAAAGTACCTCCGGCTCTTCATTCGGCTGGATGCCAAACTTCACCAGACCCTCTACAAAGGCTGGCTTACCTTCGCCCTGCGAGACAGGCTTGACCGACGTAAGCGTCTGATACAGCGGATGCTTATTCGGACCGGTCGCCGTGATCTTGCTGAACATCGGAAAGCTGGCACCGAAGGTCGATCTGCAGAAGGCCGCGATCTCCTCATTGGAGCCCGGCTCCTGACCGGCGAAGTCATTCGCTGGAAATCCAAGCACCTCGAAGCCTGCGTCGTGAAAACGCGAATTCAGCTGCGCCAGACCCTCATACTGCGGCGTCAGGCCGCACTTCGAAGCCACGTTGACGATAAGGAGCACCTTGCCGCGAAACTCCGCGAGGGATGTGGTCGAGCCGTCGATACGGGTAAGCGGAATGCTGAGAAGGTCGGTAGCCATGGCTTCAGCATAACAACCCGCGCCACCGGATGATGTGCTACACCGAGGCCTCCGTCGCCTGCTTCTCCGGCTTCACCGGGTACGGCCGTCCACCCTGCAACGTGTCCTCCAGCGCTTTGTCATAGTCGTACAGATCGTTGAAGAAATGGATCTCGCCATCCTCCGACCACGCTGTCCCGTAGAAGACAACGATCGGCAGTGGATGGGACAGGCCCACCGACTTGTTGTCGTCGCCCTCTTCGCTCATCGCAGCCCCGATCGCCTCTGCATCCCACTTTGCGTTGTCACGCAGCAGCCACTCGGCCAGCTTTGGCGGATCCTGCACACGCACACATCCGTGGGAGTAGTCCCGCCGCGCCCGGTCGAACAGATACTTCTGGTTTGTATCGTGCAGGTAAACGTTGAACGAGTTCGGAAACATGAACTTCACCAGCCCAAGCGAATTCGTGATGCCGGGCTTCTCCCGCACCATCACCGTGCCCTGCGAGATGCGGTGCAGGTCCACCGGCTGCTCCTGCCCCTGCCCATTCACAGCCTCGTAGTTCTTTTCGGAGAGATAGTTCGCGTTCTTCTCGAGGTGCGGAATCAGATCTTTCTTCGCGATGCTGACGGGCACATTCCAGTACGGCCGGAAGACCAGATACTTCATGTGGTCGGCAATCATGGGCGTGTGGTGTTCTTCGTCTTTGGCCTGCCCATTGACGGTACGCATGCGAAAGGTCTCGCTGCCGTTCTCATAGGCACGCAACTCAAACTCCGGCAGGTTCACCATGATGGCGGCGGTCTGGTACTCATCCGGCAGCCAGCGCCACCGCTCCAGCGTGTCAGCGATCTGCTGTGCGCGCAGGCCTGCTGGAACGTTCAGCGCGGCGATTGTCGCTGGCGAAAGCCGCCCGTCCTCGGTGAGGTTGTGGCGATGCTGGAAGTGCTTAAGCGCCGCCGCGACATCCGCGCCGCCACCCGGCAGATCGCCCAGCAGGGTCAGCTTTGCCTGCAACGCGGCAAAGCCCGGGTAAGCTTCCGTGGGCACAGCCGGCTTCAGCACCGCAGGCAGCGGCTCCGTGTGGTCCTGCGCAGCCAACTCGAGATAATGCGGCAGCGCCGCCCGAAGCGCCTTGTACTGCGCGCCCTGCGGCTCCAGCGCGTTCAGTGTTTCCTGCACGTCACTCGCGTCCACCATCTGCTTCTGCAGCACCTCCGGCAGGTTGAGCTTCTTGCTGCTGGTCTTGATACCGAAGTTGAATCGCGTCGGGTTCACACGGCCCTGATGAAGGTCCGAGGCAAAACGTATGGCGGACACCGTCATGGCGGTATCGAAGAGGATCGCGCCCTTCTCGCTCTTCAGATCGCCGGTGCGGGCAGACCACTTCTCCGCGTCGTAGTCCTCCGGGTTCAGGCCAAGCTTGCGGCTGTTGCTGAAGGCCTCCATCAGCGCACTGGCCTGCTTGGTAGGCTTGCCTTCAAGCACCCACGCAAGGTCGTAATTGCGCTTGCCGTAAAACGCCTGGACCTCCGGCGCGATGTCGGAAAAGTTCGGCCAGCGCAGACCGGACAACTTGCCCGAGTCAATTGCGGCGTGGATCGCCGGAGCATGGTCCGGCGCGTTGCTGGTGGCTTTCTCGATCGCCTTCTGCGCCTTCTTGCAGCCGGCAAAGGTAAGAAGCAGAAGCGAGGCAGAGAATAGCAGCAGGCGAGCGTTTGTACGAAAAAGCTTCATGGGTTTGTGTGTTTGATCCTGGATACTTCCATTGTCTCAGCCCATTGCCTCTGCGCCAGATCAAATCGCCGAGACCGCATGACGCAGAAGATGCAGATCTACAGGTTGAGCCGCGGCAGGGCTGTCAGGCAAAGCACCGCCTGGGCGAGCAGCACCGTTCCGCTCAAGGCAAGGAAGAGCTTGCGATAGCTTGTCTCAAGTGCGTCCGCAAAGACACCAGCCGTAAAGGTCAGCAGAAACGGCCAAGCCCACAACACCGGGAACGTCACGACCTGTTGGGTGATGATGGGCAGCAGCACCAGCGTCACCAGCAGCGGCGTGGTATTGCCAAAGTAGCGGGATCGCCGTATCGCCGCGTACAGCACCAGCGCGACTGCCACAGCGGTGTAGGCCGCAAGCTGCGCCGGAGCACGAAACCACTGCTGCGCCGGTTGCAGCGACACCCAGAAGCGCGCCGAGCCCGCCGTGAACACATAGAAAAACGTGTTCAGGCGAAATGCGTACGACGCGAACACGATGAACAGCGCTCCCAGCGCAGACGCGATGATGATGGGCAGCACGGCCAATCGCCGGTGCTGAGCAACGTAGAGCAGGAACAGCGTCGACAGCACGGCACCCAGCACCGCGGCCAGGATGTGCGCGCAGGCCGTCAAGCCCAGCGCCACTGTGAACAACACGATGCGCGGCCGCCACTTGCGCCGTGGCCCATACATCGCATGGCCGATGCCGATCGCGGTATAAAGCACCGCATACAAGCCCCACGCCGCCAGAATCTCGTTGTTCGGTTGTGTGGCGTACCGCAGCACCTCCGGCGATAGCGCATACAGGCCAAGCGCAAAAAAGCCGCCCAGGTTCCCGAAGAGCCGCCGGCACACCCACCACAAACCCGCGCCCAGCAGCGTGGCCGCGAGGGCAAAGGGCACCCGCAGCAGATAGCGCGTGCCACCGATCTGGTGTCTCAACTCATAGGTCGACCCTGTCACCGGGTTTGCGATATACGTGCGCTCCGCCGCCGGCTTGCGCGCATCCAGCCGCTGCTGCACGTTGTCGCTGACCCGCAAAGCCGTCAGGTAGGCCGAGAGCGGCAGGCCGGCGGCGCGGTAGGCCAGGCTGCCGTCACCCTGCATATTGCCGCAGGTGGTGAAGTAGCCAAGCGCCGGAGCGGGCTTCTCCCACATCTCCCGCCCACAGAGTGCGTAGCGGTAGTCGCTCTCCCGCAGCGGCGTCCGTCCGATCACGAAGAGTGCTTCGCCAAAGAACAGCAGCAGAACAAGGGCGGCCATCTGTTGTGGCCGGCCGAAGTGGAAGTGGAAGCTCATTCGTAGCGCTTCGCCAAGTGTACCGTCCTGGCTTGGATGGTACGGTACGGCCGGCGCAGGGTATGCAGTGGCACTCCGGTATCGTAGGCGGATGGACTCTGTGGAGATGCGGATCGGCGATGCGCGGCTGGTGAGCTACTCGCCCGTACGCGCGCTGCCGTGGCGCGTGGTCTTTGAGGATGAGGGTGCGGCGGGCTACTGCTACGCCTGTGACGGCCGGCGGGCCCGGGTGGACGAGGACTTCGATGTCACCGTGATGGATGCCATGCTGGTCTACAACGTCGAGGCCCTGCGCAAGAACGATGACGCAAACGAGGCCGGACGGCTTCGTCTGCTTACCGTGGAATGGTCGCGCGACGGTCAGCGCGCCGCGGTCCGCCTGGACGGCGTGCCGCAGGTCCTCATCGATTTCGAGAAGCGCGAAAGCTGCTGCCGCAGTAACTTTCCCAACTTCGTCGACGATGGCCGCAACGGATGGCGCAGCGCCGACCACGCCTGGAACGACGACGCCATGCGGCAGTTTGAGGCAGAAAGCGTGGCATAGGAGCCGCCACACCGGACGCCACGACCCGGCAGTGGCGGGATTTGGCAATCGCACCGGAGGCCACGCCAGGGGTCGGCCATCCATCCTACGGCCTGTTACCCGCGTAAAACAGAGCGCGTGCCATGGCTATGGCGAGGATGGATGCATGAGCGAACCACAGCAGGTGGAACATAAAACCGAGGCACGCTTTCCCATGCGTGGCCAGAACTATGAACCGCTGCCCTCCGGCAAATCGGGCAGCCGGATTCAGACCCATGCGGCACAGACCATCAACGCGACTCCCGATGAGGTCTATAACGTCTATGCCGAGCCGCGCATGCTGCATCTCTGGCAGGAGGGCATCATCTCCGTCACGGAGACCGGCAAGAACAAGCTTCACTGGGTAGCCGAGGATCCGGGCATGCGCAAGCGGCACGAGTTCGACTCGGAGATCGTCGAGACCGCCCGGGGTAGGAAGCACGTCTCCCGCATCACCAGCGGGCCCCTAAAGGGCTCTACCTACACCGCTCTTTTCGAGGAGCATCCCGCCGGCCGCGGCTGTATCTTCACCATGATCGGCGATTTTCACGTACCGGGCGGGCGCTTCAGCAATGCCCTTGCCGGCGCCATCTCCCGCAATCCCGAGCGCATTCTCGTCGAGGATGTCCGGCACCTGAAACAGCTTCTCGAATCAGGCGAAATCCCCCGTGTGGACTACGCGGTCGCAGGGCCGCGCGGTGCGTCCGGCAAGGTCAAGCAGTTCATGCTCGGCGAGCACCTGTCCGTGCCGCCCGGCACCAGCGACCGCCCGCAGACCATGGATCTGCGAAGCGTTCGGGACGGCTCCGAGAAGTCCAGCGCCGCAAGCACCGCCATCTTCATCGCCGTGCCCGTCATCGCCGCCGCCGCTATCTGGGGGCTCTTCAACCGTAAGCAGTAACACTCTGAGCATGTGCCGCGCTGACGCGCCGGGAGCCGAAACAATGAAAGCAGTTTGCTGGATGGGTAAGGAAAAAGTCGCAGTACACACCGTTGAGGATCCGAAGATCATCAACCCGCATGACGCCATCATTCGCGTCACGCGAACCGCCATCTGCGGCAGCGATCTCCACCTCTACGATGGCTACATCCCTACCATGGAGAGCGGCGATATCCTCGGGCATGAGTTCATGGGCATTGTGGAAGAGGTCGGCCCAGAGGTTAAAAAGCTGAAGCGCGGCGACCGCGTGGTGATCCCCTTCACCATCGCTTGCGGCAACTGCTTCTTTTGCAAGCGCGATCTCTGGTCGTTGTGCGACAACAGCAATCCCAACGCACACGTCTGCGAGACCATGTACGGCTACTCCGGTTCGGCACTCTTTGGCTACTCCCACATCTATGGCGGCTACGCCGGCGGTCAGGCGCAGTACGCGCGCGTCCCCTTTGCCGACGTCGGTCCCATCAAGATTGAGAATGACCTTCCCGACGACAAGGTCCTCTTTCTTTCCGACATCTATCCCACCGGCTACCAGGCCGCGGAGTACGCCAATATCCAGCCCGGAGACACGGTTGCCGTCTATGGCTGTGGCCCGGTCGGACTTTTCGCCATCATCAGCGCCTACATGTTTGGTGCCGGCAAGGTGATTGCGATCGATCGCTTCCCGGAGCGGCTCGCCCTTGCCCGCGATTACTGCGGTGCCACCGTAATCAACTACGGCGACGGCAAGAGCGTCGTCGAGGCACTGCGCGATCTCACCGCCGGCATCGGTCCGGACAGCGTCATCGATGCCGTCGGTATGGAAGCACACGGGACCGACATCGCCGCCGTCTATGACAAGGTCGAACAGGCCGTCATGATGGAGACGGACCGGCCCACCGTTCTGCGCCAGGCCATCCAGGCCGTCCGCAAAGGCGGCACGCTCTCCATCCCGGGCGTCTACGGCGGCACACTGAACAAACTCAACTTCGGCGCGGCCTTCGGTAAAGGCATCACCATGCGCATGGGTCAGACGAACATGATGAACTACCTGCAGCCGCTGCTGAAGACGATCGAGGACAAGAAGATCGACCCGAGCTTCATGATCTCGCACATCATCGGCCTTGAGGACGCGCCCAAGCTCTACAAGACCTGGCGCGACAAGAAGGACGGTGTTACCAAGATCGTGATTGATCCCTGGCGCGATCGCGGCGTCGAGAAGGTGAAGCGGGCGGCATAACGCAATCACAGACGCGCGCCTAGAAGGCCCGGCCCCGGCCGGGCCTCTTCTATTCATTCGAACCGGTAGACGGTGCAATCCTCGTAGCCCGTCGTCACATACAGCCCCTTCGCATGGTGCTCGATGATCGCTCGATCCGCGAGGCGGTCCTCCGGCGACATCGTCACCCGCCCGCGCCACAGCTCACGAAAACGCGGATGCTCATGCTGGAACAGGTCACGCTGTTCATCATTCACATACAGCAGATCCAGCTCTCCTGGCCGCAGCGCAAACACACGTGCAAGGCGCAGCAGAAAGCGGTCCATCAACACCGTGTCGAATGGATTGAACAGGAACAGCACACACGGCCCGGCAGGAAACCGGAGCCGCAGCACGTCGTCTTCCACCAGGCGCATCGGTGGGGCGAGATGCTGCTTCTGAAAACGGGAGAGATTGGCACGCGCCGACGCCGCCAGCGCCGGATGCAGCTCGCAACCAACAATGCGGCGGAACGGCAGCTCCGATGCCAACAGCATCGCCCGGCCCTTTCCCGCACCGATATCGACAAAAGCAGTCCGCTCCACCGCATGCAGGGCTAAACCCCGCCAACGTCGTAGCAGCTTCCGAAACAGGGACGGTGCCGTCCCGTGATACGCGGTGATGTATTTGTCATTGCGGTGCCCCGTCGCCAGGTCCTCACCCGGGATCAGCGCGCCGGTTTCCGTTCCGTGCAGCCGGTCGAACGGGTGCACGGGTACCCGCCCACGCGGCTTTCGCCCGGGCGGGGAGGTCAGCCCCACAACAGGGAAACCCTGACCGGCAAGCGCTCGCATCTGGAAGCGCTCGCCGGTCCTGTTTGCGGCTTACTCAGCGGTGGCTTCCTGCTCGGTGTTCTGGCTGCCGGGCACGTAGTTTGGATCGTCGGACTTAACCGTCACCTTCAGGTGCGTCGTCACCTCGCGGTGCAGCTTTACCGGTACGTGGAACTCGCCAAGCTGCTTCAGTGGCTCGTCCAGCGCAATCTTGCGGCGGTCGATCTCGAAGCCGTGCTTGCCCAGTTCGGCAGCGATGTCCGCCGAGGTGACCGAGCCGAAGAGTGTATCGTTCGCACCCACCTTGCGTTCGAACAGCAGCTCCACGGCTTCCATGGAGGTGGAGAGTGCCTGCGCCGAACCCTTCTCCTTCGCGGACTTGCGGATCGCCGATTCCTTCATCTGCACGATGACGGCACGGTTGGACGAGGTCGCCTCAATCGCGAGCCGCTGCGGCAGCAGATAGTTGCGGCCATAACCGTTCGCCACTTTTACAACGTCACCCCGGTTCCCCAGGCTTTCGACGTCTTCCTTCAGAATGACTTCCATAGTGTTCTCCTCTGAGGGAGGCCGAGACCCAACTCAGACTGTGACCTCCGGGGCCGAGGCCCTGGGTGGGTTAGATCGTTGCCAGCGCGGCGCAAGCCGTGCTCCGCAGAACGGGCCAAGTTAGAACTTAGCTGCAAACGGCAGCAACGCAATATTGCGCGACTGCTTGATTGCCTGTGACAGCTGGCGCTGGTGCGTTGTGCACACACCGGTAAGCCGGCGTGGTGTGATCTTGCCGCGCTCCGCCACAAAGCCCTGCAGTAAACGCACGTCGCGATAGCTGATCGCATCGATCTTCTCGACGCAGAATTTGCAGACCTTCTTGCGCCGGAAGAACTTACGTCCGCCGCCTCCCGCGCCGGATGCGCCCGCCGGACGTGGAGGCCGCGGACCGGAAGAGGAGCCGCCGCCGTAACCACCGCCACCGGCCGGCCGCTCGGAACGTTCAGGACGGTCATTGGAGGCGGCAGGTGCCGCGGGTGTCGATGTGCTGGTTTCGTCTGCCATGGATCTTTTCCTTTCCATCAAAGTTCGGCGTACCCGGCTCGGAGGTCGCAATGGACCCGATGAACATGTCAAAAGCCGGGCGTCGCGGGTCAAGCCTAAGCTGCAACGCGGAACGTTCTAGACCGTCGCCGTTTCCGTGACGGCCGGCTCTGCAGCCGCCGACGGAGGAGGCACAGCGGACGCGGTTGCTGCCGGAGGAGCCGTGCCGTCGCCATCGCTGCCTGCCGCAACCTCCGGCGGTGCGGAGCTGCTGGCCTGTGCCGGCTCCCGCTGCGACGAGGTCTTTACCTTGGTATCGCGGATCGCCTTCACCTTGGCCAGACGCTTGTTCTCCTCATCCGTGCGCACCGTGATGAACTTGATCACCTGCTCGGTCACGCGCAGGCGGCGCTCCAGTTCGGCCACCAGCGGACCATCCGCCGAAACATGCATCAGGATATACAGGCCGTCGTTAAACTTGCGGACCGTGTAGGCCAGCCTGCGGCGTCCCAGCTTCTCCGTCTGTGTCACCTCTCCACCGCCGTTGGTCACAACCGTGGTAAAGCCCTCGATCAGCTTGTCCAGATCCGCTTCTTCCAGATCGGGCCGGACGATATACATCACTTCATACGTACGATTCATGCTTTCTGCTTTCTGCGGGGTTGAGTACCCGCCCCCTCGCAAGGAGGGTATGGAATGGGAGCAGTCATCTGCCTTATCTCTTCCGCAGCGAGACAATCGCCCTAAGAAGAATGACTTACAACCCTCTTACAAATCCCGCCGCGACTTACTCCCTGTCACGGCGGTTGAACTGGTTCATCGCAGCGCCGATGCCCTGCCGAACCACGACCTCCACCGCCTCTGCCGCACGATCGAGCACCTCATCCAGCACCGCGAGCTCCGCCTTGCGGAAGGGCGTCAACAGAAACTCCCGTCCACCTGCCTTGATCTCGCGTCCATCCGGCAGCGTCGGCTTACCCACACCGATGCGTACCCTCTGCCACTCCTCCGTGCCGAGCGCCCCGGCGATCGACCGCACACCGTTGTGCCCGTTCGCACTTCCGTTTGGCCGCAGCCGAAGCTCGCCCAGCGGAAAGGCAAGCTCGTCATAGAGAACGATCAGGTCCTCCGGCACGCTTACCTCCAGCTCCCTTACCAGGGCAGCCACGGCCACCCCGCTCAGGTTCATAAACGTCTCCGGCTTGGCCAAGAGGCACTCCTGCCCACCGACAACACCCTTACCAGTCAGTGCACGGCCTCGCCGGTTTGCCACCGCCGTTCCGCTTCGTTCCGCCATCCGGTCGATCGCAAGAAAACCGGCATTGTGCGGTGTGAAGGTGTACTCCGGGCCGGGATTCCCGAGACCGACGATCAACTTCACGACTTGGCTCCTCCCTCTGAAAAGACCGCAAAGGACGAGAAAGAGAGGAAAGAAGAAACAAACAAGAGCGAGAAGGGCGAAAGACAGAGAGCAGAAGTGTCGCTTTCATCCTCTTTTCTTCTCTTCTTTGCTCTTACCTTCCTCGCTCTTCTAGCCCTACTTGTCCGTCTTCTTCCCGCCCGGTGCCGCTGGTGTTGCTACGGCCTCCGGCTTGCCCTTGCCCTTCGTTACCTCTGGCTCCGCAGCAGCAGGAGTCACCTCGGCCGCAGCCGCCTCCTCCTTCATCAGAGTCACGTGCGCCACAAGGCTGTCCTCCGGCTCAAGGAACTTGATTGAGCCGGCATGGGGCAGATCCGAAATATGGATCGTGCCATACAGCTCCAGGTTCGATACGTCGACATCCAGGCTCGAAGGAATATCGCCGGGAAGGCACTCGATCTCCACCTCACGCAGAATCTGGTCGAGCACACCGCCGCCGGTCTTCACGCCGATTGCTGATCCGGTCAGGGTGACGGGCACAGAAACACGCATTGCCTTGTTCATCGCGATCCGCTTCAGGTCGATGTGCAGCAGCTTGCCCTTGATCGGCTCATACTGCCAGTCGACGATCATCGCCTTTGCGCCCGCACCGCCCTCCAGCTCGAGATCGAAGATCGTGTTGTGGCCGCTGTCCGAATGCAGAATGCGCGTGATCGCCTTCGGATCGAGCGTGATTGCCACCGACTCCTGGCCGGCACCGTACACCACCGCCGGAATCAATCCCTGCGTGCGTACACGGCGTGCGTGATTCTTATTGAAGGTACCGCTGCGCGGCGTTCCCTTGACGACTTCCGTAGTGTTTGCCATGGTTTCCTCTTCGGGCACGAGACAGCGGCTGTTCGCTTCCAGCCCTGCGCTCATTCCCTTTGCTCACCCTGTGGGCGGCTGTGCCGTGTTGCTGCGTTATGGTCTGGCTAGCAGCTAGAAAGCTAGCGGCTAACGGCTGCACTTCAGGAGAAGAGCGAACTGACGCTCGTCTCCATGTGAATGCTTTCAATGGCCCGGCCCAGCAGGCCGGCTACCGAAAGCACCTTGATTTTGCTCAGCGCCGCGGCCTCAGGCTGCAGCGGAATTGTATTTGTGACCACCAGCTCCTTCAGTGAACTGGCCCGCAGCCGTTCCACCGCCGGGCCTGACAGCACCGCGTGCGATGCGCAGGCGTACACCTCGGTCGCGCCATTCTTCAGCAGCGCATCCACGGTTTTGGTCAGCGTGCCGGCCGTGTCCACAATGTCGTCCAGAATGACGCACGTCCGCCCGCGCACATCACCGATCACGTTCATCACCTCAGTCACGTTGATGTCTGTCCGGCGCTTGTCCACAATCGCCAGCGGTGCCTCCAGCTTCTGCGCAAAGAACCGTGCCCGCTCCACGCCACCTGCATCCGGCGACACGACGGTCAGGTTCGGCAGCTTCAAGTCGCGGAAGTAGCCCACCAGCACCGGCGAGGCAAACAGGTGATCCACCGGAATGTTGAAGAATCCCTGAATCTGCGCCGCGTGCAGGTCCACCAGAAGCGCCCGGTTCGCACCGGCGGTCTGCAGCAGATCAGCGACAAGCTTCGACGAAATGGCAACCCGCGGCCGGTCCTTCCGGTCCTGACGCGCATATCCGTAATACGGAATCACCACCGTAATGCGGCCGGCTGACGCCCGTTTGAGCGCATCGATCATAATCAGCAGCTCCACGAGGTGCCGGTCCACCGGCCAGCTCGTCGGCTGCAGGAGAAATACATCCGCGCCGCGCACATTCTCCAGCAGCTGGAAGTGGATCTCGCCGTCGGAGAACGCCTGCATGCGCGTTTCGCCCATCGGTACACCGAGAAACCGGCACACCTCTTCGCAGAGCGGGCGGTTCGCCGAGCCGGAGAAGATCTTGAAGTGCTTGTCGTCGGCAAGCCGTGAACGCTTGGCCGGCGCAGGCGTTGCCACGGGAGAGGCCGCCTTCGGGCTCGCGGCGGGCGTATCGATCAGGGTAGATGGTGCCATAACAAACGATGGGGTCATGCGGAGCTGCTCCTCCAAGCCGTTTAGCGTTGGTAAGGGTTGCCGCCTCCACGTGGAGACGGTTGCTGCCGTGCTTACCTGCCGCTCTCCCTTCCGCATATGCCGCCGCAGACAGAGACCGGCGCTACTGGCTGGGCGACCAGGATTCGAACCTGGACAAAGTGCTTCAAAGGCACTGGACCTACCATTAGTCGATCGCCCAACTTCGCCGGGACACGTTCCGCCCCGGAGAAAAAGTTGCCATCCGCAGTGTATCTAAGACTCTGCTTCCGGGTCAGCGTAGATCTGCTCCCAGTACCCGGATCGCGGAAGCGTAGAGGCGAGCACCGCCTGCGTTCCCAACCCGGCTACCCTTTGCTGCGCCGCCCTTGCGTCCGCTTCGGTCCGGTACAGGCCGAAAAGCGAAGATCCGGAGCCTGAGAGCGACGCCATGAGCGCGTGCTCCCGCTCGGGAAGTCCACTCTCGCCCCAAAGGGCATGCTTGATATCGCGCAGGAAGGGATGCTGCGGAAACACGACCTCTTCGAAGTCGTTTTCCATCCCGGTGCGGACAAGCGCGAGAAGAGGATTCCCGGCCAGGTCTCCATCAGCCCCCCACAGGTCGCCAGCGTCTTGCACTGGCTGCCCATCAAGTGCCCCGGAGACACCGGAGGCGCCGGTCTGGTACTTCCCTGCAACCTTCCCGGGAAGACCTGCGCTCCCCGCCGGTGCAAAGGCGGACGCGTAGACACGACTCAACTGCGTAAGTCTATCCTGCGCGGCTTCCGGGGTCAACGCAGCCACCCGCGCATCCCACGACCGAAAGGCCAGCGGTGTCGACGACCCGACACCCGGCAGCGCGACCACACAGGGCACCCGTGGCAGGTCCGGGTATGGCACCACCCGCTCACCCCTGCCATGGCCGTACACCGTGCCGCCCAGCAGAAACAGCGGCACATCCGACCCGATCCCCTCCGCCAGTGCCAGACGCTCCGTCTCCGGCAGCGCCGCATCCAGCTGCCGCTCCAGCCCCAGCAGCGCCGCCGCCGCATTCGCTGACCCGGCACCCAGGCCGCCCTGCACCGGCAGGTTCTTCTCCAGAAAGATCTGCACCGAGGCCGTCACACCCATCCGCTCCAGGGCCGCGGCCACCATGCGGTACGCCGTGTTCCGCGCATCCCGCGGCACCCGCGGATGGTTCGAATCCAGCACGATCTCCGTCCGCGCCGCTCGCACCGCCCGCACGGTCACTACATCGTGCAGATCGATCGTCTGGTACAGCGTTCGCAACGCATGAAAGCCGCCCGGCACCGCCGGCCCGATGCGCAGCCCAAGGTTGATCTTGCAAAAGGAACGAACCGTTGTCGGAGCACGCATACAAGGCTGAGTCTATGCCGAGCTCTCTGCGCTGTAAGACCGGAGTGCATCCGCAAGTGTTCGCATTTCTTTTTGCATTTCTGTCTTCACAGTTCCGCGTATAAAAATGCAGAGCATTGAGGGCCTCACGGAAAC
>CAXTSF010000036.1:0-2313 GCA_964246865.1 uncultured Terriglobus sp.
GAGGACCGCAGATACAGACAGGTAGTAACCCACCCAGGGCAGGCCGTGGCTCTTGGCCAGAGCCGTCGCGATGTATGGCGCGAGGGATGCACCGGTGATGCCGCCGAGGCTGAACGCAAGTGAACTGCCTGTGTAGCGGACCTCTGTGGGGAAGAGCTCCGAAATCGCGGTGCCGAGCGGCCCGTAGGTCAGGCCCATCAACGACATGCCCAGGATGAGCATGGTGAGCGTGCCGGAGGAGCCCGCGGAAAACAGCGGACCCAGCACCAGGCCATAGATGCCGATCGCTGCCGTGATGGCGAGCATGGTGGTCCGGCGTCCTTGCTCCGCAAGCTTCGCCGACAGCGGAATGGTCAGGCCGAAGAACAGCACGCTGATCAGCTGCATCTGCAGAAAATGACCGCGCGTGTACCCCATGGCCGCTGTACCCCAGGAGAGCGCAAACACCGTCAGCAGGTAGAAGAGCACGAAAGTACAGGTGCTGATCATCGTTCCCGCGATGAGTGGCTTTGTGTGTTTTTGCAGAACGGTCAACAGCGGCACTTTGACCTGTCTGCCCCGAGCACTCGCCTCCGCAAACACAGGAGTCTCGGTCAGGGTCAGACGCACGTAGAGACCGACAAAGACCAGCACGGCGCTCAGCAGAAAAGGCAGACGCCAACCGAAGCGAAAGAACTGGGCGTTGGTCAGCCACCGCGAGAGCAGAAGAAAGATAATGCCCGACAGAAAGAATCCGAGAGGAGCTCCGAGCTGCGGGAACATGCCATACCAGGCACGCTTGCTGGGCGGTGCGTTTTCCACTGCGAGGAGCACCGCGCCGCCCCACTCACCACCCAGACCGATACCCTGGCCGGCGCGGCAGAGCGCCAGCAGCAGCGGCGCAGCGATGCCGATGGTGCTGTATGTGGGCAGCAGACCGATGATCATCGTCGAGAGACCCATGGTGAGCAGCGCCAGTACAAGGGTCTTCTTGCGCCCAACGCGATCTCCGGCATGCCCAAACAAGATGCAACCGACAGGGCGCATGAAGAACGCGACGCCAAAGGTGGCCAGTGACGCGAGCGTGGCTGCGGCAGGGCTGGACGCCGAGAAGAAGAGCCGTGGAAAGACGAGCACCGCGGCGGTTGCGTAAATGTAGAAATCGAAGAACTCGATCGCCGTCCCAATCAAGCTGGCAAAAAGTACCTGTCCCGGTGTGTTGCTCCGCTGCGTATGCTTTTCAGATAGCTCCGTCATTCCGTCCCTTCGGCATGCCTGCTGATATTGTCTCGCATGCGAGACCGCAGGCCGGCTGACGGCGATCACTCGTACTCTGCATACGTTTCCGGATTCGCAGGCAAAATCCGCAGAACCTTCGATGAAATTGATGAGCCTCTTCAAGGTACGTTCCGTCCGCTCCCCAGGCTGTCTGCGCAGCAGGGGAGCAGACGGCAAGTCAACCAGCAGTGGGTCAGTCTCAAACGATCCGCCCATCCGCTGGAAGTGGGAGTGTGCGGCTCGCTCCTCCATCATTCCTGTTTGCTGATGAAGACTGCGGTGGACAGAGCAGGTACTGTTGCGGCACCTTGCTTGGAGTCGAACGTGGATGCTCTGACGACTGGATCCGTAGAATGCTCCTGGGCGCGATGGAGAGAAAGTGCCATGCCTTTCAACGTGCCGTCCGTGAAAGTGACAGGTTCATTCCGTGCATTGAAGAAGACGACAGCGTGATGGATTCCCGAGCCGTAATTGTTCCCGTGATCGTCGAGCCTCATGACGATGAGACCGGGAATCTGATTTTGCCCGGTATTCAGGAAGCTGAGGTTCTGCTGCACCTCGGCAAACGTCGTCATGCGGAAGAGCCCGGTGCTGTAGCGGATCTTGAGGAACTCCTGGAATGGCCCGGCAGTCGCCGCGATCGTTTCCGGACCTGGTTTCAGTCCGGGGTTGGCGAGCAACGGCTGTTCGATCGCCCACTGCGACTGATTGACATTTGCGACTGGCAGGCCGATGCCCCAGTTGTTTCCCTGCAGACTCCAATCGATTTTGTTGAACCAATCGCCTGAGTTGTAGCTGCCGTTGTCCATGTCCTTGGAGCGGAGCAGATCGTCGCCGCCGTGAAAGAAGGGGACGCCCTGAGCGAGCGTGAGCAGGCTAAGGGCGAGCACCTGTCGCCGGGCGCGGGCCGCGATGTTGTCGGCATCGGAGGACTTCAGCTGGATCGCGTCAAAGAGGGTCTGGTTGTCATGCACAGAGCAGTAGTTGACATCTTCCAAAGTGGTGCCGGCGTAGCCCGCGGGGTGAGTGCCCTATGGCACTTGAGCCGCCGTTAAT
>CAXTSF010000036.1:2323-10332 GCA_964246865.1 uncultured Terriglobus sp.
GGTGTGTTGATTGGTGTACGTGCTTGAGTCCGTGGCCAGCCCAGTCGCGAATCCCTGCACCTGGAAATCTGTGCCGAAGATGTAACCACCGCGGATAGAGTCGCGAATGCGGTCATTGAAGCTGCCGATCCCCGTCCCGTACAGGTTTGTTTGGCTGGCATTGGGTCCGATTGCATTGTTGCCTGCCTCTGCAATCTGGAAACCCTCACCGTACATGTAGATTTTTTTGCCATCTACGCCGTCTTTTTCCAGCGTAAGCGCGTTCAACGCATTACGGATGTGGAGCATGTTGTACGTGAAGTGCAGGCCCATCGCGTCGAAGCGGAAACCGTCAATCCGGTACTGCCTGGCCTGCAACAGGACGGTGTCGGTCATCAGCTTTTCCATCATGGTGTGTTCACTGGCGGTGTCTGCGCAGCAGGAGCCCGTCAGCAGAACACCATTGTTGTCGAGCCGGTGATAGTAGTTAGGCACAAGCTGGTCGAGATTAGCAGTTGGATCCTGACCGCTGGTGTACGTGTGATTGAAGACCACGTCCTGAATGACGCGCAGACCTGTCGCGTGAAGACCAAGCACCATGTCGCGGTACTCGCGCACACGCTGGCTGGGATCCACGGCATATTGGCCGGCAGGAGCCATGTAGTGCACCGGATCGTAGCCCCAGTTGTAGGCGTCGCTCTTCTGCACGTTCTCCACTGCCTGTTGCTGCTGTGTGCCGTCGGGTGGCGTCGGCGAGAGGGCACCGGGACTGGCCCAGGTGGACTTGTCCTCGCTGACGCTGCCAAAGTGAAAGGAGGGCAGAAGGTGAACCGAGGTTAGACCGGCAGATGCGATCGCTTGCAGGTGCCGCATGCCATCACTCTTGCGGTGAGTGAAAGCTTCGTATGTGCCCTGCATAGCCGCAGGGACGCTTGTGTCACCAATACTGAAGTCACGGATATGGAGCTCGTAGATGCTGGTGTCATTCAGGCTGGCAAGCGCCGGCGACCGGTGTTCATCCCACGACGGTGGCTTGGTGGATGTGGCGTTCAGGTCGGTGATGCGAGACATCGCGCCGTTCAGCGAAAGGTCGACCGAGTAGGGATCCGTGGTCGTGTTTGTGTCGATCGCCTGGTCTGCAGCGACGTACACGCGCGCGGCCAATTGGTAATACTTCCCCCTCCAGGTCGGGTCTCCGTCGGCAACCCAAACGCCGCCGTGTGCATGCATGGCGATGCTTGCCTGCGGTGCTGTATCTGTAGCGTGGTTGAAGAGCAGCAGGGAGACGCTCTGGGCTGTGGGTGCCCATACCTTGATCTTTACCGCGGCGGACTCGTCATCCGGAAAGTCGGTCCAGTTCCTCTCATCTTCGTTGTGAAAGATGACCCCAAGCTTGCCTGTGTAGCCGAGCAAGGCATCCAGCGCACCGAAGCTCTGTACGCCGGTCGCGTACTTGATGACACCCGCCGAAACCGCGGAGATTTCCAACTGACCTTTGAGTGCTGCTGCTACCGTCGCGGGTGCGATATCAGCCGGCAGCTTGTAGAGTGCGTAAGTTGCAAGTTGCGGGTAGCGCGTCAGTTCATCGCTCGTGAGCGTGCCACTGAATGGCGTAAGCGGAATCGCTGTGCCGCCCGTCAGACCAGCATCGGTAATCTTCAGGCTGGCGGTTGGGCTCGCATTGAGGAAATAGCTCCAGCTGGACTGCGCGTATTGCGATTGCACGGCAATGGTCGTCGCGTCGATCCAATATGCCTGTAGCTGGTTGAAGGGTCCCGTGAGCAGTTGCGCCGCCGTCGGCTGCTGCGCATAGACGGTGGGGTTCCCCGAAACGACCCAGCCCTCAAGCTGCTGCGGGATCTGAAGGGACTGATCGGGACCCGGGTCTTTTACACCCGTGATGCAGTTGTGGATGATGAAGCCGAGATGACCTGGTGTAACGCCCACATCGAAGTACGGACCATAGCTGTCATAGCCGGTGTAGGTATCGTTTGTTGCGCAGAAGCTGCCATTGGGATCGGTAGTTGCACCGTACACATACAGCAGCCAGTTGTTATAGTTGCCGTCTGGCCGGTAGTAATGAATGCGCGCGTGGTTTGCGGGAATCGGCGGGTCTTGACCACCGTTGGGCAGCGCCGGCTGATAGGTGAGAAAGGTGTCGCTGCCGGATATCTCCCAAAACTCCCTTCCCTGGGTCGAAGGATTGACATACTGATTCGGGCCTGGATCCTTAAGGTCACCCTTATGCAGGATCAAGCCGACGTTCTGCGCAGTGGCGGTGACGCCGACATCGAAGTAAGCGCCGAAGGAATCCTTCCCCGTGACCGGAACAGGACCTGCCTGGAAGTTATTGGGTTCGGTGGTGTCAAAGAAGGCGTAGACCGTCCATCCGGTGTAATTCGCGTCGGGGCGGAAGTAATGCACGCGAATGTCTCCGGCCGGGATGGGTGGATTGCCCTGTGACATTGCCGGGCTGCTTGTAAATACGGTGGCCATAGCCAGGAGGAGGAGAGAGATGTGGCGTGCCTTGAGCAGGGTCTTCATAGAGGCTCCGGGAAAGATGAGAGGGGGATCACCGAGCCGAAGCACTTCTGCCGCGGCGCATGACATCGCGATGCGTTAGTGGCCAGCGATAGAGATGGCGGCTGCGTGAAGAGGACGGCGAAAGAAACGAAACTGAAAAGCGTCGAGAGAGACGACGGGCAACGCAACCTCCGGCGTAGCGGCTGGCCGAGCGTCCTGCCGGCGTGTTTTGTACGGCACCCGTAACTCTTCCCAATCACCCGCGGCGGTCTCTACGGTCCCGCGGAACGGCGTGTTGGAGAGATTGATGGTCACCAGAAATTCCTCTTCTTCCGTGCGCCGGATATAGCTGAGAACGTGAGTCTCTTCCGAGTTATGCAGCCACTGCAGCGTGCCGTGAAGCAGTGCCGGCTCGTGCTGCCGAAGAGGGATGATGAAGCTGTAAAAATGAGAGAACTGCGGGCGCATTTGCCCGGCCTGCCACCAGATCTTCAAATCCTCAAAGAGGGCAGGAGCGCCGGATTCGGTCGGATCTCCAGCTTCCATGCCGGAGTAGATCATCGGTACGCCATCAATGGTGAAGATGAGTGCCGCAGCCGCGAGCGAGCCTTCGCTGCCATACCTGGTCAATGCACGCTGCTCGTCATGATCGTCAAACATGCGCATGTGTTTCGCCCGCTTTGGAAATAGCTGAGCCTCGTGCGCAAGGACCGCGGGAATCGCGCTCGCTGCAGCGCCATGCTCGATGACGTCGTTTAACGTGCTCATCAAAGGCCAGGAGTAATCAAGATCGAAGGCACTGCGCATCAGTTCAGGCTTTGTGGCTTCTGCCAGCATTAGCAGACCCGGATGGACGCGTTCCAACTCAACGCGTGCATTCTCCCAGAAGTCAGTCGGCACCTCGGCGGCGGCGTCGCAACGGAATCCGTCTAGGTGGAACTCCCTAACCCAGTACAGGAGCATGTCCGTCATGTAGCGCCGCAGCTTCGGGTTGCCGTAGTCGAGCGCCGCTACGTCGGTCCAGTCGTACGGAGACAGTACGTTGCCTTTCGCGTCGTGCCGGTAAAAGTCCGGATGCGCCATCATCACGCTGTCAAAGGAAGTGTGGTTCGCGACGATGTCGATGATGACTTTCATGTGCCGGCGGTGTGCCTCTTCGACAAGGCGGTGCAGGTCATCCTTGGTGCCATAGCTTGGATTGATGGCGTAGTAGTCCCGTACCGCATAGGGACTCCCATTGGTTCCCTTCTTCTTGACCTGGCCCACTGGATGAATTGGCATGAGCCACAGGACGTTGACGCCCAATGTTTGTAAGTCATCGAGCTTACTCGTGATGCCGTTGAAGTCTCCCGCGGGGGAGAAAGAACGGGGGAAGATTTCATAGATGACAGCGGATTGCAGAAAGGCGGGCACGGGTGTGCCTTCTGTTGCTGCGTCTGCTCTGGACGCCGGCAACGACTGATCCGGCATTTGCGCAGGCAGGACGGCCGAGCCTACGAGGAAGATCCAGAAAAAGAGTAAAGCGGGCCACGTCATGGGAGAGACCTTGCTTTTCAGTAACAACCCGCGTCCGGTGAGGCTGCAGAGGAGATGTGAGCGGTTCAGACGCACAGGCTCTCATCCGGTGAGAGCCTGTGCATGCCTGCGGGCTAGAAGACCAGACGGGAGGAAAGCTGAATCTGACGTGCAGAGTTCTGGCGTGTTCCAGATATCTTGCCGAAGTTAGGGTCACTCACATTGCTGTTGGGACTGGTGAATTGAGGAGTGTTGAGCACGTTGAATGCGTCCCCGTGAAGTTGAAGCGAAAGGCGTTCAGAGAAGTTCAAGTTCTTTTGCAGCCCTAGATTGATGGTGCGGAAGCCGGCACCATATACCTGATTTCTTCCGAGGGATCCTTCGCGCGAGTAGACGGTGACCTGATTCGGCCCGACAACCACCGGGATGTTCGAGTAGGAGAAAGCCGACTTGCTGACCCAGGTGCCGGAGATCTGTTTCGGGTAGATGATGGGCCCGACCTTATCCGGGTAGTTTCCCATGTTGGTCAGGCCGGTCGAAACTTCAAAGGGCTGACCCGTGGCGAAGAAGCCGATGAGATTTGTCTGCCAACCGCCCATGGCCAGTTCAACGAACCTGTTGGCTGATCCAGCGAATCTTTGGCCACGACCGAAAGGGAAGTTATACACGGCGGAGCCGCTGAAGACATGACGCTGATCCTCACCAGAGTTGCCGTAGCTCGCGAGCGGGTTGTTCGGAAGAGCCACGACAGACCCGATGAAGGCACCGCCAGAGTCATCCAGAGAATGGCCCCAGGTATAAGACCCTGTCAGGAGGGCATTTCCCTGACGGTGTTCATAATGCGTCTGGAGCGCGTTGTACCAGGAAATCCCGTTATACCTGTTCAAGGTAACACCGTACTGCGCATTATTAGGGAACCTGAATGAGGGAAGGTTGAAGGTCGGGCTGTTGATAGGATAGTAGGTCGATAGCCGGTCTGCGTGACCCCCAACATACGCGATGCTGAAGAAATCATGGGGGCCGAGTTGTTGTTGCAGCTGCATATTGTATTGCTGCTGGCGACTGTGTTTATTGTTCACATCGATTGCCACACCGCCAAGCCCCTGAGGCGGAGCAGAGGGATTGAAGTTGGGAAATCCAGGTGAGGGAAGAGCTCCGGTTGCCGCAGTGCCGACGGTGTACCCCGGGCAGGTGTAGGGGGCACCTTTGGCGGTTTGCCCGGTAAACGTGATGCAGTAACCTTGGCTGGCGCTGTATCTCTGCGAACCACCATAAGGAGGATTCTGGCCTAGCTGATTGTTGATTCCGCCATAATCCGGGAAATAGAAGATGCCGTAGCCGCCATGGATAGCCGTCCTGCCATCGCCGAATACGTCGTACGCGAAGCCCACACGGGGAGCGAAGAGGAGGTAGTCCTGATTGACGATGGATCGCGAGACGCCATTCAGACCCGCAAGCAAGAGATTTCCGGAGTTTGGATCGAAGGCTGCCTGCTGATTATGTTTTTCATAGGGCCAGGTCAGCACGTCATAGCGAAAACCAAGATTCAGGGTAAGTCGTTTGGTCACTCGCCAATCGTCTTGTGCAAAGGCGGCATCCTCCTGACTCTCGTTGGCAAAGAAGCCATTCTGAGCTCCGATGCCGTAACTGTCGACGCCGCCGACGAGCAGTTCGGAAGTCTCCCAGCCGGTGAAGTCGACACCGTTACCAGCAATATTGAAGAAGCCCTTTCCGAAGATGGGGCGGAAGAACGCAACCTCACGACGCAGATACGTGCCGCCCACCGCGAGGGAATGTCTTCCAATTTGCAGGTTGAGCGTATCGGTCAGCTCGTAGGTGTTTTGCGGGACAGCGAACAATCCGAAGTCACCAGTGTACTCAAGCTGACCGTTGTACCCACCAATTAGAGCGCCGCCTGATGTGGACAAACCGCGGTTTGCATTCACAATGCCTAGATTTGCGGAAATGTTGGCACCATAGAAGGGTGGCTGATACCCATAGTCGTCACGGTTGTACCCGAGTCTTGCCTCGTTCACGATTCTGCTGTTGAAGATGCGGGTATAACCGAGGTCATAGCCGCGGGCATGGACGTAGGAGGTTCCAGCATCATGCGGCAGGGCAGGAAACTTCGATGTGGAGCCATTGACTGAGTTGTCGTAGGAGAAGCGGAAGAAGAGCTGATCGTTCGGAGAAGCTTTCCAATCAGTACGAGCGTTGAACCGGTTGTATTTAATCGAGGACTGCTGCTGAAAAGAATAGTTCTGAAGAACCGAGCCTTGAGTTGTGGGTAGGGGGTAGGCATTAAGATAGTTCACGGCTGCTGGATTCAGGCGTCCGGACGGAATTACGTTCCCCGGAAATGGTTGGCAAGTCTGCGGATCGTAGATCTGCCCCTTACTGTTCGTGGCAACGTCGCTGTTCAGGAGACCAGCGTTCGGAACGCAAACGGGGAATCTAGTCTGAAATTGGCCATTGGTAAGGGCTGGATCAAGCAGCTCGGAAAAGTCTCCCACTCGCATCCTGGCGGTGGGAACAGAGGCGGTCCCTCGATTACCGGGGAGAGACTCGCGTGTGGCCTCGTAGTCTCCGAAAAGGAACAGGTGGTTCTTAACAAGCGGGAGCCCCGCCGCACCACCATACTGGTTTCGGTTGTAAGGAGCCTTTGCACGAAACGTCGACAAGCCGGGAAGCGGAAAGAGGTAGTTGTCATTCGCCTGGAACTTTGAGCTGCGATAGAAATAGAAAGCAGAACCGTGGAGCTGATTCGTGCCGGACTTGTAGGAGGCGATGATTAATCCTCCGCCGCCTCGCCCAAATTGTGCCGGCGAGATGCTGGTGTTGACCTTGAACTCCTGCGTTCCTTCTACCGGCGGAAAAAACAAAATGATGTTCTGTAAACCGTCATTATTGTCAATGCCGTCCAGAATGAAGTTATTGGCCTGCGAACGCGCGCCATTGACGGAGAGTTCCGTTCCGCCATTTTCACCGTTGCGGTTGGAAGGATCGTTGCTCGCCTCACCCACGACGCCGCCCGTGACACCCGGGGTCAACAGGGCGAGATTAAGGGCGTTGCGTCCGTTCAGCGGCAGTTCCGTGATCTGCTTGCCCTCAATCGTCTCGCCCAGGGTGGGGTCTGTCGTGTTGACTAGCGAGGCCGCGCTTGTTACCTCGACGACCGAAGTGGCCGCACCAGGAACCAGCCGAAAGTTCAGGGTTTGCGCCTGCGTGACAACAACCGCAAACTGAACCGACTGCGAGGCAAACCCGTCTGCCTCGATCTTGGCCGAGTAGTTTCCCGAGGGAACGGCCTCGATATTGATTCCGCCGCTACCGTTACTCTGCACGGTCCTTACGTTGCCATTCGCGACGTTGGTCAGCGTCAGCGTGGCATTTGGAATCGCGGCTCCGGTCCCGTCCGTCACTGTGCCCACAACACGGCCAGAGTCGGCCTGGGCCGCGGCATAGGGAATGCCAGCAGAGAAGAAACAGCCTCCCAGTAGGACGGCTGCGGCGGGACGGAGCCTGATGGACGAGGTCCAGGCTCTCTTTTTTGAATTGCTCACTCGAACTGCCTCCCAGATAAAACGCTCTCCGGAGATTCCGTTTGCAAACGGTTATGCCGGTTAGCCGAACCATCATCCTCTGAAAATGGAGGAAGCAATAGATTCCGCATAGACTTCGCGTTGATTTTGTCTGGATTACTAAATCTAAAGGAATGAACATGATGGATGCATTGCATAGATGCCCCGTCACCCGTTCCTGGACCGGCAATGTATGCTGTGAGGGCAATGTGTGGAGGAGACCGTGGCGACGGTAGAGGGACTGCAGCGCATCGCCTTCGGCGTTTTTGAGGTTGACCTCCAAACGGGTGAGCTGTGGAAGGCAGGCTTTCGGGTGCGTCTTGCCGGGCAGCCTTTCAAGGTCTTACTTGCCCTTTTACACCGGCATGGCGAAGTTGTGACGCGCGAAGAACTGCTCACACAGGTCTGGGG
>CAXTSF010000036.1:10342-19973 GCA_964246865.1 uncultured Terriglobus sp.
GTGAACATCAATGTCGATTCTGAGCAGGCCATCTCCGGCGCAATCAAAAAGGTAAGGGAGGCACTCGGAGATTCCGCGGACAATCCGCGTTTTATCGAAACTCTGACGAAACGCGGCTATCGCTTCATCGCTCCGGTTACTTTACCCGGTTTACCGCAGGAGTCAGACAATTCCAGCATCGGTGCCGTCCAACGCTTTGTTTCCTTACAGACGCACCATGCTGCTGAGCCGCTTCCGTCTGGGAAACAGCAGGAACACGGGCTTGTCGCCGAAACTGGCCTTTCCTCCGCGCGGCCAACGACGGAGTTGCAAAAGACAGGCACTGACTCTCCTTCACGCGTCACTTTACGGTTGCGGACGTGGACGCTCACTGAACTTGTGCTGGGAACGGTAGTTGTCGTTCTGCTCGGCGTTATGGCTGCCCAGTGGCGCTGGCAGGGCCGGCCACAGATGCCTCCTCAGCGGATCACTCAGATTACACATCACATCCCGCTCTCCATCGGTCCGCCAAACGCGGAGAGCTTCCTGACTCTGGCACAGGATGGTGATCGAATTCTCACCTCTGTCCTGGTCGGCGGGCGCTCTCGCCTGTCCGCGATCTATCCTGGCACCGGCGACGTCCAGCAGATCACTCTGCCTGAGGAGATTGCGTCCGGCAATCTCGCCGATATAGCCCGAGACGGCTCGAAGTTCCTGATACGCAGCATTCGTTCCACGGAGTCCGAGCAGCCTCTCTGGATTGTCCCTTCCGCAGGCGGAAGCGCACAGCGCGTCGCCAGTGTGCTGGCGCACGACGCCACCTGGATGCCGGATGGCAACAGTATTCTTTATGCACATGAGAATGAGCTTTATAGCATCCGGCAGGAAGACGGTATCTCAGTGCCTTATGCAAAGCTGCAGGGTAGGGCTTTCTGGTTGCGCTGGTCGCCTGATGGAAGGCTGCTTCGTTTCACCCTGATGAACCCGGTAAGTCACGCAACTACCCTGTGGGAGATGGGCACTGAGGATCATCGGGTCCGGCCTGTCCAGATGGTCGACGCGGCTCATCTTTCCGCGTGCTGTGGAGTGTGGACGGCTGACGGAAGTACATACATCTTTAAAGCGCATGAGAACCTCTGGGAGTTAGCAGGTGCAGGTCGCCGGTCCAAGTTGATCCAACTGACAAATGGGCCGTTGCAGTTTCTGTCGCCGGTAGCATCCAGGGCTGGGCAAAAAATCTTCTTCGTCGGTTTGGAATCCCCGTCTGGACTGCAGCAGTTCGACGTCAACCGGCAGCGCTTCGAAGCTGCTCCACCGTTCCTGGCCGAGGCCAACCGTGTCGAGTACTCCCGCGATAGGGTATGGGTTGCCTGGACCGACATCTATGAAAGATTGTGGCGGGCGCGCGCAGCAGACGGATCGGACAAGGTTCAGCTGACGTCCGATGCAACGGAGGTCTTTCTCGCGCACTGGTCGCCCGATGGAAGGCGTCTCGCCATCATGGCGCGGGAACATGGAGGGCTCTGGCAGACTTACCTGGTGGATGCCACAGGTGGGCAGCCTGAGGCGCTCTTGCGTGAAACGAGAAACTCAGCCGACCCAAGTTGGGGACCGGATGGACAGACTCTTGTCTATGGTCGAGAACCCGACCTGATGGGGAAAGAGAATGGCCTTCGAAATCTACAGACCATCAATCTCTTAACACACCAGATTCAAGCGGTTCCCGATTCAGAAGGGCTTTTCAGTCCACGCTGGTCACCCGATGGGAATTGGATCGTCGCGCTCTCTCTTGATCAGAAATCGATCGTTCTCTACGACGTCCGATCCCACCGGTGGAAGCAGCTCGCTTCCACCAGTGCAGCTGACCCAGTTTGGAGTGCGGATAGTAAAGCAATCTATCTACACGCGTTTCAGGCCGATCGTGCACCGATCCTGCGGGTAAGTGTGCCCGACGGCGCCGTGCAAACGATCGCCAGTCTGGATAACTTTCAAGGGAAAGAAACCGCGAACTACTTCTTCGGTGGTTTGACACCGACAAATGTACCTTTGGTGCAGCCCCGCATTGGAACCGGCAATCTCTACAGTATGGAGCTTTCCAATCCGTTGCCATAGATGGCGCTGAGCAGTAAAGTCTCCGTTATTTTCGTTTGCGCCCGTCCAATAGGCAGCGTGAAAGACAAAGGAATCGCGGATCACCCCACGTTTCAACTCTTTTCAACATTGCGCTCTAACCTTAAAAGGAAAATGTGAATGCTTCAGATTCAAGACGATAAAACCAATACCCAGACGTTTGAGATGACCGGAAAGTGTCCCTTTGGCGGCGACCGGGTAGGCGGTGCTTTGGGTACGCCCCCGCAGCTATCGGATTGGTATCCGAATCGGTTGAAGGTTGAACTTCTTCACTCAAACGGACCTCAAGCCAATCCGCTGGGCGACAGCTTCAATTACACCGAAGCCTTCAATACGATTGACCTTGCGGCGCTCAAGCAGGAGATCAAGGGTTTTCTGACCTCCTCCGTTCCGTGGTGGCCGTCCGACTACGGCAACTACGGCCCGCAGATGATTCGCATGGCATGGCATGCGGCCGGTACTTATCGTATTGCTGATGGGCGGGGCGGTGCCGGCGAGGCTCTACAGCGCTTCGCGCCAATCAACAGCTGGTGGGATAACGGCAACACGGATAAATCCCGCCGCCTGATCTGGCCCATCAAGCAGAAATACGGCGCCGCGCTTTCCTGGGGCGATCTGATGGTTCTGACCGGTAATTGTGCGCTTGAGATCATGGGGTTTCCGACTTACGGTTTCGGAGGCGGCCGGCACGATGCGTGGGAGGCCGACGTCAGAACGTACTGGGGACCCGAGGTGTGGGATCCGAAACATGTCTCCTCCTTCGACAGCATGGTGACACGTGACAAGCGCTGGCGCGGTCAGAATGGCGATGCAGATTACGACCTCGAGAATCCACTTGCCGCCTCCCATCAAGCACTGATCTACGTTAATCCGGAGGGTCCCTACGCAAACGGCGACCCCATGGGATCTGCGCGTGACATCCGTGTGACCTTCAGTCGAATGGCCATGAACGACGAGGAAACGGTAGCGCTGATCGCCGGCGGTCACGCCTTCGGCAAGAGCCATGGCATGGTGCCCGCTGCCAAGATCGGAGCTCCGCCCGAGATTGCGCCGATCGAAGCGATGGGACTTGGCTGGCACAATCCGGAGGGAACCGGCCATGCCGAATTTACGATGACCAACGGTATCGAAGGCAGCTGGACTCAGAATCCTGTGCAGTGGGACAACAGCTATCTGGAAAACCTGTTTAAGTTTGAATGGGAGCAGACGAAGAGTCCGGCCGGTTCGCTGCAATGGACGCCTGTCGACAAAAGTGCGCCCAAGACTCCAGACGCGCATATTCCGGGCCAGATGAACCCGTTGATGATGATGACCACCGACATCGCGCTGAAGACGGATCCTGCATATCGGGAGGTCTGTGAAAAGTTCCTGGCCGACTTCGACGCGTTCACGCAGGCCTTTTCCAAGGCGTGGTACAAGCTGACCCACCGCGACATGGGTCCGCGAGAGCGCTATCTCGGTCCGGAAAAGAGGATTGAGAATGGTCTTCTTTGGCAGGACCCTATCCCGACTCGCGATTACGATCTGGTCAGCGCAAAGGATATCGCCACGCTCCAGCAGTCGATACTGGCGACGGGCATCTCGCCATCCGACCTGGTATTTACGGCATTCTCTGCGGCTTCCACCTACCGTAACAGCGACAAACGAGGTGGCGCGAATGGGGGGCGCCTTGCGCTTGCGCCTCAGAACGGTTGGACGGTCAACCGGCGAACGGTACCCGTCATTGCGGCTCTGCGGGGCGTGCAAGAAGACTTCAATGGCAAGCAAACCGGCAACGTGAAGGTTTCGCTCGCCGACCTGATCGTGCTGGGCGGCTGCGCGGCGGTTGAGAAAGCTGCGTCTGATGCCGGTGTACAGGTAGCGGTTCCCTTCACGCCGGGTCGCCGGGATACGACGCAGGAGCTGACCGACATCGAAATGTTCGACTGGCTCAAGCCAGTAGTCGACGGCTTCCGCAACTACATCGACGACCAGTTCGCGGAGATCTCCCAGGGCGTTGCGCCCGAGGAGATGTTCCTCGACAAAGCGCAGCTGTTTGCACTCACCGCGCCTGAATGGGTCGCGCTCGTCGGTGGCCTCAGAGTCATGGGCGCGAACTACGATGGGTCCGCGCATGGCGTCTTCACCGATCGGGTCGGCGTGCTTACCAACGACTTCTTCACCGTACTGACCAGCATGGATTACGAATGGAAGAAAGAGGATGAGACAGGCATGGTCTTTGCCCTGGCCGATCGCGCGACAGGCGCCTCGCGCTTCAAGGCGATGCGAGGCGATCTCATCTTCGGTGCCAACAGCCAGCTCCGTGCGGTTGCCGAGGTCTACGCAAGCAGTGACGGACACGCCCGATTCATAAAAGACTTCGTGCAGGTCTGGGACAAGGTCATGATGCTGGATCGGTTCGACGTGAAAGGCTGACAGTATTTGCTGCAAGCCTGTTGAGGGATGCAACAGGAACGATCCGTCGGTTGACGGGTCGTTCCTGTTTGTAGCGCCCATTTTGGGGAAGTAGACACAATGGGCAGGTCTTTCCGCGCGAAAAATGCTTTCGGCGATTTTCAATGATCGACGCCGCTGGACAGACCGAGAGAAACTCACGCTGCCGTTAGGCCTTGCACGTCTGATGTGGGGAGCGAACCTGCTTTCATTCGCAGCCGGTCGGATGGCTGCTACGCGGCTGAAGCGAAGCTCTCACAGCACTCCCGGCTGGCTCCATCCCGTGTTCTTTCATTGCGCTGCTTCAATGGTTGACGGGATCTACTGCAATCTCACCGTCTCTCCAAGTAGTTGGCCGAAGGCGTATGTTCAGGGGTGTGAGTCGTCGCGCTTCCACGCTCCACTTTCTCCTCATGGCGAGACTCTGCCTCTTCGCTCTCGGAGGGCAGATTGCGCGTGCACAGTTCTCTGTGACTCAATGGACCCACAAGGATGGCCTCCCCTCCACCTCCATCTATGCAATCCGGCAGACAACGGATGGTTTTCTGTGGCTCGGTACAGCGGACGGCCTGCTCCGCTATGATGGTTACCAGTTTGAGCGCAGGTCGCTTGCCTTAGCCGGCCTCCGCTCGTTGGGTGAGGTGCGCACGCTGCTCTCTGGGGATGACCGCACACTCTATGTTGGTACCGCCACGGGAACTATCGTCCGGCTTCAGGGTACACAGGTGGTCAGCCGCAATCTTGGCGCTCCGGTGTCGAATCTTCAGCATGGACCAGATGACACCGTCGAGGTTACGGCGGGAAGGCGGCGCTTCGTCCTCTCCGGCACAACACTCGCGCCGGTAAACCCAGGAGCGCAAGAGTTTCCGGAGCGTATCGCACACCTGAGCGCACCCCAGAACACCCTGGCGGTCACACAACTGCATGCCCTCACTTCGTCCCCGGTCGTCAGAGTTCTTGTGGGCAAGCAGGGCAACACCTGGTTTGCTACCGCGGATGATGGTCTTTATTTCAGGCGTGATGCATCCGGTTTTAAGCACTTCTCCACAAAGAACGGCTTGTCCAGCGACCGTGTCCGCGACATCGTCGAGGACCGCGAGGGCAATCTGTGGGTGGCCACCGATGACGGCCTGAACAGGTTGAGGATGGACCGCTTTGCTGTGCTCACGCAACAGGACGGCCTGCGCACAGATACACCGACACACCTCGCTGCTGGCATCGGCGGCACCCTCTGGATTGGCTCCGCGGATGGCCTTGAAGCGTTCGATGGCAGTCGCAGCACACCCGTCCTCCCCAAGCGTCACATCGATGCGCTCACCGCGCACGAAGGAGGCCCGGCCCTCGCTCTCTCCGGCACGGAGCTCTATCGAGCCACCCTTGCCGGTGCCCACCATTTGCCATCCGCCTCCGCGAACCTGGTCGCCGGCTCTCCCGCCGCCGCATGGTTCTACAGCGATGCCTCCGGCCTCAGCTTCCGCCGTGCCGAAGCCATACCGAAGCAATTCGACCTTCCTACGTTCGCTCCGGCTGCTGTCACCTGCATGGCGGCCGACCTCTCCACGGTCGTATGGCTTGGCCTCAGCAACGGCGATGTTCTCAGACAAACGGTTATGCCCACACAGGAGCAGCAGGGTGCGCGAACCTTCTCAGTACGCGACGGACTCTCCGGCGCAGCGGTCAGCTTTCTTGCGCCACAGGTGGATGGCACCACCTGGATCAGCACCGGAAACGGTCTCGTCTTCTTCGATGGCAGCCGCATGCTGCACTGGGACACCACCACCGGCCTGCCCGGCGACCGGCTGCTCTGGGCCGTGCCCGACCACAACGGCAATCTCTGGATCGGCTATAACTTCGGCATTGCGGAGATGTCCATCGCTGACCTGACAAGATACCCCAATTCGCCCAAGCGCCCGTATCAGCTCTATGACGAAGCCGATGGCCTCAAGGGCAACCCCACCGCGTACAGCAGCGTGCCCGTGGCGCTCACCACGGATGGCCGGCTTTGGTTCACGATGTCTCGCGGTCTTGCGGTGATTGACCCGGCACACATCCGGCGTAATCAGCTACAGCCGCCCGTGCACATTCTCACGGTCACGGCGGAGGGCAAGGACGTGCCGGTCGAAAACACGATTACTCTGCCTCCACTCAATCGCACCCTCCAGATCGCCTACGCCGGCCTTAGCCTCTCCGATCCGCGCAAAGTGCAGTACCGGTACCGCCTCGACGGCTTCGACGTCACATGGCAGGATGCAGGTCCGCGGCACAATGCCTTCTACACCAACCTGCCGCCCGGCTCCTACCGTTTCCGTGTCATCGCGGCAAATGGTGATGGCATTTGGAATGAGGCCGGCGCAAGCATAGCGATCCGGATACAACCTGCCCTGTACCAGACGGGACTGTTCCGTGCCGCTTGCTTTGCCCTCACCATCGCGGTCCTCTTTCTGCTCTACCGTCTTCGTCTCCGGCAGAGTGCGGCCAAGCTGCATTATGCCTATGAAGTTCGTATGGCGGAGCGCAGCCGCATCGCGCAGGATCTGCACGACAATCTGATCCAGGAGATGCTCGGCGTCGGCCTGCAACTCGAGATTGCCGACTCCGTGATGGCCGGTCATGACGATGCAAAGAAGCCCATCACGCGCGCACTCACGCTTGTGCGGCGTGCCATCAGTCAGGGTCGCCTCGCTCTCCAGCAGATGCGTGAGGAACCCGTAGGCCTGCGCGCCATTGAGCAAACTCTCACGGATACCGCGGACGCACGCAGGGAGGGCAGCGGCGCGCAGCTTCGCTTCACCTGCACGGGCAGCATGCGGGACCTCCGGCCCGAAGTCGGCGAGGACGTACTGCAGATTCTTCGCGAGGCCGTACGCAACGCCGTCGAACACGGCCGGGACACGCCCGTGCATATTCATACGGTGTACACCGCAGAACATTTCACCGTTTCTGTCGGGGACAGCGGCACCGGCCTTTCACCATCAGCTTTGCGAAGCGCCGCACCCGGTCACTACGGCATCATGGGTATGCGTGAACGCGCGGCGCGCATCGGTGCAAACCTCAACCTTCATACTTCTCCGGGAACCGGTACGTGCTGGCAGCTCATCCTGCCGGCACACCTGGCCTACGTGCAAACTCCGGACGCAAAGGCACTGGCCGGTCCGGCGGCAATGCCGCCCGCGCGCGGAGAGCATCCAGCACAACAGCAGCCGTAAAATTGGGAGCAGTCAATGAGCTCCGTCAGCCCCATACGCATCCTCTGCGTCGACGATCATCCTGTCGTTCTTGAGGGTCTGCGCGGTGTGCTTGATCTGCAGGACAATTTCCACGTCGTTGGCACTGCTACCACGGGCAGGGAAGCGCTTGAACTCTTCCGCAACCACAACCCTGACATCGTTCTGCTCGACCTCAAGCTGCGTCAAGAGAGTGGTCTGGAGGTCATGCGGGATATGCTCGCCATCAACAAAGACGCTCGCGTCATCATGCTCACCTCGCTCGAGGGCGATGCCGATATTGAGCGTGCCCTCGTCTCCGGTGCCCGCGGCTACGTGCTCAAGGGCACCACGCGCGATCAACTCGCTCTCGCCATCCGCTCCGTCCACGCTGGCCGCCGCTTTCTTCCCGGCGATGTTGCCGCCCTGGTTGCCGAGCATGTGATCTCTGAAAAGCTCACCGCGCGCGAGTTCGATGTGCTCACTCTCATGGCGGAGGGCAAGCGCAATAAGGAGATCGGCGGCACCCTCCGCATTGCCGAGGACACGGTCAAGATGCACGTCAAAAATCTCTTGAGCAAGCTCGGCGTTAACGACCGTACTGAGGCCGTCACCGTCGCCATCCGCCGCGGCCTCCTCCATCTCTAGGCCTCTGCTCCGCACACCCGTTCGGGTGTATGCCTTCCTACCCACTCCAGTGTGTCGCGCAACGCCCTCCGTCGCTAGCCTTTATCTCAGAGCCATGCTCTGAGGAGGTTTCGCGATGTGGATCGTTCGTATCGCGCTCTCGCGACCCTACACCTTTGTCGTGCTTGCGCTTCTGCTGTTCCTCATCGCTCCGGTCGCGCTCTTCACGACGCCGGTCGACATCTTCCCGTCCATCAACGTGCCCGTTGTCAGCGTCATCTGGACCTACACCGGCCTGGTCCCGTCGGAGATGGAAACCCGCATCACCTCCATCTACGAACGCGCCCTCACCACCACCGTGGACAGCATCGAGCACATTGAGTCGCAGTCGCTCAACGGCGTCTCCGTCGTCAAGGTCTACCTCCAGCCGAAAGCCAACGTGGACGGTGCCATCGCGGAGGTCATCGCGGAGGCCCAGGCCACGCTCAAGCAGCTCCCGCCCGGCATCACACCGCCGCTCGTCATTCGCTACGACGCCTCCACCGTACCCATCCTGCAGCTTGGCCTCAGCGGCAAGGGCTTGTCGGAGCAGCAGCTCAACGACCTCGGTGTGAATTTCATCCGTCCTCAGCTCGCCACCATCCCCGGTGCTGCCGTGCCCATTCCGTATGGCGGCAAGATCCGGCAGATCATGGTGGACATTGACTCGAAACAGCTCTTCGCCCAGGGCCTCTCCGCGACCGACATCGTCAACGCCGTCAATGTGCAGAATGTCATCGTGCCCTCCGGCACCGCAAAGATCGGCGCAACCGAATACAACGTCGGCCTCAACGGAACGCCCATCACGGTGGGCGAACTCAATAGCATCCCCGTCAAGTCCGCGAAGGGCGCCACGGTCCTGCTCAGCGACGTCGCCCACGTGCGTGATGGCTTCGCCGTACAGACCAACATCGTCCGGCAGGACGGCCAGCGCGGCGTTCTGCTCGGCATCCAGAAAGCTGGTGGAGCCTCTACGCTCGCCATCGTCTCCGGCATCCGCGCGGCCCTGCCACGCATCGCCGCCACGCTCCCGCCGGAGCTCGTCATGCGGCCGCTCTCGGACCAGTCCATCTTCGTCAAGGCCTCGCTCCAGGGCACCCTGCGCGAGGGCATCATCGCCGCCTCGCTCACCTCCATCCTCATCCTCGTCTTTCTCGGCAGCTGGCGCAGCACCCTCATCATCTGCATCTCCATCCCGCTCTCCATCCTCACCTCCATGC
>CAXTSF010000037.1:0-12344 GCA_964246865.1 uncultured Terriglobus sp.
GTGTAGTAAATCGTTGCGCCTGCCGTTGGCGTCTGCAGTGTCAGCGTTTGCGCAATCGGGTAGGCGCCAGCGGACGGGCTGAACTGCGGCGCAATTGCCGTTGCGGGAGCAGGAACAGGTGCCGGCGCAGGTGCCGGGACAGACGTGGCAGAGCTTCCGCTCCCGGTTGTGCCACAGCCTGCGAATGCGAGCATACAGATACAGCTAAGTCCAAACCAGAATGCACGAATCATGGCCGTCTCCGAAATCCGTATCTATTCGCAGTCAATTGTTCTGAGATTGATCTCAGCTACATGTGGAGCAGATGGGAGTGCGACGATCATTGCACGGCAGGTCCAGAATCACGAGTGCTTTCTGTTGGCTTCTCGCCGAAGATCGCTCACGGGCGACATCATGGAACGCAGGGCCCAGCTGAATATAGTTCGGCAGATTTGCCGATGCGTCCGTATTTAGTTCCAGCGAAACCTGCTCAGCCCTATCGTGTAATCTTGTTCTCACCCGGATCGCCTGCCCCATGCAGAGCGTGGCCGGGTTGTTTACTTTAGGGCAGAGAAATGGAACACACGCGATGCTGGATGTGAAGAAAAAGCTGGAAGAGCAGATCAAGGCGCTGGAGCACGAACTGACAACGGAGCTGCCGGCAGAGATCAAGAAGGCGGTTGCGCTGGGCGATCTGTCGGAGAACGCGGAGTATCACTCGGCCAAGCAGCGGCAGGAGTTTGTCAATGCGCACCTGGGAAAGCTGAAGAAGCGCATGGCAGAGCTGAGCCTGGTAAACCTGGCAAACATTCCGCACGACAAGGTGGGTTTCGGCTCGACGATCGTTGTGTTCGACTCGACAAAGAACGAGGAACTCAGCTACAAGCTGGTGACAAGCGAGGAGAGCGACGTGACGCAGGGCCTGATCAGCACCACGTCGCCAATCGGACGCTCCCTCGTCGGTAAGGAACTCGGCGAGATCGTGACCGTGGTAACGCCGAACGGCAAACGTGAACTGGAAATCCTGAAGATTACGACCATCCACGATGCGGCGGCTGTGTAGGCAACGGCCTCCAGGGAAAGCGGTGCCGTATTCCGGCATCGCCAGAGGACTGGGAGCTAGATTCATCCTTCCAGCGAACATCACTCTCTGCCGTCCGCGGAGAACGCCGCGATAGACTACATCTCGTGACCTGGACGAGCGCATTTGGCAGGGGCAGCGGATGGCTGCTGCAGAAGATCGTGAATGGGCTGGCCCTGTCGCAGATCTCGCCCAATACGCTTACCTTTGTCGGCCTAATCATCAATGTTGCCGCCGCATTCTTCTTCGGCTATGCGCGTAATGAGAATGCGGTGCGCATGTTTCTCTATGCCGGTCTGGTGCTGATCGGCGCGGGATTGTTTGACATGGTGGACGGCCGTGTGGCGCGGCAGACGAACCAGGTGTCGGTCTTTGGAGCGTTTTTCGATTCGGTCATCGATCGCTACAGCGATGTGGCGATCTTTTTCGGCCTGCTGGTGCATTACGCGCGCGGCAACCGGTTTGTGTACGTGGTGCTGGTTGCCTTTGTGATGACGGCATCCCTGATGGTGAGCTATACACGCGCACGCGCCGAGGCGCTGATCGGCTCCTGCAAGGTGGGCTTTATGGAACGGCCGGAGCGGATCGTGCTGGTCATTCTGGGCGCGCTGTTCAATCGCTGGGGCGTGATGGCACCGGCGCTTTGGGTGCTCGCGTTCCTGAGCACAGTGACGGTCATCCATCGCATCCGCTACACCTATGTAGAGACGGTGCGCCGCAAGCTGCAGCCCACGGTGCGGCAAGCGGCCTGAGCGGCCCAAGTGTACATAAGAGGAGTCCCAACTTGTTACCATTGCGCGCCTGTATTCCAGCTGTGCCGGGCTGCAGTGCGGGTGCAACGCGGATACTCTAGACGGATGCATATCCTGCTTCTGTTAGCCGCGAGCTGGTTCCTTCTTGGCTCCGCCAGGGCGTTTGCACAGTGGGAAATGCAGGAGACCGGGACGACCGCGGACCTGCGCGGGATCTCATCGGCGGGCGGCGGAACGGCCTGGGCCAGTGGTTCCCACGGGACCGTCCTGCGCACCGAGGATAGCGGCTTTGTGTGGCAGGGCTGCGCGACCCCCGCAGGCGGCAGGGAGCTGGACTTTCGCGCGGTGCACGCCTTCGACGCGAAGACTGCAGTGGTGATGTCGAGCGGCAAGGGCGCCCTCTCCCGCGTGTACAAGACGACGGATGGCTGCGTGACGTGGAAGCTGCTGTTCACCAACCCGGACAAGGAGGGCTTCTTTGACAGCCTGCAGGCGGCGGACGCGCTTGAGATGATGATTGCCGGCGATCCGGTGGACGGTGCCTTTCGTCTCTGGTGGACGACCGACGGCGGGACAACGTGGAAGCCGGAGAAGAGTCAGCCGGCCCTGCCGGGCGAGGGTGCATTCGCGGCCAGCAATCAGGCCCTCTCGGTGCAATGGAAGGATGGCCTGGCGGCGTTCGGCACGGGTTCACCGGCCGGGGCGCGGCTGTTCCTGCAGTGCGATCCGTGCGGCAAAGACATCAGAAGCTGGGTGCCCCGGGAGATGGCAATGTTCAGTCACGGCGCAACCGCAGGCATCTTTGCCATTGGGCAGAGCGACTGGAAACACCTGGTCGCCCTAGGCGGCGATTACAAGCAGCCAGAGGGGGCCGAGAAGAACGCGGCATACTCGACCGACGCGGGCCACCACTGGATGGCGGCGGCGACTCTGCCGCATGGGTACCGGTCTGCCGTGGCCTATGACTCCGGCAGCAAGGCCTGGATCACCGTGGGTCCGAACGGCACGGACGTTTCCGCGGACGACGGCAAGCACTGGTCACCGCTGCATCCGGCGTCCAACGATGCCGCCGATGCCGACCGGAGCTGGAATGCATTGGCGCTGCCGTTTGCCGTGGGACCGAAGGGGCGCATCGGGCGTTTGCGCGAAGGCGTGCTGGCCGGAGCCGCGGCAGCCGCACGGTGACCTGGGGTAGACAGCGCGAGCTTCGCCGTACACTCAACGACAGAGATGCACCACCAGGAGAGCCCACCGATGCAGATGGTAGCCGACCTTGCCGCCCGGTTCGCGATACAGGATCACCTTTCCTTTCACGAGAGTGTGGTGGATAGCAACACCGGCGGCCACGGCCTTGTGGAGATGCGCATCGTCTCGGCTTATTCCGAAGCGACACTCTTTCTGTACGGCGCGCACCTGACGCGATGGGTGCCTCGGGGCGGTCAGCCGGTTTTCTATACATCGCCGCAGTCGGAGTATGCGCCCGGGAAGGCGATCCGTGGTGGTGTGCCCGTGCTCTTTCCGTGGTTTGGTCCGCGGTGGGACGGAGGGCCTGCGGGCGTTAGCAGCCCGTCGCATGGGTTCGCCCGTACGGCAGAGTGGACCCTGGAGCGCACGCATCTTGCCCCGGACGGGGAGGTGCACGTTGAGCTGAGCCTTGCGCCGACAGACCTCTCCAGGTCGCTTGGCTATGACGACTTCCATGTGGCTTACAGCCTGCGCATCGGTGCCTCGCTGCACATGGAGCTGCTTGTGCAGAACCGGGGAGGCAAGCCACTGGTCTTCGAAGAGGGTCTCCACGCGTATTTCGCGGTGAGCGACATTGAACAGATCCGCATCGATGGATTGCGAGGGTCGACCTATGTCGATAAGCGCGATCACGATGTACGCAAGGTGCAGCGCGAGACGCAGTTGGCCATCACGCGGGATGTGGACCAGGTACATGTCTGCACGGCGGAGCCGCTCCTCCTGCACGACCGTATGTGGGGGCGTGCGCTGCATGTGCGAAAGGAGGGCTCCGAGGCAACGGTGGTATGGAATCCCTGGAGCACCCTAACCCCTGGCTTGAAGGACCTGCCGGAGAATGGCTGGCGGCATTTCGTGTGTATCGAGACGGTCAATGTGGGCGAGAACCGCATCACGTTGCCGCCCGGCGGCGAGCACCGGATGGGCTGCACCGTGTCGAGCGAGACAGACGCTTCAGGAGTAACAACCTCTCCGTTGCCGGTGAGCCCGGGACAGACCCTGTGAGCGACGGAGGGTCGCGACAGACGCAGCTTGCGCCTGACGAGTTCTACTTCGATGGAGAGCTGCTGGTCTTCACAGCGGCATACCACCGAAGACGGGGATACTGCTGCGGGAGCAAATGCCGGCACTGCCCATATGGAATCAGCACGGATGAGCGGAAGGTTGCGAGCGGATGTCCTGAGGGCGAGTGAATGCGATGACTGCGCGATGTCCTCACACTTCTGACCTGTGCCAATGACGCTTTTGCGATATTTGTTGACGTGAATCTCATCCGTTTGTAATATCTGGCCAATTCACCAAAAATCATTTTCCTGTGCCGCTGAACCTTGAATCGCTGATTCATTTGTCTCAGACGTCTACTCGCCCCACTTGCTGGCGTGAGCAGAACCGCATCTCCGCAGCTCTGTAGCTGCGGTCACTCAGGCGACACAAAAATTGCTATCTGCGGATAGGGATAGCCCCGTATGCCTTTTTGGAGGACACATGCAGAAGACGTCTCACCGGTTCCCCCTCGCCCTGCTTGTCCTGCTGCTTGCGCTGATACCGGCAAGCGGCTTTGCGCAGACCTTTCGTGGCGGCATCAATGGCGCGGTAACGGACAGCTCCGGTGCTGCCGTGCCGAACGCCTCCGTAACGGCGACCGACGTGGATACCGCTGCAAAGATGGCCAGCACCACTTCCTCCGGTGGGGAGTTCCTGTTTCAGGATCTGCCGCTTGGGAAATACTCGGTTGTCGTAACGGCTCAGGGCTTCTCGACCATCAAGGTGGATAACGTAACCGTGTCCGCCGGTGTGATTTACACGCTGCCGGTAAAGCTGGCGGTATCCGCCAGCAGTGAAACCGTGGAAGTGAACGCCGCGGCCATTGCGCTGGATACGACGACTGCGACACAGACGACGGTGCTGGATGCCAAGACGGTGGCGGACATACCCCTGAACGGCCGCGACTTCACGCAGCTGATCGGCCTTACGCCGGGCTTCGCGGGCTACGTTGGGGGTGGCTTCGCCTCGCTCAACGGCACGCGCGCCAACCAGATCAACTGGCAGATCGACGGTGTCGACAATAACGACCTCTGGCACAACATTCCGGCTGTGAATCAGGGCGGCGTCTCCGGTATCGCGGGCATTGTGCTGCCGATCGACGCGGTAGACCAGTTCTCCGCGCAGACGCAGGCAGGGCCTGAGGGCGGCAGGAATCCTGGCGGCACAGTCAACCTGACGCTGCGCTCCGGAACCAACCAGATCCACGGCACCGCGTACTACTTCAACCGCAATGAACTCTTCGGCGCAAAAAGCCCACTGCTCGATACGAAGCAGAAGGTGCGTAACTACAACGCCGGCTTCTCTGCGGGCGGCCCCATCTTCCATGACAAGCTCTTCTGGTTCACCACCTTTGAGCATCAGCGTTTTGTCATCGGTCAATCGGGCAAGCAGACGGAACCGAATGCGGGATGGCAGGCGCAGGCGCAGGCGATCCTCGCAGCAAAGAACATCGCACCGCTCCCCGTGATGCAGGCTGTCTTGAACAAGCTCTGGGCCGGCGGCAATCTCAGCTCCACAGACACAACGCTCAGCAACTTCCACTCGCCCGCACCGGAGTTCGGCTTCAGCTACAACGGTTTGGGCAAGGTTGATTGGAGCATCACCCCCAAGGACAATCTGTCTGTGCACTGGTTCTTCGGTCAGGGCAATCAGGTGGCACCGCTGGGTGGCGGCCAGCTGCCTGACTACTACGAGGTCGCTCCTATTCACGTGCAGAACATCGCGATCCTCTACAACCGGTCGATCACACCCCACATCAGCAATCAGGTGCTGGCGGGCGTCAACTACTTCAATCAGTTGTTCAACGACTCGAATACCGCATTCAACGTACAGAGCCTTGGCCTGAACACGGGCGCAAGCTTTACCAACGCGCCGAAGATTGCCATCCAGGGCTTTGACAAAGTGGGCCTCACGCCGCCTGAGGGGCGAAACGACATCACTGGGCATCTGACCGATCAGATCTCCTGGATCCGGGGAAAGCACGAGTTCCGCTTTGGCGGTGAGTTCCGCCAGGCACAACTCGACGAGTTCTACCATCGCAACGCCGTCGGCAACTTCACCTTTGACGGCACCCGCGTCGGCGGTGCCGGCCTTGCTGGTTCGCTTGCTGATTTCCTGGCGGGGCAGCCTTCAAAGGCAGTCATTACCGTTGGCAATCCAGAGCGGCAGGTCTTCGTCAACACATTCTTTGTCAACGCCGGCGACGCATGGCAGGCGTCCTCCCGGATGAACGTCAATTACGGTGTTCGCTATGACTACGAGGGGCCGCTGCATAATGGCAATCAGGATCTGTCGGTCTTTCGTCCCGCACTGATCAATAGCGGTGGTCTGGCTGTGCAGGGCAATACTGTCGATTCTCTCTACCAGCACTACTGGACCTCGTTCAGCCCGCGCGTTGGTGTCAGCTACCAGGCTGCGCCGCGAACAGTGTTGCGGGCAGGCTATGGCTGGTACTTCGATCTGCCGAACCTGAACCCCTTCCTGGACAATCGTCCCGGAAACAGTGCACCAAACGGCGTTGAGGGGAATCCAGCCGGACCAAATCCAGTGGCTACGATCAGCGCGGCCAACGGAAAAGCGCAGATCGTTCCCGGCGTCAATATCTTTGGCGGCGTCACACCGACCTGCAGCACCGCCAACCCGTGCGGCATCTTCTCGGTGGCATCCAGCTTTCGTCCTTCTTACAACGAAAACTACTCCCTCAACATTGAGCAGTCTATCGCTCCGAATGTGATTGCACAGGTCGGCTACGTCGGCAGCCAGGGCCGTCATCTGCTCAGCATCCTGAATATCAACGCACCTTTGCCAGGCTCACTGCGAGCGGCGAATCAAACGCTGCAAAGCAGCCGCCCTTACTTCGCACAGTATCCCACCTACGGCGACATCAACCAGATTGAAAGTATCGGCACCTCCAACTACAACTCGCTCCAGATGCAATTGCGCGTGCAGAACTATCATCGCGTGACGGTCTCAGGCGCGTATACGTTCAGCCACAACCTCGACGAGGTCACCGCCTATCGTGGGTCGCTGCCGCAGGACAGCAGAAACTTCAAAGGCGACTACGGGAACTCCGATTACGACACACGCAATACCTTCGTTGGATATCTGAGCTATCAGGTGCCCGGCTCCTCACGCCTTCGTGCCCTCACGAACGGCTGGCAGGTCAACTCGCTCCTGAGCTTCCATGGCGGGCAGCCCTTCTCCGTGGCTGCATCCGGTGATATCAGCGGAACGGCGCAGGGTACCGATCGCGCCAATCAGATCGCTCCCATACGCACCGGTTTCCAGGGTCAAAAACCGAACGCGCAGTGGATCGATCTGAACAGCTTTGCCGATCCTGCACCGGGCACCTTCGGCACCTCACGCCGTAACCAGTACTTCGGTCCCGGCTATTCGGATGTGGATCTGTCCGTCTTCAAGGAGACAAAGATCCGGGAACGAGCCAGCATTCAGTTTCGCGCAGAGATGTTCAACCTGTTCAACCGCGCCAACTATGCGCCCCCGGGAGGAGGCAGCGTGAACCCGGCGGGCGGCAACATCGCCGTAGGCGGAGATGCCAGCCTGAATGACACCATTGGCGACTACAACGGTGCGCCTGGGATCGGTGCCGGCGAGCCGTTCAACACGCAGTTTGGAGCGAAGATCGTCTTCTAAGACTCGGCACGCGCACAGCACGCAGAGGCGGCTCGTATCCGGGCCGCCTCTGCTTCGTTGCACATGCGCCATGCTGCTGCTGTCTCTCTTCTGCGACAGGTCTTCCTGCAGAGAGCGCCTTCGCTGCGAGCTGTACACGATGAAGGTATCCGTCTCATGACATCCCCGAAACTTCCTCTTGCTATCGCACAATTTGCGGTGCACCATATCCGTGTATCGCCTTGCTCGATCCGTTTGCATCCTATGCTGCATCTGCACTGCCGCACATAGGAAAGACACTTTGAGATGCGTGCATTGCTGTAGCCAGGAGATGTCAGGATGGATATGTTGGACGACGATCTGAAGCGGTATGGCAAGGCTGGCGATGACGGAGAAGAGCCGGAACTCGACGACGATGAGGACGAGGACGACGAACAGTTTCTGGATGAGGAAGAGGACGAGGAAGACGAGGTCACCACAACCTCAGACGATGAGGATCCGGCAGCAGACGACCTCACCCTGGACGAGGAAGAGGACGATATCGATAACGAACCGGATCGTGATGACGAGACAGACAGCGAGGGAAATGATCCCATGCTGCGCCGGGAGCACCATGCGGAAGACGCAGTGATGCGGGCATCGCCGGGCAGCCCGGCCGATCCGTACACGCCGCCCGACGAGCCATCGAACCAACCGGAGCGCAATCGAGCTGAAACCCCTATCAAAGATTCCTTGCAGGCGGAGCATCTTCTGAGTGACGACTCTGAGGAGGAGAACGCTTCCGCGCACGCGGCCAAGAAAGCAGCGGCAAAGAAAGCAGCGGCTAAACATGCCGCGAAGCATGCACCACCGCCACCTCCGGCTGCGGCAAAGAAATCCGCCGCGAAGAAGTCTGCGCCTGCAAAGAAGGCGGCAGCCAAGAAGCCGCCAGCAACGACGGCCTCTGCGGGCAAGTCGGCATCCACGAAATCGACTGGCACCGGCAAGGGCGCAACGCGATCTTCGGTGAAGTCGAAAGCATCTCCGGCAAGAGCTCTCTCTCGCACCAAGGCGAAACCGGTGGTCGGGAAGAAGAGCGGTGCCGGATCCAGGTCTGCCACGAAGGCAACACAGGTTCGTGGCGGCAAGGCTGCATATCCTGCTGCAGCTAAATCAACACAACGAGGTAAGACCTTGGCGACAAAGAAAGCAGCAGCACCCGCGAAGAAGACCACCACCGCAAAGAAAGCTACACCGGCGAAGAATAACACCGCCGTCAAAAATACCACCACAACCCTAAAGAAGGCAGCCGCACCGGCGAAGAAGACCACCGCCGCAAAGAAGACCACCACCGCGAAGAAGGCAACACCGGCGAAGAAGACCACCGCCAAAAAAGCAACGAAGTAAAACCGAACGGCAACGTACAACGCTGAATCGTAACTAAGGCAAGCAAAAAGGCCCGGCTCCTCTCCATGAGGCTCCGGGCCTTTTTGCGTCCTGTCGTTCAGATCGTCAGAGAGTGCAGCGCGTTAGGGCAAGATGCAGAAGCGCTTGGGCTCAGCGCAGGTGAAGCGGGAGACGGCCCACAAGCCCCGTGGAGGCTATGCCTTCTTTGCGTCGGTGATGGCCTGCAGCACTTCCTCGCTGTGGTTGTCGACATGGACATCCGGCCACACCTTCAGCACCTTGCCGTCCGGTGAGATAAGGTAGGTGACGCGCTCGGCAAACTTCATCACGCCATAGTTTTTTACCGGCACCTTGTAAGCGTCGACCACCTTGTGATTCGGATCGGCGAGCAGCTTGAAGGTAAGGTTTTCCTGCGTGCAGAAGCTCTTGTGGCTCTCGGCCGTGTCCAGGCTAACCCCGAGGATGGCGGCATTCGCAGCGGTGAACTTCTCCTGGTCGCGCTGAAAGTTGTGCGCTTCCTTGGTGCATCCGCTCGTCTTGTCCTTGGGATAGAAGTACAGAACCACATACTTGCCCTTGTACTGGTCGAGACTGACGGGCTTGTTCTCCTGCGAGGGCAGCGTGAAGCCCGGGGCCGCCGATCCAGGCTGGAGCAGAGCACCCGCATCCGCTGCCAACACTCGCTTCGCGGTCACACCGCAGGTCAGGGCCGCTACCGCCACCACCGTTGCTATTGCTATTCGTCGCATCGCTATCCTCCTCGGAAGCTACCGGATCAGTATGCCCTATGGACGGGGCTCGCCGACGATGGTGATGCCGGCGCTGTTGGCCAGGCGCAACATCCGGTCCTCGTCAAAGAGGAGTGTGCGGCCTGCCTCCACCGCCAGGCAGGTTGCACCGGCGGCCTGCATTACCTCCACCGTAGGCACGCCGACGACAGGAACATCGAAGCGCAGATCCTGTTTCGGCTTGGCGACTTTGACCACCGTGAGTGCGCGATCCAGCAGAGTTGCACCGCTGCCTGCGTTCAGGCTGTGCATCAGCGCGCCTGCCCGCGCGATGGTGGCGTCCGTGCCCTCCATCGCCTCAACCGCAACACAGGCTCCGGCCGAAATCACCACCGTCTGCCCCAGATCGAAGGCAGCGATGCCGCGCGCCACCTCGAGGCCGTAGGCGATGTCGGCGCGCTCCTGCGCCGTGGGCGCGCGCTGCGTCAGGACACCCTCGCGTGCCAGCATGGGTTCGAGGTATGCCGTGGAGCTAATGAGCTCGATGCCCTCGTCGCCCAGCACGCCCGCTATGGCTCCCAGCAGCACGTCGGTCGAGCGGGTCCGCAGATTCAGCAGCAGCTTGGCCATCCGCCAGTCCGGCCGGATCGCCGAGAAGATCTGCTTGTGCCGCACTTGGCCGGCCATCACGGCGCGCGTGACGCCCTCGCGCCCAAAGGTTTCGATGAGCCGTGAGAGCTCACCCAGGCTTATCCAGTGCACGGAGACGCCGCTGTCCAGCGCCGCGCGCCGGTCCATCTCCGGATCGGTCTCTTCCCGGATGGCCGCAACCACCACGCGCAGTCCGCGCGCCCGCGCCGCGTCGAGTAGAAGAAAAGGAAAGCGGCCGTTACCGGCGATCAGGCCAAGGGTCTCCATCGCCACTTACTTGATCACGCCGCGTTCGCTCTTTGCGATGAACTCTGCGAGGTAGGCCACGCGTTCGCCGAATTCGCCGGTGGCGAGCCTCTCGTGGATGACTGCGAGGGCATCCCGGGTGTTCAGTTTGGAGGTCTGCAGCAGGCGATAGGCGGCGCGCAGCTGCTGCAGCTCCTCCGGTGTGAAGCCGCGCCGCTCCAGCCCGACCCGGTTCAGTCCAAATGCGCGATTCTCCCGCCGCACACTGGTCAGCGAGTACGGCAGCACATCCTGCGTCACCGTCGTGCCGCCACCGGTGTAGCTGTAGCGGCCGATGGTGCAGTGCTGATGCACCGGATTCAGCGCGCCGACCACGGCGTAATCCTCCACTGTGACATGGCCCGCAAGTGTTGCCGCGTTGGCGAGGATGACACCATCGCCGATGCAGCTGTCGTGCCCGATGTGGACGTAGGCCATGATTAGGCAGCCGGAGCCGATGCTTGTTTCGCCACCCCCGCCCACAGTTCCGCGCGAGATGGTGACACTCTCCCGGATCGTATTGTCGTGGCCGATGGTGAGCCGTGTCGGCTCGTCGCGGTACTTGAGATCCTGTGGGGCACACCCAAGTGAGGTGAATGGGTAGATACGGTTCGAATCGCCCAGAACCGTATGGCCGTCCAGAACCACGTGACTGATCAGCTCGCAGCGCTCACCCAGCGTGACGTGCGGGCCCACCGTGCAGAACGGGCCCACCGTGCAACTCTCCGGGACTACGGCTCCCGCTGCGATCAACGCCGTGGGATGGACGGCCACGCTTAGACCACGCCCTCGGGCAGAACCGGGTCTGCGCTTGTCTCGGCCTCTTCGGAGCTGTCGCGTGATTCGCCCGGAAGAGTGCGCGAGCCGCCAAGCTCAGCCGCTTCCACGATCCTGGCCTCCGGTGTCACCTCAACCTGCGCCGGCAGTGTTGCGGCCGCTACGGTCGCCGCACCGGGGCGCGGAATCAGCTGACACATCACCGTGGCCTCACACGCTACTTTTCCTTCGACGGTGGCGACACCCTGCATCTTTACCGCGCGGCTGCGCCACTGCAGAACCTTCACCTCGATGCGCAGCTGGTCGCCGGGTGTGACGGGCCGGCGGAACTTCGCCTGGTCGATGCCGGTGAAGACCATCAGCTTGTCGTCGCGGTCCGGAAACTCCCGCAGCAGCAGCGCGCCGCCCGCCTGTGCAATCGCCTCCACCATCAGCACGCCGGGCATCAGCGGAAAAGCCGGAAAATGCCCTTGGAAGTGCGGCTCATTTACAGTCACATTCTTGAGCACCACAATCCGCTCACGCGGCACAACCTCCAGGATGCGGTCGATCAGGAGAAATGGATACCGGTGCGGCAACAGCGCCATGATCTCCTGGATCTCGATCACGCGGGACGGGCTCTGGCTCTCTTCACTCATGGCTCTGAAAAGTATATAAGCCGGCGGCGCGGCCTGGTCTGAATCGCTCCCTCACGCGGCTGGCCCGGGCGTACTCCCGACTGCGTGATCTGGATTGTTTGTTTGTTAGCGCGCAGCCGCGTTCTGCTGCTTGAGCCAACCGTAGAGC
>CAXTSF010000037.1:12354-19727 GCA_964246865.1 uncultured Terriglobus sp.
AGTAGTCGAGCATTGGTTACGCGTCCAGGTGGTCGGTGCCGGTCATCTCTTTAAGCGTGGCCTGCCAGGGCTGGCTTTGGCCGGCTTCCAGCATGTGGTTCAGCTTGTCTCCTGCTGCTTTGGAGCCGTAGAACGAGCAGCGGTTCAGCGCGCCCTTGTAGCCGCTGGCGTCGCACATGGCCTTGTAGAACTGGAACTGGTAGACCCGCGCGAGGAAGTAGCGCGCGTAGGGAACGTTGGTGGGAATGTGGTTTTTCGCACCTGCGTCGAAATCGGCCTCGGTGCGCTTCACCGGTGGCGCGATGCCCTGGTACTTTGCCCGCAGTGCCCACCATGCGTTGTTGTAGTCAGCCGGCTTGATCTCGCCCGAGAAGACCTGCCAGCGCCACGTGTCCAGCGCCAGCGCGAAGGGCAGAAAGGCGACTTTATCCAGTGCGGTGCGCAGCTGGAGCGGAATGTCGGCCTCGGCGGGCGGTTCGCTTGTGGCGAGGCCCAGCGTCTTCAGATACGCGGGTGTGATGGACAGGGCGACCGCGTCGCCGATGGCCTCGTGAAAGCCGTCATTTGCGCCGTTGCGAAAGAGGAACGGCTGCTTGTTGTAAGCGCGCTGGTAGAAGTTGTGGCCGAGCTCGTGATGCACGGTGGTGAAGTAGTCGGCGTTGACCTCGATACACATCTTCACGCGGAGGTCGTCCACGGAGTCGAGATCCCAGGCAGAAGCGTGGCACACCACGTCGCGGTCACGTGGGTGAACGAACTGCGATCGCACCCAGAAGGTAGCGGGTAATGGTGCAAAGCCGAGGGACTTGAAGAAGCTCTCGCCGTACCGAACCATGTCTTTGCCCGCGGCGGTCTTCGCGGTTTGAGCGGCATCGCTCGAGAGATCCGCACTGGCCTGAAACGCCGAATGCGTTCCGGGGTCCTGTGTCGCGATCTGCTCGCGCAGCGCGCCCTCCAGGTCCACCGGCTTAAACTGACTCAGCTTCGGGTCGGTGGGTGCGACGATGTCGTAGATGTTGCCCCACTCCTGCGCCCACATGTTGCCGAGCAGTTGTGCGGGAATGAGTCCGTCCTTGCGGTCAGCCGCGGCACCGTACTTCGCGATCAGGCGATGCCGCACATAGGTGTGCAGCTCGCGATAGAGCGGCTCGAGCTGCCTCCATGCGCGGTCTACTTCGGACGAAAACTCCGCAGGTGTCATGTCGTAGCCCGCACGCCAAAGCTCACCGGTGTCGTGGCGGCCCTGCTCGCGCGCGCCCGTATTCTGCAGGTCCACAAAGCGCGCGTAGCGGTCCCGCATCGGTGCACCGATCGCGTGCCATCCCACCCATAACCTGGTCAGCTCCTGCGGATCGCGGGACTTCGCCATCAGGTTCGAGATGTCGTCGATCCCCATGCACTTGGTCTCAGCCGAGGGCGTCTGCCCTGCCGGCAGATCCGGGCAGAACTTGCCCTTCCCGTACATGCCCGTGAGCTGTGCCGCCACCTGCGTCTCCTCAGCCAGCAACTTCGGATCGTGCGGTGCCGCGGGCGCATTCACCTGCAGCAGCATCATCTGCCGGCGCAGCGCGGCAGGCAGGGTCAGCTTGTCAAAGCGGTGGCTCTGCTCAATCAGCGCCAGCTGCCTGCTGGAGTTCTGCTCATTCAGCAGCGCGCCCGTGGCTTCGCTGTCCTCGTTGATGTAGGTTTCGGCCAGCCATTCCGCATGCGAGGCATCGGTCTGCAGCTTCAGCATCTCCGCATTGGTGCGATCCAGGAAGGCCTGCGCCTCCGCAACTGTGGGCGTGGTTGCCGGGGCAGTAGCGGCGGACGGTTGTTGGCCGCAGGCCAGCGCAGCAGATACAAGCAGCGGCGCAAGCATGGCAACGGAACGCACGCGCGCCAAAGAAGAGGGAGAGCAAAGTTGCATGGCGGGAGTGTACATCGTTCCCGCCGGCATCCGCTCCCCAGGCTTCCTACCAACGATGGATGCGGACATCCTCTGAATGACGGGAGACAGATCCTTCGCCGGCCCTGTACCGTTCGTCTGTCCTCACATAATCATTCTTCGCGAAACTCTCGCCGGTTGCCACTCATGGTGATTGTCCTGCGCGGAACGGCTGCGTCTGGACTTGCTTCAGGAGATGCCGCATGCTCTTTATTCGACTCAACGCACATGCCCGACTCGTCTGCACGTGGTTGCTGCTGGTCGTTGCAGTCGCCGTGCCCGGCTGCAGCGCACACGCGCAAACCATGGATGACGGCATCATGCTGGCCCGGCAGCGCCTGTGCGCCGGCGTGCTGTATGCGCACGACACATGGGATCACTATTGGGAGGGCTCGCGTGAGCGCACCAACGGCAACATGGGTACCGTGACCACGCAGGCCGCCGCCATCAGCGCGAACTACGCGATCACCAGCCGGATCAATGTTCTCGGCGACATTCCGTTTGTCTGGACAAATGCCAGCCAGGGAACGCTGCATCCGATGCATGGATTCCAGGACCTCACCCTCGCCGTGAAGGTCAATGCAGTCCAGATTCCCATCCGTGAGTTTGCATCCATCCGGCTTATCGGCCTTGTCGGCGGCAGTACGCCCTCCACCAATTACACACCCGACCTGCAGCCGCTCTCCATCGGCTACCACAGCAAGACGCTGACGACGCGCGGCACAGTGAACCTGCAGACGCGCTCGGGCGTGTATGTCAACGGCAGCACCGCATACATGTTCCGCGGCCACGTTTCGCTGGACCGGCCGTACTACTACACGAATAACCAGCTCACGCTCTCCAACCAGGTCGCAATGCCCAACCAGTTCAGCTATGTCACCTCGGTTGGCTATTACAAGCGCGATTTGAAGATCGAAGCGAACTTTATGGAGCAGCAGACACGAGGAGGTGGTGACATCCGCCGTCAGGATCTGCCCTTCGTCTCCAACCGCATGAACTACGCGCGCCTGGGCGGCACAGTGCAGTATCCGCTGCCGAGGCGGCTGCACGATCTTCAGTACTGGTTCACGTTTCAGAACACCGTAGACGGCCGCAACGTGGGGCACGCAAATACCATCACGACCGGCCTGATGTACACGTTTCACTTTGAGAGGTCACCGAAGATCTGATGAAGACGCCCAAGGTTTGCCGCCGCGCCCTGCTTCTTGCATTGCTGTTTCCCCTTTCTGCCTTTCTCTCTGGTTGTGGCAAGGGAATCTCGCCAAGCCAGCCGCTGCCAACGCTGGTGCCCGCCAATCTGGATGCCGGCGCCGGCAACTGGAAGATGATCGCTCTCTCCGGTCCCACGCAGATTGCCGTGCCCGCACCCGCACCTGTGGCCAGCGGCGCGTACCAGGCGGAGCTGGCCCAGATCAAGACGGCTCAGGCCAGCCTTACCGACGCCCAGCGCAGCGGCCTGGCCTACTGGAGTGCCGGTGGTGTCCTGCGCTGGAACCAGATCCTGCGCGAGCTGGTGGCCAACGCCGATCTGCCGCCCGCACCCAATCCGGATGGCAGCTATCCGTCGCCGAATCCGGCAAATCCCTTTGCCGACCCGCGCTACCCGTTCAGCAATCCGCCATACGCGGCGCGTGCCTATGCCTACGTTTCGGTGGCGCAGTATGAGGCGCTTAAGGTGGCCTGGTATTACAAGTTTCAATACAACCGGCCTTCGCCCAGCCAGGTGGACACGGGCGTGCAGGCTATCGAGCAGGCTACGGCCCTGCCCTCCTACCCGTCAGAGGACGGAGTCATGTCCGCCGTGAATCAGGCACTGTTGCTTGCGCTCTTTCCGACCTCCGCGGATGAGATCAATGCCAAGGCGGCGGAACAGCAGGAGACGGCCCTGCTCAGCGGACGCGCTTCTCCCAGTGACATCGCCGCAGGCATCGCGCTCGGCAAGTCCGTGGCGGCGACGATGCTGGCGCGCGCCGGTGCTGACGGCATGAAAACCGCAGGCGGGAACGCTGCCCTGTGGCAGTCTCTTGCCGACGCAGCCACAGCACGGGGCGAGATCCCCTGGAAGAGTCAGGACGGGCCACCGCGTCCGCCCATGCTGCCTGCCTTCAACAAAGTGAAGGGCTGGATGGTGACGCCCACCAACATCATTGCGGAGCGGCCCGCACCACCACCGTCCACCGGCTCAGCGCAGATGCAAACCGAGCTTGCCGAGGTGCGCGATGCCGTCAACAACATCTCGCGTGACCAGCTCGCCACCGTCTACAAGTGGTCCGACGGTGTCAGCACACCCACACCGCCAGGCCACTGGAACAGCATCGCTGAGCCCTATATTGCTTCCGCAAATTACAGTGAGGTGCGCGCCGCCCGCGCATTCGCGCTGATCAACATGGCAATGCACGACGGTGCCCTGGCCTGCTGGGATGCGAAATACGCCTACTTTAATCCGCGGCCGACGCAGCTGGACCCGTCGATCAAAACGATGATTGCCCTGCCTAACTTCCCATCCTATGAGTCGGGTCACTCCGTGTTTTCTTCGGCCGGAGCCGCCGTGCTCACTTATCTGTTTCCTGCCGGTGCGGCCGACTTCAATGCGGCTTCGCAAGAGGCTGCCATGTCTCGCCTCTACGGCGGCATCCACTACCGGTCCGACATCAGCGCGGGTCTCGAGCACGGCAAGCGCATCGCCGGCTACACGCTGCGTTTCGCCGGCTCGGAGGGAGCCAACTGACGTCGCTTTAACTCCGTGATCGCAGCCATTCACCGGTCGTTCACGCGCGTGTTGCAGAGCTTTTACAGGGCGCGGAGGTAATCTGCCTCCGCGCTTTTCTATGCACCAGAAATTGTGCGTCCATTCTTCGTACGCTCACGTCCTCCTTGCACCCTGACCTCAGCACGCGAATGCAGCCGAGGAGCGGGTCCATGAGCAGCGCACACCAGATCTCGTACCTGTGGAAGAGTCCCGACGTACCCGCTTCGTATCGCTGCGGTGTCTCGTTGCACAGCCACACCAGCGTCTCCGAAGAGACACTCGTCTTCATTGAGAAGCTCGGGATTGCACTCCCCTTCGGTTCGCACGTGCGCCGCCACTACCACCGGCTTTGCCGGCGGCGGTATGGGCTCACACTCGACTTCGAGAGTGCGCACTGGCGGCCGCCGTTGCAGCCGCGCATGGCTTACGAGCTTGAAAGCCACCAGATTGAGAAGCTCGGGCTCTCTCCGATGATCTCCATTACGGACCACGACAGCATCGATGCTCCCATGCTGCTGCGCGCTGTGCCGGCTTCGCGCCACATCCCTGTTTCCGTGGAGTGGAGCGCGCCCTTCGGAGGCACCTGTTTCCATCTCGGCATCCACAACCTGCCCTCCGCGGAGGGCCAGGCATGGATGGAGCGTTTTCGCGCTTTCACCGCGGCACCGAGCGACGCCGCGCTGCGTGCGATTCTGCGCGAACTCGACAGCAATCCGCAGGTGCTGATCGTGCTGAACCATCCGCTGTGGGATCTGTACAGCATCGGCCATGGGACGCATCTGGCGGAGCTGCGGCGCTTTCTCGCCGAGAACGGCACCTGTATGCACGCGCTCGAACTCAACGGTCTCCGCCATGCCCAGGAGAATCGCGAGGTGCGTCACCTGGCTCGTGACACAGGGCATCTCGTCATCTCCGGCGGAGACCGTCACTCCCTGGAGCCAAACGCCAACATCAATCTAACGGACGCCGGCAGCTTCACGGACTTTGTTCACCAGATCCGTGTGGAGGGTGAGAGCCATGTCCTCTTTATGCCGCAGTATGCGCAGCCGTGGAAGCAGCGCATCCTGCACTCTACACTGGATGTGGTCACGGACTTTCCAGAGTTCACTCCCGGATGGCAGCGCTGGGACGAGCGGGCCTTTCACCAGGACAAGGACGGGAGCATGCGTCCGCTGAGCGAGCTGTGGCCGAAGGGGCGGCCGCCCCTGATGCTCGCACTTTCGATCGGCATCGTGCGTATGGCGCGGAATCATGCCGTGGCGCGCTCCATCGGCATGGCCTTCCCCGGGGTAAACGAGCTCTGGACCAACTACGAGCTGACGTAAACACTCCCGCGATTACAGGTCGCGTTCGGACTCGGCAATCGGCATGTCGTTGATGCTCGCCTCGCGCCTTTGCATCAGGCCGCTCTCTGCAAACTCCCAGAGCTCGTTGCCGTAGCTGCGGAACCATTGGCCGCTGTCATCATGCCACTCGTAGTAGAACTTCACGGCCATGCGGTTGCCGCGAAATCCCCACAACTCCTTCTTCAGCCGGTAATGCAGTTCGCGATTCCACTTGCGCCGGAGAAAGGCGACGATCTCCGCGCGGCCCCGGAGAAACTCCGCACGGTTCCGCCACTCGCTATCCTCGGTGTAGGCGGCGGCGACCCGCTCCGGGTCACGCGTATTCCAAAGATCCTCGGCCATCTGCACCTTCTGCACGGCCAGGGCTGGATCGGTGAACGGCGGTACGATGACGGTGGCCATCTCTGCTCCTTCTTGAGATCTACTTATGCTTGCCGATGATGGCCTGCGGCGTGAAAAGGCCGGGCTCGGTTGGGCGGAAGTCGATTCGTTGGATAAAGCGCTGCGAGACCATATCGCCATCCTTGTACCGCGTGGTCACGTACGCGACGGGCAAACCTTCCGTCACATGCCAGTCACTGTATTCTTCCTGGTCTTCGTCGAAGTCCTTGTAAAGCGGATTGCGCGACTTGAAGGTGCGCCTCAGCGGCAGATGGTTGTCGAGTTCAACGTCGATCGTCACTGAGTCGTTCCGGCTGTTGATCAGCGTGACCGTTTCCGCCTCGCGCCGCGAGATGACCGAGGTGCCGCCGTAGATCACGAGTAGTTGCGGCTCCTTCAGCCAGACGCGGTCGATGCTCTCCAGCGAAAAGGGCACGCGTGCGAAGTACTCATTCACCTGATCCTGCGGCAGCCGTTTGGCACCCCGGAAGGTCAGCTCGTAGCCGGCATCCGGTGTCCACAGCTGCACGATGTCCCGCTTCTTCGTGAGCTCGACGCGGTCGGCAAATTTGCCGTCGGGCAGCGCGTGGTGGAACTGGTAGTACTCGACAACGCCGGTCGGCTGGCCCTTGTAAAAGCTGGAGGTGTGGCCCTGCACCACGTAGTCTCCGCGATTGAGCCAGCGCTCGCCGCCGAGCGCGGCATACATGGCCGCGAGGGCCGCACGGCCCTTCGCTTCGTCTGTGCCGCTTGTGGATGTTTGCTGGATCGAGATCTGGTCCTGGGGCGCGGGCGCGGACTCTTGCGCCCGCAGCAGGCATCCTGCTCCCAGCAGGGCAGCGATAAGAGCTTTTCTAGCGAGCTGTGCGGTGCGATTTCTTGCTTGGTTGCGATCCGAATGTGCTGCTCTCTTCGACATCTATCCCACCAGAACGGCGCCGCCGTTTACGTTGACGATCTCGCCCGACAT
>CAXTSF010000038.1:0-13592 GCA_964246865.1 uncultured Terriglobus sp.
GGATGGCAGGCATCTCCGGCTCGGCCGTGGCTTGCACAATCTTCTGCATGGCCTGCTCTGCACGTTTTACGAAATGGGCATTCTCGAGTAAATCCGCAGGCGGATAGCCACAGATGCTTAGCTCCGGGAAGACGACCAGGTCCGCATGAAGATCCCCCGCCCTGCGCGAGGCGTCCAGGATGTTTTCAACATTGCGCTCGAAATCTCCGATCACGGGGTTGAGCTGCGCAAGTGCGATCTTCACAGCACTATTCTACCCATTCGTGAAGGCGGTTCATTCTTATCGAAGCTGGCATGCAAGTCAGGGCATCCGGAGCCCAGTGAGGGAAGAGCGGTCCGGAGCCCACTTCCGGGAAGAGCGGCCTGCCCCGCCTTCGCTATCTCAACGGACTGAATAAAGATCTAGCTTCCCGTCCCACTCAGAACAACGCTTACGGTACGCAGAAGGATCTTCAGATCCAGCCAGAGCGTCCAGTTCTCGACGTAGGCCGTATCGAGCGAGATATAGCTGTCGAACGACGGATCCTGCCGCGCCTCTACCTGCCACAGACCAGTGATGCCCGGCAGAACATTTAAGCGGCGGAGATGTGCGAGGTTGTACCGCTCCACCTCCTTCGCCACCGGCGGACGCGGACCCACCAGGCTCATATCGCCTCGAAGCACATTGAGGAACTGCGGAAGCTCATCAAGGGAGTACTTGCGCAGCAGCCGGCCCACTCGGGTGACACGTGGATCATTCGTCACTTTGAACAGAACGCCGTCACGCTCGTTCATATGCTCCAGGCTGGCTTTGAGAGCGTCGGCGTCCGGCACCATCGTGCGGAACTTGAAACAGGCAAAGGTCCTTCCCTTCTGGCCTATCCGATGTGCACGGTAGAAGACAGGGCCCGCCGAATCGAGCCGGATCGCAAACGCAATTACCAACATCACCGGTGCCAAAACGAGCAGCGCCAACACGGATCCGGCCAGGTCCAGCATGCGTTTCAGCATCACCGAACCGGCTGGCAGCTCACGGCGGTGCAGGGGTATTGTCGGGAACTGACCCACGTATTCCACTGGCGCATTCCACGCCAGACCGTCATACAGGTCCGGGACAACGCGAACATCAATCCCGTGCTCTCGGGCCTCTTCCACCAGAGCAAGCACCGTCTCCCTCTCCGCCGGCACGGAAAGGAAAATCTCATCCACAAACATCGACCGGGCAATCGACAGGCAGTCACGGACATTCCCCACGACATCAACGTCGCCGCTCTCCGTTTCCGCCGGCGTAAGCGCGATAAATCCCTTGAAGCAAAAGCCCAGATGCTGAAGCGAGCCAAGGTGATTGCGCAAAGCATGTGCCACACGACCCGCGCCCACAATCAGGACGTTCCGCGTGTTCACGCCCTCCCGGTAACGGCGGTAGGCCATGCGGCGCCACACGGCGCGTCGCACGCCGAGAAACACAGCTGTCAGCGCGACAGACAAGAGCACCACGATGCGTGACGCCTGCAGATCGCGTGCAAGATAGATGGCGCCACACAGCAGCAGCCCCGACATCAGTGTCGCCTGCACCGTCATGCGCAGCTCGTTCAGGCCGCTCCGATTCTGGATAGGACCGTACAGGTGGTACGAGCGGCTGAAGAGAACGACACAGAGAGAGAAGAAACCCATGTACAAGCCGAGACTTCCAAACAGTCCGGCAAACAGGCTTCCCGTGCCCGCCAGAGTCGCACTTCCTTCCGCGACGTCAGCCCGAAGCCGCATGGCAAAAAGACTCGCAAGGTAAACCGTCGCAAGATCCAGCATCACGCCCGAGGCACCCGCCGCGGAAAAACGTTTCGCAGCGCGCGGTCTAACCTCTCCCGGCGAAAACACGCCATGACTGTTCCAGGCCGTCACGGCACTGTGCTGCACGAAGCCGCTAGTCGCCATGGGACAACCCGCTTCGCACGCTGCCACTCGCTACCACTTCAGCGGATTGCGGCTGGTGCATGGCCCTGTCCAGAACAGAGGCGCAAGCCGCGACGGACACTCCCGAAAAGGAGATCACACGCGCATATCTGTGAACTGGCGCAATATGGAACACAGGTCGAGTATGCTCACGACCTGCTGCCTAGTACCTCCCACAAATGGGTGAGAAGGGTACTACGGTGTGTTACCTCCGCGTGGATACAGATCCCTATCGAGGGATGACCAACTCATCCAGCATCAGGAACTCGTGCAAGACCTCGTCCTGCTGCTTCTCCATCTCTTCCACGGTGCCGAAGAATCGCGCTCTGCCTTCATGGAAAAACAGGACCCGGTCGGCGAGCTTTCTCGCCAGCCGCATGTCGTGTGTCACAACAATGCTGGTCAGGTGAAGCTGCCGCTTCAGGCGTTCAATCAGATCGCCGAGCAGATGGCCCATTAACGGGTCCACCATTGTGGTCGGCTCGTCGTACAGGATCGCCTCCGGCTGGGCCGCGAGCGCCCTCGCAATGGCAATCGACCGCTTCATGCCGGTGGACAGGTCGGAGGGCAACAGATCATCCATGCCGGCCACACCCACCATTTCCAGCAGACCTTTCACGACCTGCCGGATCTGCTCCTCCTCCAGGTCACCTTTTTCACGCAAAGGAAAGGCCACGTTCTCGCCCACCGATACTGAATCGAAGAGCGCGCCATTTTGGAAGACCATCGTCACCTTGCGCCGGATCGCCTGCATCTGCTCTTCCGTGTACCCAGCGATATCCTCCCCGGCCACGCTGACCGAGCCGCTATCCGGCTTCAGAAAACCCATCAGCATCTGCAGCGACACAGACTTCCCGACACCCGACCTGCCCAGGATACATAGCGTCTCTCCACGATTCACGCTGAAGCTCACATCCTGCAGCACACGAAATTCACCGAAGGACTTCGAGACGTGTTCGAAGGCGATGTACGGCTCACTCGGGGCGTCCTGAGCCGGCTCATTCTGCTCGGCAGCCTGCTCAATAAAGCCGCCCAGCTCCTGCGCGACATCCTCGGAGACTTCTTCTATCAGCGGCCGGTTCAGCGATTCCTCGCTACTGACCTCACCCTCCGCCGGGCTGTCGCTCGAGAGCTGGCGATGAGCGCGCTCCCCGCTCCCATTCGCCGATGCCCCGTCCTGCTTTGCACGTCTGTCCTCTTGCTCTGCCATAGGCGATCGAATGCACTCCCTTCCTCTCAGATCACTTTCCCGCCGCGGCGGACTCAGCCTCCGCGAGGCGGAAGTCCTCCGGCGTATTCAGATTACGGAACCACGCCGATGCCGCAGGATGGATCGCCCCCGCATCTGTAATAAGAAATCCGTCGCCCTCTGCAGCCACTTCCAGTGCCGGACGAAGCCTGCTCCGGCCCGCTTGGAGCTCCGCCTGCAGCACAGGAAGGACCGTCCGCTGCGCAAGTACAGGCAGCGGCTGCACATGTCCATCCGCCCGGAAGCAGCTCACGATGGCATTCTTTGCCAGAGCACGCATTACCCAATCGCGCAGCACCTCCTCTGGCAGAAACGGCAGGTCCACAGGCAGGACCACGACGAACTGTGCCTCGGACGCGTTCATCGCGGCAATCAACCCGCCGAGCGGACCTCGACCGGGCTGCAGATCCGGCACCGTTTCCGCGAAGTCGCGAAACAACTCTGCCCGCGCGGTGCTACCGCATAGAACTCGCCCCGTTCCACAGAGAGATCGCAGCTTCTCCAGCGAAATCTCGACCAGGGTATGACCTCGGAGGCGCATCAGGGATTTGTCCTCACCCATCCGCGAACTCAGGCCACCTGCCAGCACAAAGCCGTCCACCCGCACCGTCAGTGGCCCGCGTGGCTCAGAAAGCGAATGATCGACTCTATCCCACGATAGAAGTTGGGGAGGTGGAACTTTTCATTCGGTGCATGCAGGTTGTCATCCGGCAGGCCGAAACCCATCATCACCGAGGGAATGCCGAGATGCCGCTGAAAATCACCCACGACAGGAATGGATCCTCCAGATCGGATGAAGACAGTCTCCCGGCCAAAGACCTCATGCAACGCCTGCGTCGCGGCTCCCACAAACCCATTGTCTGTGTTGATCACAACCGGGTCGGCCGAATGGATCAGCCGCGTTTCCACGGTCACGCCCCGCGGTGCAATCGCGAGCACGTAGTCACGCAGCTGCGCAAACGTCTCCTGAGCCTCCATCCGCGGTACAAGCCGGATTGACACCTTGGCCGTTGCCTTCGCCGGAATGACTGTTTTTGCGCCCGCACCTGTGAAGCCGCCCGGCATCCCGTGTACATCCAGCGCCGGTCTGCTCCAGGTCCGCTCAAGAACGGAGAACTCACTTTCTCCGGTCAGTTCGGGTGACCCGACCTCTGTCTCGCGGTAGTGCTCCTCATCGAAGGGCAGCTGCTTCCACGCCGAAAGCTCAGCCTCCGTGGGCGCATCCACCTTATTCAGCAACCCTGGGATAAGGATGCGGCCATCCTCATTCTTCAACTTCGCCAGGATTTGAGCCAGTGCCAGGAAGGGATTCGGGGCAGCCCCGCCGTACATGCCGGAATGAAGATCGGTCCGTGCCCCGCGGACCTCAATTTCGGTGTAGACCATGCCACGCATCCCGACACACAGCGTTGGCAGGTCCGGCGCAAACATTTCGGTGTCGCTCACCAGCACCACGTCTGCCTTCAACGTGTCCCCGTGCTCGCGCAGGTAGGCCGCGATCCCTTCTCCGCCGACCTCCTCCTCCCCTTCTGCAAGCACTCGCACGTTTACGGGCAGGCCGTCTTTGCTCTGCAGCAAGCATTCCAGAGCTTTCACGTGCATCCACAGCTGGCCCTTATCGTCCACGGCACCGCGGGCATAGATATTCCCGTTCCGCACCTCAGGCTGAAATGGGGGGGAAATCCATCCATCCAGTGGATCCGGCGGCTGCACATCATAGTGGCCGTAGCACAGTACCGTTGGCTTTCCTGGGCGGTAGAGGTGGTCGGCGTAGACCAGCGGATGGCCGGCAGTTTCGATCAGCTGGACATGCTCCATGCCGATCCGGCGAAGCTCCGCAGCCAGAAACTCTGCCGCGCGGCGTACCTCGCCGGCATGCTCCGGCAGCGTGGAAACGGATGGAATGCGTAGGAAATCTTCAAGTTGGCCCAGAAACTCCGTCTGGTGCGCCGCTGCAAAGCTCAAAGCCTCATCCAGCATCGATTATTCGGCCTGCCCTTTCTGCTTGGATCAATATCTCGGAACTGCCGGATCGATCTCCTGGGACCACCGCTCGATCCCGCCGGCCAGCGATTGCGCCCGGGAGAAACCCTCCTGCCGTAACCACGCCGCCACACTCAGGGAACGCACTCCGTGGTGACAAACAGCGACAATGTGGGCGTCCGGATCCAGTTCCTGATGGGCGCGGGCCGGAATCTCGCCCATCGGCATGGCGACGCTTCCCGCAATGGCGGCCGTCTCCCGCTCCCATGGCTCGCGTACGTCGATCAGAATGGTGTCGTCTTCAGGCCCAGCGCTCGCGTTTGCTCGCAACTCATTCAGTTGCAACGGTAGAATCTCAAAAGGAAGCACTTCTTCAGCATACGCAATTTCAGCTTCACCCGTTGCGCACCGCGCAGCCGCTTGAGAGGTTTACGTTGGCACAAACAAAGGTCCTCATCGTCGAGGATGAACCAAACGCAAGAGCAGGTCTGGCCGAACTCGTCGAGTCGTGGGGGTACCGCACCGAGTGCGCCGCGGACGGTGCCGCCGGCCTGGACCTGGTGTTGCGCTGGTCTCCCGCAATCGTCGTCACCGACCTGATGATGCCCCGCATGGACGGACTCCAGCTGCTGGACCGCATCAGCGAACTTCCGCAGCAGGTTGCGGTGGTTATGCTTACCGCGCAGGGCTCGATCGACAGTGCCGTCAATGCCATGCGCATGGGCGCATATGACTATATCCAGAAGCCGATCGACCCGATCCGGCTGAAGATGATCCTCAGCAACGCGGTGGAGCAGACCTCCGCGAATCAGGAGAATGGCGCAGTCGATGTTCTCGCCCGGCGCACCGGCGTACTGGGCTCCATGGTTGGGAACTCAGCGGCGATGCAGGACATCTTTTCCATGGTGGAGCGCATTGCGCCCAACAATGTCTCCGTCCTCATCACGGGAGAAAGCGGCACCGGCAAGGAGCTTGCCGCGCGCGCCCTGCACTCGCTCAGCGGCCGCAAAAACAAGCCCTTTGTCGCCGTTAACTGCGCCGCCATCCCGGAAACGCTCATTGAGAGCGAGATCTTCGGTCACGAGCGCGGTGCCTTTACCGGTGCACAGGAGCGGCGCGCCGGTTGCTTTGAGCTGGCCGAGGAGGGCACTCTGCTGCTGGATGAGATTGGCGAAATGCCCGCGGCCACACAGGCCAAGCTCCTGCGTGTGCTGGAGGACCGGAAGGTGCGCCGGCTCGGCTCTCGCGAGGAGATTCCCATCAACGTCCGGGTGATTGCCGCAACCAATAAAGACCCGCAGAGCGCCGTGGCAAACGGTCAGCTCCGCGGCGATCTGTACTACCGCCTGAACGTCTTCAACATACAGATGCCTGCACTGCGCGATCACAACAGCGACATCCCTGCCATTGCGGAGGCCATGATCCGTGAGATGAATGAGCGGCACAGCACCTCTGTGCCCGGCATCTCGCGCTCGCTGATGGAGCGCCTGGTGAACTACCGCTGGCCCGGCAATGCCCGCGAGTTGCGCAACACGATCGAGCGCGCTGTTATCCTGGCCGACACGCAGCAGCTTGATCTGCACCACCTGCCGCCGAACTTTGGCGAGGAGGATACGACCACCTTCCAGCATGGCGTGGCCCTGGTCCCGGCGGTCGATCGTTCCTCGGCTGTCCCCGAACGGCCGGTCACAGCATCTCCGGCCCCGTCAGAGGACATGGTGCAGGTGCCGCTCGGCAGCACCGTCGACCAGGCAGAGAAGCAACTGATTCTTCGTACACTGATCTCCACGCGCAACAATAAAACGCGCGCCGCGGAAATCCTGGGCATCAGCTCAAAAACCCTGCAGAACAAACTTAAGGAGTATGCCAGCGAACCTGCATCGGCATCGTAAGAGTCATGCGGCTTAGAACAAAGCTGGTTTTAGCAACAACCCTGTTCACCTTGGTTCTTACCCTTGCTCTCTCCCTCATCTTCTTTGCGGAGCTCGTTCGCGAACGAATTGCGCAGACAGAGGCAGCAAACGACGTCCTGGTGCATCAGGTGCTCCTGTCTGCCCGTGAGGCCGTCGAACACGGTATTGCCGCGCACCCACCCAAGGACAACAGCGAGGCTGCCTTTGAGGCCGCGGTTGCCTCCCTGCTGCAGAACGATCCTGCCGTCCTTCAGACGATCGACGGCATCGTTCGCTACTCGCCTGCCGTCGAGGACGCCTACATCAGCGGTGCCAACGGCCGCGTCCTCGTCAGCTCTGACCCGCTCATGGTTCAGAAGGAAACGCCGCGGCGCATCCGATTCGACGCTCTCAGCGCCGGCTCGTTCTCGACCAAGCGTGAGCTCGTCTTTGGTGCGCCGAAGGTCCTCGACGTCGCGCTCTCCCTCCAGCGGAACCGGCAGCCTTTTCTCTTCGCGCACGTCGGCCTGCGCTCCACGTTTCTCCGCAACGCCTACATTCCATTGCTGCGCGACGCCGCTCTGTTCGCATTTCTCGCTCTCATCGGTTGCCTCTTTGCCGCCGCACTGCTCTCGGCTGCCGCCCTCCGGCCGATCGAACAGATCAGCCGCGATCTCGACCGTCTCTCCTCCCGCTCAGGCGAGCCGGATACCCGTGCGCCGGTGTCCGGCCTCTCCAGTCTTGATGTACGGACCGGGGACGCGGTGCAGCGTGTATCGAGCACCATCACGCGCATCGATGAGCAGATCCGCTCCTCAGAACAGACGCGAACAGAGCTCGCCAGCAACCTGAACCAGATGCTCCAGACGTTGAAGGATGGCGTCATGCTCTTCAGCGCGGACGGAAAGATCGCCATGGCCAGCGATTCGGTCGATAACTTCCTGCCGGCGGACCGCCATGCCATCCGCGGTGCCACGCTGAACGATGTCTTTCCGGCTCACACGGCCATTGCCTCTGTCCTTGCGCCCGCACTTGCCCAGCGGCGCGCCATCCACGACCTGCCCGTGCAGTTGGAAGACGGCCGCGCCGTAGAGCTGACCCTCGATCCACTGGGTGCCGATGGTCTGGGCGCGCTGCTCACGCTGCATGATGCCGCCGCCGAGGAGGAAATCGCCCGTGAGATCGAACTTTCCCGGCGGCTCGCCAGCATTGGGCGTCTAACGGCCGGCGTAGGCCATGAGGTAAAGAACCCCATCAACGCCATGGTGGTTCACCTGGAACTGCTGCGCAGCAAGCTCGGTGCCGGTGCCCACTCCGACGGCATCGCCCGGCACGTCGAAGTTCTGGCGAGCGAGATGTCGCGTCTGGACCGCGTTGTGCAGACCCTTGCGGACTTCTCCAAACCGCTCGAGCCCGTCTTCGAGGAGCAGGAGCTTGCGCCGATCGTGGCAGCTGTCGTGCAACTCGTCTCCGCAGAGGCCGACGTCAAGGAGATCGCAATCGGCGTCACCACGGACGACCCGTCCTTGCGCGTTGTCGCGGATGCGGAGCTGCTGCGGCAAGCCCTGCTCAACGTCGTCCTGAACGGCATGCAGGCTATGCCGGATGGCGGTGTCGTCCACATCGACCTCCAGCGCGACGGACACTCCGCCGTGATTGCCATTCGTGACACAGGCACCGGCATCGAACCGGACAAACTGAACCACATCTTCGACCTGTACTTCACCACAAAGGCCACCGGCAGCGGCATCGGCCTGTCCATGACCTACAGGATTGTGCAGATGCATGGCGGTACTATCGAAGCAGAGTCCGAGGCCGATCCAGACTCGCCGATTCGCGGTACCCTGTTTCGAGTGCGCCTCCCGATTACATCCAGAGCGACCCTGCAGGTGCAACGATGATCCGTTTTATTTGCTGGTCTTTTTCTGTCTTTACGGTTGCCGCACTGCTCAGCGGGTGCCAGCACCGCGTCACGCATGTAGCCGCCGCGCCCCCACTCCCACCGGATATTACGCCGCAGATGGTAAGCGTGCCGCAAGGTCGCCACTCCGGTGACTGGCACCACATCCGCCGCTTCGCCACCGAACTCTGCTGTCTCGTCAGGACCGGCGGCCTCTGAGGCACAGGGGCAGCCGTCGTCCCCCGTGCAGGTGGCAGCCGCCACGCCACCACCGGCCCCTGGCACCATCGGTCAGCTGAGCACGGGCGGCGAGACCACCGGTCAGGAGCTGCAGCAGGCAACCGATCTGGTACACGCACAGGAAAGCCGCCTGAGCAGTCTGTCCTCAAGTGTCCAGAGCGAACACAAGACCGAGGTTGATAAGGTGAAGCACTTCCTGGTCCAGGCCGAGGATGCGCTGAAGAGCTCAGACGCGGAAGGAGCACGTACCCTGGCCGTCAAGGCTAAGGTCCTGCTCGACGAAATTCAGAAATAGCTCGCGCTGCCCGGCTTACCTGGCGAGATCCTCCAGCACCGCGGCGGTTCCCAGACAGAAACGCTACAGCCCGGGAGCCGAACTGCTACTGCCGGCTGCTGCGTTTCTTCTTGGCGGACTTGCCCTTTGCCGGTGCAACCTGCTGATGATGCCCGTTGCTCGACATCTCCCCGTTGAAGACCTCCGGCTCTGGCGAGCGCTGACGCATCGGCATTGGCCGTACCGGCATCGGTGGAGGTGCTGGCGGCAGAGGCGGCGGCGCGGCCGCGTCCTGCTGCAGCGATGCGAGCTGCTCCAGCGACTCAATCGGCACACCGTCCGGGCCCAGGATCTGCATGCGAAAGAGATTGCGCAGCGTGTCCTCCTGGAATCGCTGCATCACCGCCTCAAACATCTCAAAGCTCTCGCGCTTATAGGCGACCAGCGGATCCTGTTGTGCGTATCCCCGCAGGCCGATGCCTTCCTTCAGGTGATCCATCGCCAGCAGGTGATCCTTCCACAGACCGTCCAGCACGCTCAGCATCACCACGCGCTCGTGATAACGCAGCGTGTCCGGGCCAAGGATCTGCTCCTTGACCTCAAAGCGGTCGCGCAGCTTCTGGTAAAGCGTCTCTCCCAGCTCATGACGGTTCAGCGACGGAATGTCCAACTCCGACAGATCCAGGCCAAACAGATCCGTGACCCGCTCCTGCAGGGCTTCTGTCTTCCACTGGTCCGGATGGACGTTCGCCGGGGCTGCGTCATCGAGAATCATGCTAAGTGCCGTGGGAACGTAGTCGTCCAGGATCAGTTCCTTCTGATCGATGCCTTCAAGCAGGTTGTGACGCAGCCCGTACACCGCCTCGCGCTGCTTGTTCATCACGTCGTCGTACTCGAGAACGTGCTTGCGGCTCTCAAAGTTCTGCGTCTCCACCGCCTTCTGCGCGGCCTCGATGCGGCGCGTGATCATGCCGCTCTCAATGGGAACGCCCTCTTCCATGCCGAGCCGCTGCAGAAGCGTGCTGACCCACTCGCGCGCAAAGATGCGCATCAGGTCATCTTCCAGCGACAGATAAAATCGCGACGCACCGGGGTCGCCCTGGCGTCCCGCGCGGCCGCGAAGCTGGTTGTCCACACGCCGGCTCTCGTGCCGCTCCGTGCCGATGATGATCAGGCCGCCCGCCCCCAGCACCGCATCATGATCCTGCTCCACCTCACCTGAGAAGCGGTGCAGCGTCTGCTCCCACATCTCCTGCGTCGTCTCATACTCCTTGTTCTGGTAGTAGAAACGGAACATGCCCGGTCCAGCCACCGGAGAGATTGCACCCTCCAGCGTCTCCAGTGCCCGTGCTACGCCACGCTTGCTCAGGTCCTGCCTCGCCATGAATTCGGCATTGCCACCCAGCAGGATGTCCGTCCCGCGGCCTGCCATGTTCGTAGCGATGGTCACGGCGCCGTGGCGGCCGGCCTGCGCAACAATCTCGGCCTCCCGCTCGTGGAACTTGGCATTCAGCACCACGTGGCGGACGCCCTTGCCCTTGAGGATCTCACTCAGCAGCTCGGACTTCTCGATCGAAGTCGTGCCCACCAGAACCGGCTGCTTCTCCTCATGCAGCCGCTGAATCTCATCCGCAACGGCGAAGTACTTCTCCTTTGCCGTCCGGTAGACCACGTCGGCGTGCTCGATCCGCTGCATCGTTCGGTTGGTCGGGATCACGACGATGTCGAGCTTGTAGATCTTTTCGAACTCCACGGCCTCGGTCTCCGCCGTGCCTGTCATGCCGGAGAGCTTCTTGTACATACGGAAATAGTTCTGGAAGGTAATCGTCGCAAGCGTCTGGTCCTCCTTGCGGATCGCCACGCCCTCCTTGGCCTCCACCGCCTGGTGCAGACCATCGGACCAGCGGCGGCCCGGCATCAGCCGCCCGGTAAACTCGTCGACGATGACAATCTCCGGCCCGTCCTTGCCGTCGCGCACCACGTACTCCACATCCCGCTTGTAAAGCGAGTGCGCCTTGATCGCGGTCTCGACGTGATGCTTGAACTCCCAGTTCTCCACGTCGGCGATATTGCCGATGCCGAGCAGCCGCTCCACCTTCTCCCAGCCCTCGTCCGTCACCGTGATGGCGCGGTGCTTCTCATCCACAACAAAGTCGCCGGTATAGACCTTTTCCTCGATGGTCTCGGTCAGCTCGCCGAGCTCCAGGTGCGGAATGATCAGGTTCACCCGCTCATACTTGTCGGTGGTCTGGTCGGTCGGCCCGCTGATGATGAGCGGCGTGCGCGCCTCGTCGATCAGGATCGAGTCCACCTCATCGACGATCGAATAAAAGTGGCCGCGCTGCACCAGATCCGTGAGCTCGAACTTCATGTTGTCGCGAAGATAATCGAAGCCGAACTCGTTGTTGGTGCCGTACGTAATGTCAGCGGCATACGCCTCGCGCCGCTCGCTGTCGTCCAGGTCGTGCACAATCACGCCGACGCTCAGCCCAAGGAAGCCGTAAATCTTGCCCATCCACTCGGCATCGCGCTTGGCCAGGTAATCGTTCACAGTCACCACGTGCACGCCGTGGCCGGCCAGCGCATTCAGGTAGCAGGGCAGCGTTGCCACCAGCGTCTTGCCTTCGCCGGTCCGCATCTCGGAGATCTTGCCGGAGTGCAGCACCATGCCGCCGATCAGCTGCACGTCGAAGTGCCGCATGTTGACGGCGCGCTTCCCGGCCTCCCGCACCACGGCAAAGGCCTCCGGCAGCAGCTCGTCCAGCATTGCCTTCTCGGCCGCCGTACGCTCATCCTTGTCCGCAATGCCCTCCAGCCGGGCCGCGAGGCGCTCGCGGAACTCCACCGTCTTCGCGCGAAGCTGCTCATCGGACAGCGCGGCCGTCGCCGGCTCAAGCGCGTTGATCTGCTCGACCGTGGGCATCAGCTTCTTCACTGCCCGTTCGTTACTGGTGCCGAAGACCTTGGCTAAAACGTTATTGATCAAACCTATCTTCCTTCTGCGTACCTGCAGGCGATGCCCGCACCCCTATTATCGAGGATGCGGGCGAAACGTACCAAACGGGAATGCCAAAAACGTGGCAGGGTACCGCCCCCGCGCCTTCGTCACAGGGTCAATGGCAGGCCGTCACATCCTGAAAGGCCGCCCCGGCCTGCAGACTCGCCAGCGCCTGCATGCATGCCTGCACCTTCGTGTTCAGCGGGTCGTTATCCACCGCATCGGTCCGGATATTGGTGATGCTGTCGTGTACGCCCACATAATTCGAGCTCAGCACGCGCAGGTTCGCCAGCTGGCTCTGCAACAGGGGCGTCGTGCTGTGGTCGGCATCCGTGCGTGCCGATGCCGCCGCCAACGAGACCTGCGTCTCGCAGCTACGCCGTAGCGGCGAGGTCAGGTCGTCCGATACTGGCTGGTTGCGTTGCACGGCGGACTGCAGTGCCACCCGCCAGTCCCGCATAGCGCTTACTGCCTGCACCGCCGAGGTAACGAACTCTCGCGACAATGTGCTGCTGCCTCGGGAGGCTGCCGGTGCCGCTGCAGCCGGTGCGGCAACGGCCGCAGGTGCCGTTTGCGGTGCCGCATTGGGGAGTGTCAGGATCACCTGCGTCCCCTGAAACGCCAGCGTCGCGCCGGTGATCCGTGCCAGCGCTTCCACATCGACGTAGGACCGGCCGCCTGCCTGCACCACGGCTGCTTCCCCCGTCCGTCCAGCTACGGCGAGCCGTGTGCTGCGGATGGCCGTCTGCCCACGCAACCCCGTTGGGAGCGCAACCAGGATCAAGATCACGCCTATATATTTCCATCTCTGTTCGGCTCTTCGCGGCATCGTCCATCTCCAGCTATCCCTATGCGCAGACCGGCATCGGGCGTACCCCTAATCTAAGCCAACCGGCAAGGCTACGGCATGCCTTTGAAAGCACGAAGGCATTGCTAATGTCCCTTATTCTGGACCGTGCTTCCGCCGCCCGCCGGTGCGCTCCGGTTTACGTTGGGGGTCCCCTTCCGCGCCGCGAAGTGCGACCCAACCAGTATGGCTGCGAAGAGAAACAGCAGGGCCGCTCCAACGTACATCAGAAACCTCTTTACATCCATGCCCTTGTTCGGGTTGTGAGCTCCCCGTT
>CAXTSF010000038.1:13692-18327 GCA_964246865.1 uncultured Terriglobus sp.
TTCGGGTTGTGAGCTCCCCGTTGAACGCCTACCTGCATTGCTGTGTCCCTCCCCTTGAAGGGATGCACGTTTTCTGCGCACGGCGCACTGCCGGCTGCGTCGTCCGGTGATACAACACCGCATCGCCGTTCCACGTCATACGCTGCGGAAATCCTGTCGTGAAATGACGTTGAGCTTCGTACTATGGGAGATGTCCGCTGGCATCTGACCCAATGCAGAACCTACCTTTCCCAAACGGGGCAACGAAAGAGGAAGAGGCATGAGCATGGAAATCGTAAATGGCATAACCGGGGACTGGACGGGCCTCCTCGCAATGTTCCCGCAGGAAAACCTGTTCGCAGCCGCTGTCGATGATGACGATGATGAGCCCGTCGACCCAGACATCGAGGACGAAGATGAGGATCTGGAAGACGACGAAGACGAGGATGATGACGAGTTCGAAGACGTAGACACAGAGGTCGAGGACGAGGATGAAGACGACCTCGAAGACGAAGAAGATGAGGATGACGAGGACGCCTAAGTTTCCTTGGGCGCTTCTTGTGAGTCTCTAGCCATACCGAAAAAGACCGGCGAAATCGCCGGTCTTTTTTGTCAGCTCAAGGATGCCCAGAAACCAAGCCCTTCAAACACCAAGCTCGGACCGGATGGCTGCCGCAATCCGGTCCGCATGGCTCTGCATTAATGCCTCATTCTCGGCCTCGATCATCACCCGCGCCAGTGCCTCCGTTCCCGAATAACGGATCACCACGCGCCCTGCATCCTGCAAGTCTGTCTCCGCTGCAGCAATGGCCTCACGCACAGACGGCAGCGAGTCCAGCGGCTTCTTCTCACGCACACGCACATTTACGATTACCTGCGGATATGTCTGCAGATCGGCGAGGAGGTCAGCCAGGGGCTTCCCGCTTCGCTGCACGATCTCCAGCAGCAGCAGTGCCGTCAGCAGGCCGTCTCCCGTGGTGCTTTTCCCGGTAAACAGAATGTGACCGCTCTGTTCGCCGCCCAGCGACGCCCCGTTCTGCTGCATCTGTTCCAGCACATACTTGTCCCCCACCGGTGCCCGCATCATGTGTATGCCGCTGCGCTTCAGGGCCGCTTCCAGTCCCATGTTCGACATGGTCGTCGCCACCACCGTGTCGCCCTGCAGCAGGCCGCGCGCCTTCAGGTCTCGCCCGGCCAGCAGCATCACGGCATCGCCATTCACCACGCGGCCGTGGGCATCGGCAAACAGCGCCCGGTCCGCATCCCCGTCGAATGTAATGCCGAGATCGGCCTTCTCCTCGACCGTCAGACGGGCCACCACCTCAGGGTGCAGCGCACCGCAGCTCTCGTTTATATTGCGGCCGTTTGGACTGGCGTTATGGATCCGTATCTCCCCGCCTAGGCTGCCAAACAGCTGTGGTGCCACGGCCGACGCCGCACCGTGCGCGCAGTCCACAACGATCCGCATGCCACTCAGGTTCAGCCCGTCTACGGCTGCGAGCAGGTAGCGGACGTACTCCGCCCGGTCTGCCTCATGAACGGCAACGCTCGCCGCCTCGGGCTCCGGCGCATGCTCCTGGCCCAACTGCCGGAAGATTTCATCCTCGATCGCGAGTTCCGTCGCATCCGGCAGTTTGAAGCCGTCCGGCCCAAAGATCTTGATGCCGTTGTCCTGCCACGGATTGTGCGACGCGGAGATCACCACTCCTGCGCTGAAGCCATGTGTGCGCGCGAGAAACGCGATCGCCGGCGTGGTGATCACACCCGCGCTTTCCACCAGCGCTCCACCGCGGCGAAGACCGGCACTTAGCGCCGCTGCAATCCACGGGCTCGACTCCCGAGTGTCCATCCCGAGCACCACCCGGGGCTGCTGCCTGCCGGAGCCCACGTGGTGCGCCAGCGCAACGCCCACCGCAAACACGGTACGGCGGTCCAGCGGGACCTCGCCCGCCACTGCCCGTATCCCATCGGTCCCAAACAGCTTTCTCATGCGTCCCGTGTCCCCATCTCTCGCTCCGGCCCTGTCTCTGGCTCCGGCACCGTCACGCTTGCCGTAAACGCACCCGAGGCCAGCCTCGTGCGCACCGCATCGCCCGTGCGCACCTGCTCCGCCGACCGGATCAGGCTGCCATCCGCGGCAAAGACCAGCGCGTATCCCCGCTTCAGTACCGCATCCGGCGATAGCGTCTGCAATCGCACGTTCGCGGTATAGGCGCGCTGCCGAAGTCGCGTCAGCATCGTCGCCTTCGCCCGCTCCAGCCGCGCGCGCAACTGCTCCAGCCGGCCCTGCCGCTCCCGTACCCTCCGCGACGGCTCCTGCTCCCGCAGCCGCTGCAGCAGCAGGCCCAAACCGCGCTCCTGCCCGCGGAAATGCTCACTCAGAGCACCATCGAGCCGGAAGCGCAGCTCATCTACGCGCTGCTGCCGCCGGCCGATTCCGTCCCGCGTGCGCGCCAGCACCGCGGGCAGTCCAATCTCAGCATACCTCTGCCGCGCCTGCAGGCTTCGGTAGCGCATCGCACGCCCCAGCCGGAACTCAAGCGCATGCACCCGCTCCTCCACCCTGTGCTGCGCCGCGGTGATCAGCTCCGCCGCGGCCGAGGGCGTTGGCGCGCGCAGGTCGGCCACAAAATCCGCGATCGTGAAATCCGTCTCATGCCCAACCGCCGAGACCGTCGGTATCGCCGAATTCGCGATCGCCCTGGCGAGTGACTCTTCATTGAAACCGGCAAGATCTTCCGCCGAACCGCCGCCACGCGCAATCAGGATCAGGTCGACGCGATGCCGCTCCGTCCGCCCGAAGTACCGCAGCCCTGCCGCCACCTCACCGGCGCAGTTGGGCCCCTGCACCGCGGCCGGATACACCAGCAGATTCAGGCAAGCATGCCGCCGCCGGCATACCGACACAATGTCATGGATCACGGCACCGCGTGGCGAGGTAATCACGCCCACCGTCCTCGGAAAGGCTGGCAACGAACGCTTCCTCTCCGCGTCGAAGAGGCCCTCCGCGCGCAGTCTCTCCTTCAGCTGTTCAAAGGCAAGCTGCAGCGCGCCTGCACCGCGCGGCTCCAGCGTCTCCGCGATCATCTGCAGCTGGCCGCGACCCTCGAATACGGAGACACGGCCCTTCACCAGAACCGTCTGGCCATCCTGCGGCTTGAACCGTAAGAGCGCGGCCTGACGCCGGAACAACACCACCGGCAGCTGCGCCGCATCATCCTTCAACGTGAAATACAGATGGCCCGAAGGCGCGGGCCTGCAGTTCGATACCTCGCCCTCCACCCACTCATCCGCGTACTCGCGCTCCACACGCCCGCGCAGCACACCCACCAGCTCCGCCACGCCCCACAGCTTGCGCTCGCGCTTGGCCGGTGCCGCCGGCTCGGGCTCCACGAAGAGCAGGCCCAGCTGGCCAGGCTGGGCCACGCTGTGCGGCGCGGGGGTCGCCTCACGCGGGTTCAACCGCCGGCGTTGTGTCAGCATCTGTGCAAGGGACGCGGGTGGAGGCTCCGGCACGTCGTTCTCCCTCCGCTTCTAACGGGCAGGCGTACCGGTCAGTTTTTCCGTGGCAATCTCGGCCGCGGCGCTCTTCGGGTCCTTGTCCTTGATCTGCGCGTAGATCTTCTTCGCCTGGTCTGCCTTGCCGCCGCTCTCGTACAACTCCGCCAGCTGCAGCTGTGCCAGCCCCGCCGGGACCGTCGTCGTCGGCTTCGCGATCAGGCCGTTGTAGGCCGCGATCGCATCCCCGTCCCGTCCGGAGTTGTGATACAGCCCAGCCAGCGCCAACTGCGCAAGCGCCGCAACATCCTTGTTCCAGCCGCCGGCGGACTTTTTCAGCAATGTCTCCGCCTGCGCGGTCTGTCCCATTTGCAGCGCGGTCACTCCCTGCAGGTACTGCGCATTGCGGCCCGCAGCCGTCATCCCGTAACGATCGGCAACGGATGCGAACTCGCCATTGGCTACCTTGGCCCGCTCCTCCGCGCTGCTGAAGGTTTTGGTGCCCGGCGGCAGCGGCTGCTGCGGGTTGGCAATGGGTGTCTCATAGTCGCGCATGGCATCGCTCAGCGCCTGCTCCGCTTTGTTGGAACGCAGGTTCGAAAGCACCGCCGCGGCCACAACCAGGACGATCAGAGCCACCAGGCCGATTGCTAAACGGATCAGCAGGCCCCGGTTTGCGGCTGATGTGACGTGCTGGACGGGTAGCGGCGTGGTACGGGTACGCTGAACGGTCTCCAAGAAGTTTCCTTTTCTGTCGGCGGGTACGGTGCACATCGCCGGACCGCGCCGCGCACAGGGGCGCCGGTGCAGGTGGCCCGGATCACAGCCAAGTCTACCAGCGCCGGAGCAGCGGCAGCAACGGAGCCGCACCTGCCACTTGCCCTCGCCCTCTCCACCCGCTACGCTCTGTGTTGAGGATCCAACACCGGTATGTACGAAGACTTCCGCGTCAGCGATCGCTGGTCCGACGAAGAGCTCCACTGCACGTGGAAAGGAACCATCGTCGCGATCGCCACCCGGCACGCCGACGCGACCGACATCCGCTTTGACGTGAATGGACGGCCCGTCTGGATCGCCATGCCGAACCTGGCCTGGGTCGAGCAGAAGCGCCGCACCGGCTTCGTCCTCACCGACCGCGCCGCAGCCCAGGCCGCCGGC
>CAXTSF010000039.1:0-2891 GCA_964246865.1 uncultured Terriglobus sp.
CCGCGCGCTGCTCTCTCCCGCTGCGTCTTCTCCGGCAAAGCAGCAGCGTCCGCCGGCCTCTCAGCCCCGGCTGAGATCACGGCGATGGGCTGACTGGTCGGCAGGGCGGTCGCCACTTGCTTGCCGGGCTGCTGGCTGAGCGAGCTTACCTCCCGTGGCGCGCTGTTGTGAGAGACGAGCGTCCCGGGGGCGGCGGCAACCGTGGCGTTGGCCGGCGCAACCGGCACGGAGGGCGTTCGAGCCTGCACCGCCGGGGACTCCCTCGCGATCTCCGCCGCCCGGCTCGCCTCGCTCGGAGCGTCGATCGCCGCTGCACCCAGAGCCGTGCCCGTCAGCGGTTTGCCCGGTTGCGCTTGCGTGCTCTGCTTCGCTGCGGGTCCCTTCGCGCCGCCGTGGATATCGATAATCAGACGGTAAGGGTTCGGCAACAGAAAGGCCGAGTATTCCGTCACGTCATTCACGTCCAGAACAATGCGTGTCACCGAGTTTGCATACTGCGCCGCGCGGATCTGCCGCAGGAAGCCGTCATCCGTAACGGCAAACACCTTGCCGAAGAGCTCGTGCGCCAGCTTCGTCCCATGCAGGTCAAAGTAGATGCGGTCCGGGTGCGGCACACGCGCCGCCTCATATTTCACCTCATCCCCCAGATCGATGGCGACGCGAGTGTACGTCGGCGTGGACCAGTGCCGGATACCGCTGACATAGGCCAGTCCATTTGCGGAGTGCGTCGGCCCAGTCTGGATCGGCGGTGCCGTGTCATTTGGATCGGGTATGCCTACCGGCTCCGCCGGCCTGGGTGCGGCACCCGTGATCGTGGAAGGCGCAGTAGTTGTGACCGTGGAGGGCAACACCGGAGCCGCGGCGGCAACGGCCGTCTCCGTCTTGCCCGGCTCCGCCTCTGTGTGCACGGGCAGCTTGCCGGCGCGAAGCTGCTGCAGCGCTGCCTGCGCCTCCTCGATGTGCGCGGACTTCGGGTACTCCTCGACAAACTGGCTGTACTTCACGCGTGCCAGCTTCATCTCGTGCAACCGATCCGCGGCAATCCTTGCCTCCTCCAGCAGCGCCGGGCCGCGCAGGCTGGCGTGCGGGTATTGCGTCCGGAGAAACTCCAGCTGTCCGATGGCAGCGGTCAGCAGCTTTGGATCGTGCTGCGTCGTGCCCTCATCGGCCAGCAGAAGGCCGACGTTGAAGATGGACTCAGGCGCGTGCACATCGCCCGGATGCTCGTGGTACACGAGGCGATACACATCGAGCACGGTGCGGTAGTCGGAGCTCTTGCGCTGCTCCGGCGGCATCGCCATCAACTGCTGCCGTGCCTGCTCTGCCATCGTCCACGGTGTGCTTCGCTCCCCGCGGTTTTTCCCCTGTGGTTTGGTAGCCGAAAACACAGGCGCAATCGTGCACAGCAACAGAGCGGCTGCCGCGGCCACGCGGGTTGTGAGCAAAGAGGGCAAACGCCTACAGTCTATCGAGCGCCACCGCCGCCCCGGCAGGAAAAGCGCCGTGCAATGTACTCGCACAGGCACCCCCACGCGGGACTTACAGGGCATTGGCAGTTTTACGGGAATATGCTTCTGCAGACATAGCACGCGAGGCCCGGATCCGGCGACGTTGGCCTCTGTGCCGGCTACCCGGATTTAGCCGAGCAGTTCACCGACCATCGCCGGTGCCGCCGCCAGCGCCGCATCCAGCTGCGCCACGTCACTGCCGCCGGCCGCCGCCAGCTCCGGCCGGCCGCCGCCCTTGCCGCCCACCTTGGCCGCCAGTACGCCGACGATCTTGCCCGCCTGCACCCGCCCGGTCAGGTCTTTGGTCACGCCGGCAATCAGCGCCACCTTGCCATCCTCCGTCGCCATGCCAAGCACCACCACACCGCTGCCCAGCCGGCCTCGCAGCGTGTCCACCAGCGTACGCATCTGGTTGCGGTCCAGCCCTACCACCCGCTGCGCCAGCACCTTGATGCCATTTACCTCCACGGCGGCGTCGACCGCGTTCGAAGCCGCCGATGACGCCGACTTCATGCGTGCCTGGTCCAGCTCCCGCCGCAGCTTCTTCAGCTCCTCTTCCTGCTGCGACAGCCGCGTCTGCAGCGCCGCCGCAGGCGAGTCCGACACGCCGCCCGTCAGCGACGAGACCACGCGCGCCACCTCAAAGTCGCGCCGGAACTCCCGCAGCGAGCCGGTACCCGTCACCGCCTCCACCCGCCGTATGCCGGACGAGACGGAGCTCTCGCCCGTGAGCTTCAGCAGGCCGATCTCGCCCGTTGCCGCCGCATGCGTACCGCCGCAGAGCTCGGTGGAGAAGTCGCCGATCTTCACCACGCGCACCCGGTCGCCGTACTTCTCACCAAAGAGAGCCGTCGCGTGAAACTCATGGATCGCGACATCGATCGGCACATCCACAAAGGTCTCGACCCTCGTATTGCCGAGCACCTCGCGATTCACGATGTCCTCCACCTCCTGCAGCTCCGGCTCGGCAACCTGCGCATAGTGGGAGAAGTCGAAGCGTAGCCGCGCGCGGTCGTTCAGCGATCCGGCCTGCTTCACATGCGTGCCCAGCACCTCACGCAGCGCCGCATGCAGCAGGTGCGTGCCCGTATGATTGCGCACCGTCGCGGCACGCTCCGCACTGTCAACGACCGCGTCAAGATGGTCGCCTACGGCAATGGGCCGCTTCACGGTGACGCGGTGCGCGAAGACGCCCTGCACCGGCCTGGTGCAGCCGTGCACCTCTGCCACGGTCGACGTGTGGTCCGTCGGGAAGAGCCAGCCGGTGTCGCCCACCTGGCCGCCGGAGTCGGCATAGAAGCTGGTGCGGTCGAGGACCACCTCACCGGTGTCGCCGGGCTGCAGTTCGGGGACGCCGATGCCGTCCTTGATGAGTGCGAGCAC
>CAXTSF010000039.1:2901-5574 GCA_964246865.1 uncultured Terriglobus sp.
CCACCTCCGCCCCATCCGCCCGCAGGGAGGTGTAGCCCAGGAACTCCGTCTTCGTCATCTCGCGATAGACAGGGCTTGCGGACTTTTGCGAGCCGCCCTTCCACGAGGCACGCGCACGCGCCTGCTCCTCTTCCTTGGCCCGCTCAAAGCCAGGCAGGTCGAAGTCAACATCGGCGTCGTGTATAGCGTCTTGCATAAAATCCAGCGGCACCCCGTGTGTCTCGTAAAGCCTGAAAGCATCTACGCCAGATACTGAAGCCTTTTCCGTTTCATCTTTCGGGGCGACTAGGTAGTAGCCGCGGTATATGAGAGCTACATCATCGGGATCTTTTCTATCAAGTTCATGAAAGTACTTGCCCCTCTGAAGAAATGGTTTGTTTAGCCGAATCATGTCGAACGTTTCGCGCAATGCACGTGCGCCAAGCCGAGCCTCAGCAGTAGCAAGCCATTCTGCCTTTGCGTTTTGTATGAGGTCGTCTACACGCTTTGAGCCAACAGCAAGCACCCGCGCAAACTGCTCTTCCTCCGCAAGCACTGTCTTCGCAATCCGCTCCGCAACCTCCGCAAGCTCCGGGTACGCAGGCAGCATCTCATCCCGCACCGCGTACACCATTTCGTGCAGGAAGGGCTGCTCCTGCCCGAGCAGGCGACCGTGACGGATGCCGCGACGCAGAATCTTGCGCAAGACATAGCCGCGACCCTCGTTGGCCGGGTTCACGCCGTCGGCAATCAGGAACGTGGCCGCGCGCGCGTGGTCCGCGATGATGCGCAGCGACGCCGCACCCTTATCGTCGCTGATCGATGCCTGCTCCGCGGACAGCGCTGTCCCCGCTTCCCTGTTCCCTGACCCAGGCTCCGTCCGTTCGATGGCCCTGGCAATCAACGGCGTGAACAGATCACTCTGATAATTCGACAGCTTGCCCTGCAAGACACACGCTATCCGCTCCAGGCCCATCCCTGTATCAATCGACGGCTTGGGCAGCGGCATCAGCTCCGCCGTGCCGCCCGGTGTCACCGTCCGGTCAAACTGCATGAAGACCAGGTTCCAGATCTCCATGTAGCGCTGGTCATCCTCACCGAAGGGCCTGTCCTCGCCCGTCTCGGAAGCGGCCAGCCCAAGATCGTAGTAGATCTCCGAGCACGGCCCGCACGGGCCCGTCTCGCCCATCTGCCAGAAGTTGTCCTTGGCCCCAAGTGCGAAGATGCGCTCCCGCGGCACGCCCGCCTCGATCCAGAACTGCTCCGCCTCGTCATCCCGCGGCACCTGCCCGCCTGTATGGACGTCGCCCTCGAAGATCGTTACGTAGAGCCGCGATGGATCGATGCCCCACCACTCCGGCGAGGTCAGCAACTCCCACGCGTACGCAATCGCCTCGCGCTTGAAGTAGTCGCCGAAGCTGAAGTTGCCGAGCATCTCGAAAAACGTGTGGTGCCGCCGCGTAAAGCCGACGTTCTCCAGGTCGTTGTGCTTGCCGCCCGCCCGGACGCACTTCTGCGAGCTCGCCGCACGCGTATAAGCCCGCTGCTCCGCGCCGAGAAACACGTCTTTGAACTGATTCATGCCCGCGTTGGCAAACAGCAGCGTCGGGTCGTTGTGCGGCACAAGCGAAGAGGAGTGCACCCGGCGGTGGCCGTGCCCCTCAAAAAAGCGTAGAAAATCCTCGCGGATCTGGTTCCCAGAGCGATAGTTCATCGTCCCTCAGCATAGCAGTGCAGCCGGCAATGTAGTGCATGTAGTACATTCTCGAGAGAGGTGCTTAGATATGCGTCGAGTGTCACTGCGTGAAGCCAATCAGAACTTTTCCGCCTGCATTGCCGAGGTGGAAGCCGGCGAACATCTGCTCCTCGAGCGCCGCGGTGTGCCGGTCGCCGAGATCGTGCCCTATCGTCCATCGGTTACACCGGAGGAGCGGAAGAAAGCGTTGAAAGAGCTGGCAGAGCTCCTGGAAGAGGGCATTCCGCTGGGGGGTAGCGTACCGACGCGTGACGAGATGCATGAGCGCTGAGCGTTACACGCTGGATGCAAATGTTCTGTTGTACGCGGCGGACCGCGATGCAGGATCGAAGCATGAGGTGGCGCGGCAGCTCGTATTGGCCGCCGCTGATCGGAACTGCGTCCTTACACTGCAGGCGCTCGCGGAGACATACAACGTGACCGTACGCAAAAAACCGGAGTGGGCCTCTGCGGCGAACCGTATCCTGGAGCGCGTACTTTTGACGGTTCCTGTCGTGAGCTCAACTACAGAAGACCTAGAAGCAGCCCTGGCTGTCCACAAGGCCCACATGATCCAGTTCTGGGATGCCATGCTGTGGGCCACTGCGAAGCGAAACCTTTGCGCTGTCATCCTGACCGAAGACATACCGGGCCGCGCGGAGCTCAACGGCGTCCGCTACCGGAATCCTTTCGCAGAGAAATCCCTCCTCTGGCTCACAGATTATCTTTGAAGAATTAAACAAATTTGGTCGGGGAGAGAGGATTCGAACCTCCGACCCCCTGGTCCCGAACCAGGTGCTCTACCAGGCTGAGCCACTCCCCGAACCATTCTTTGCTGTGTGTTGGCGGAGGGACTGCAACCGGTAGACGCCGCAGCGGCCAACCCTCAAAGTGTACCAAAGTTCAATCCACGATGCCGCACGGCAAGCGGGCCTACCAGCGACGTGCCGGACCATAGG
>CAXTSF010000039.1:5674-10222 GCA_964246865.1 uncultured Terriglobus sp.
CAATCCACGATGCCGCACGGCAAGCGGGCCTACCAGCGACGTGCCGGACCATAGGACCAACCGGCGGGATACACGTAGTCCGGCGTGGACACCAGCAGCGCAAGCCAGCCGATGCCGGTCCAGCCGAAGAACACGTTCAGCACACCGATGCCGCCGGCGCGAAGCTCGCGCTGTGACGCAACGATGGTGGGAAGAAAGTAGAGCGCGCCCAACAAGAACAACGTAATCATGGGCTGTGTGCCTCCATGCCGCTGTGAGGAATACGCAGGACCGGATCGTGAAGTTCCCTTCTGCTTCACCACCGTATCCAGGAGGAAAGGACGGCGGGACTAATTCATCCAGCTGCGGTCCTTGGGCTGCTTCCGTTCTTCTTCCGGCTCAATGTAGCGGCCCTCACTGTCAAAGCGCACCACGCGGTTCTGCTTGCGCATGTACACCTCGAACTTGCGTGCGGCACGCCGGCGCTTCCAACGGATGTAGTCGTTCTTCGCTCCGAAGTAGCGCTCGTTGAGGCTGAAGAACACGCCGCGCCGCGCCGCGAACTTCACAAACAGAAAGCCGCACAGCCCGCAAGACAGTGACAGCAGGGCGGAGAAGCTGTCGCGCTCCCGTACGAGCGAGGCAAGGTCGATCAGCACCCCAAGCACCACAATGTACTTTGCCTTGATGCGGAGCAGAAAGAAGAGCAAAAACTCTACATCCCCGAACAGCACGGCAAACGCAACCAGAACGCCAAAGAGCGGCGCTGAGACGCCGGCGCCTGCCACCAGCGGCTGAATGCCAAAGAAGCTGTAGCGCCCGTGCGAGAGCAGCGGCAGCGCTGCCAGGAGCGTGGCAATGGCCGCTCCACCCACTGCCGACAGGTAGAACAGTTCAATCAGCCAGCGGGACCCGCGTGTATCCTCAAGCATCGATCCGGTGAACCAGAGCGTCAGCAGGGCAAACGCCGTACCGATGATGCCCGTATTGAAGAACGCATATGTGACAAGCTGCCACAGGAAGCCGTGCGTCACTACAGCGTAGGGGAACAGCGGCAGCAGCGACTTAAACCGGTCACCCAGGGGTCCCGACGCAAAGGAAAGAAGCGCCAGCGCAAAGAAGATCAGAACATTGGCAAGAATGATCTGGCGGACGGCACCGCGGAACGGCGGCAGCGCGAGCGTGGATGGGCCTCGGCCTGGCATCACCTCTCATTTGACCACACCTGCATCCGGTCTTGCGGGGCGTGGAGCGCCACCCGGTGGAGAGGCAGGAATGGCGTAGCCCCGTCACACAACCCCCAGCCACCGCACGATCATCTTTCCTGTCCGGTAACACCCGGAACATGCAAGCTCTTCGAGCCGTGGCTCTTTGCCTGTACCCTGTGAGTCCGGCCACACATATCTGAGCCAGTGGAGACAAAACCCGATGCCAGCGACCTGCCCCGAATGCGACAACATGCTCGATCTGGATGAAGATGATCTGGAAGAAGGCGAGACAGTGACCTGCGATGAGTGCGGTACGGAGCTGGAGGTGATCTCGAGCGATCCGCTGCAGCTGGCCGCGATGGACGCGGAGGGGTATGACGACGAGGAAACAGCGGATCCACGGCGCGTTCCCAGCGATGACGAGGACGAGGACTAGATCCCTGAAGTGTGCGCGTCACGGCAACGGGCGAACTGTCCTGCATTGCCTGCCCCCAAAGAGACAAGCAGCCCCGTCTCGTGTTCAATAGAACAAGGGAGACGGAGGCACCATCTGCTCCGGTACTGACTATGAATCGCTTGGCCTATACTTCGCGTCTGCTTTGTTCTACCGTCACCGTCGCTGCCTTGGCGGGCACACCCGCTGCGGCACTGCTCGGAGCCACCTTCTTAATGCCGTCGTCCGCGCTGGCGCAGCGGCCCGCCGCACGCACCGTGGATGGCACGGTCCAGGAGAAGGATGGTGCGCCGGTGAAGGGCGCCGTTGTGCACCTGAAGGACACCCGTTCGCTTACGCAGAAGAGCTACATCACTGCTGAGGACGGCAGCTTCCGCTTTGCCCAGCTCTCTCCGAACACTGACTATGAGGTATGGGCCGACAACCAGGGCAAGAAGTCCGCTGTCAAGAGCATCAGCTCGTTCGACAGCAAGAACGCCTTCACCGTCGTGCTCAAGATGAACTAGGACCGGCGAAGTAGGACCGGCAGACTAGGACCGGCAGGCGAGCACATCCGGAGACGGGGATACAAAAAAGAGCGAGACCCGCGGGTCTCGCTCTTTTCGTCTGTTCAGATTACTACTCTATTCAGAACATTACGCGGAAACGGGCTCCACGGAAACAAAGCGCCCGTGATTGCCGCGATCCAGAAACTGCACGCGGCCGCCGATCTTGGCAAACAGCGTGTCATCCTTGCCTCGGCCTACATTCAGGCCAGCCTTCAACGGGGTTCCCCGCTGCCGCACAATAATGGACCCGCCCGTCACCACTTCGCCGGCAAAGCGCTTCACGCCCAGCCGTTGTGCATTCGAGTCACGCCCGTTCGAAGAACTTCCGCCGCCTTTTTTATGTGCCATGCTCGCCTCATCCTTGCGCTAGCTATCAGCGCGTGTGTTCAATGCCGTGGTTCACTCGCCATCGGATGGCAAGGCTAAACGTTTACGCCTTAAAACTCTTCCCGCTGACCAGGATCTCGTTGATCTTTACCTCAGCGTAGTTCTGGCGATGCCCCTGCATCTTCTTGTACTGCTTTTTGCGCTTGAAGTGGAAGACCAGGATCTTCTCGCCGCGGCCCTCACCCACCACCTCGGCCATCACCTTGGCACCGTTCAGGTCCTGCTCAAACGTGCCTGCCTCCGAACTCACGGCGAGCACATCGGCAAACTCAATTGCGCCGCTGGTCTGCCCCAGCGTTTCAACCCTGAGAGTATCGCCCGGGGCTACCCGGTACTGCTTGCCACCGGTTCGAATTACTGCGTACATGCAAACCTCCGCGCACCATGACCGGGGAGTAAACCCTGTCCGGATCAGGTGCCGCTATCCCTAAGTATCGTTACGGAGCGCAAGCCGGGCGGGAAACTGCACCGTCGCCGGGCACAGGCTATGCAAAAGACAGCCATTGCGCCGAACCTGTCGATGATAGCGGGAAGCTGCCACTCAGGTCAATGCTCCGTACTGAACCACTACCCACCGGCCGAGCCGCGGAACCACGGCGCCCAGCCATGCACCCTGCGGCCCAGCATCGTTTTAGGAAAGCGCGACGCGATCGCCCTCCCTAACCGGCCCGGCTCCGCACTCGCGAACAGGTGCACGCCCAGGAGGAACAGCAGCGGCTCCAGCGTGTGCCGGAATCGCGCCTGCACCGTGACCAGGTAATAGGGCAGCGGCAACAGCAATACCGAGGCAACAAACAGCGGCCACCCGGGCAGCCTCTGCCGCACCATCCATGCCACGCCCAGCAGCCCGGCAAGCGAGAGGAACTGGAAGTCCATCAGGCGCCCGTACTCCACCAGCGCCCCTTCCTCCACCGACTTGGACACGCCCGCCCAGTACATGTAGGCCCGCTTCCCGGAGAGCCCGGCAAATCGAGACGGGTTCTGCCGTATCCAAAGCGTTGCCTTCCTTCCCCGGTCCTCCGTCCAGGCCGGCTCTCCCATCGTGGCAACCTCCCGCAGAAACCTCCGGTTCTCTAACGGCACTGTCGTTCCCCAGGGAAACCCCGTCGACCACGGCCCGTTGCCCATGTAGTTTTCCGCGCCAAAGTTGTCCCGCAGGGGGATGAACCGGTGGAACACGATCCAGTTCCGAGCCGCCCATGGCGTGACAGCGGAGCAAAGCAGCACTCCCGCGAGAACCGGCCCTGCAAACCGGCGACGGCCGTCCCGGGCAGCAACCAGAGCGAACAAAGCCATGACGGGGAACATGGTCAGCGGCGATGGATTCATCAGCACCAGCGCACCCCACGCGAGCCCGAAGAGACTCCAGTCGCGCCAGCTCTGTCGTGGCGGACTACCGGCCTCCCCGAGGCCGCCCATGCGTAGCGTCAGCAGCAACACATAGGCAAACAGCGCCGTGGTCGCCGTCATCTCCCATATCCAGCGAACCGCATATTGCATCGCCGCAGGATGCAGCGCCCACAGCCAGCCGGACCACATCGCCGTCCGCCGGCCGAAGACGCGCCTCCCAATCTCAAAGACAAGCACCGCTGTCCACGCCGACACGGCTGAGTTGACTGCCTCCAGCACAAACGCAGAAGCCGCCGTGTACACGCCCAGAACACGGAAGACTGCGCCGATCAGCAGCGTGTACAGCGGTGGTGCCCACGCGCTCGGGCCCGTGATCCCAGTGAACGGATTCCCGTAACCCCGGCCCTCGGCAAGCGACCGGCCGATGCGGCCCATCTCCCAGCCAAAGTTGAAGTGATCCATATCCATCCGGATCCGGTAGGTATGGGCCAGCAGGATATAGAGCAGCCGAACGGCAAAGGCAGCGAAGAAGATGCGCCGCCGCAGCCGTGCATCCTCACGTTCGTCAGGCGCGGCAGCTTCCTGCTTCCGATTCGACAGCTGCGCGGAAGGGGTACTCACG
>CAXTSF010000039.1:10232-11311 GCA_964246865.1 uncultured Terriglobus sp.
GCCTACTTAGCCGCGTCCTTGGGCGAGAACGCCAGGGAAGCGGAGTTGATGCAGTAGCGCTGGCCCGTTGGCCGTGGGCCGTCCGGGAACACGTGCCCAAGGTGCGATCCGCACGAGCCGCACACCACCTCAACCCGTCGCATGCCATAGCTGTTATCTTCGATCGCCTCCACCGCTTCCGGCGACACCGGCTGAAAGAAGCTCGGCCAACCGGAGCCGGACTCAAACTTTGTCTCAGAGGTGAACAGCGGCGCATGGCACGCACCGCAGTGATACAGGCCATCGGCATGGTTTTCATACAGGGCACCGGTAAAGGCCCGTTCTGTGCCCTTCTGCCGCAACACCTCGAACTGCTCCGGCGTCAGCAACTCACGCCACTCTGCCTCGGTCTTTGTCACGTGCCTGCGTTCCGTGCCTGTCGTTGTCGTCGCCATAGAATCTCCAAACCTTTAGACGCCGCAGGTGCGCTCTGCGATGGGCTCGCCCATGTATTTCACAGGAGCTAAGCGGAGGCGATGACCTCGATCTCCACCAGCGCGTCCTTGGGCAGCCGCGTCACCTCCACCGTCGAACGCGCGGGCGCGACCACACCCGGAGGCGCAAGGTACTCCGCATAGATCTGGTTCATCGCCGCAAAATCGTCCATATCCTTCAGAAACACGGTCGTCTTCACCACGTGCGACAGGTCCACCCCTGCCGCATGCAGGACTGCCTTCACATTCTCCAGGACACGCCGCGTCTGCTCCGCAATGCCTCCCTCCACCAGCACACCCGACTTCGGATCGAAGGCGACCTGGCCGGACGTGTAAAGAAGATCACCGATCCGCACCGCCTGCGAGTACGGCCCGATTGCCGCCGGTGCCTCCGTCGTACTTACCGCTACCTTCCTGGGCATACTGCCTCCTGCTCTCATCCTAGCCGCGCTGAGCGGGTTCCGGCCGCGTGTCCGGGTTCTCTGTGGTGACGAAAGATTTGCGACATTCACGGCGGATGACAACCGCACCCGTACCGCGGGGCATATAACTAGGTGCACAACAGACAGGGGCGGAAAGATGGGCATTCTCGACACACTGCAGCAG
>CAXTSF010000039.1:11321-14785 GCA_964246865.1 uncultured Terriglobus sp.
GCAGCAGGCTGCCAGCCAGTTCGGCGGCGGCGCGAACGGCGCAAGCGCGGAAGACCAAAGCAAGGTCGCCGGCGGCTTTATCAAGGCAGCGGAGGAGCACCCCGGCGGCCTTGGCGGCATCATGGACATGCTGCGGCAGAACGGCATGGGTGAGCACGTCAACCAATGGACGCAGGGCAATCAGCAGCCCGTGGCACCGGAGCAGGTACAGCAGGGCTTCGGCAACGGCCTCATTGAAAAGATCGCCGGGCATGCCGGCGTCTCCTCCACGGTGGCTACGGCCGCGCTCGCCGCCGCCCTCCCCATGCTGATGCAACACCTCGCACCCGGCGGCCAGCCCGCCGCGCCGCAGGGACAGCTTGGCGGTCTGGCCTCTTCCATTCTTGGGCGCATCTTCTAACGAGTCATTCACCCTGTTCTCTTCGGAGTCCCTACCATGGCTGATCTGGCCACGCTGCAACAGAAGTACGCTCCCGTTCTCGAAGCCATCGAACGTTTTGCCCCGGAAGGTGCGACGCTGCAGAATGTTGCGCTAGACGGCGACAAGCTTTACGTCAAGGCGACTGTGCCGTCTGAGGTCGTCCTCAACTTTGTCTGGGACAATATCAAGAAGGTCGATCCCACCTACGCCGATCTGCACCACGAAATCCAGAACACCGGCGGCGCAACCCAGTCCTACACCGTGAAGAGCGGTGACATGCTCTCAAAGATCGCCCAGCACTTCTACGGTAATGGCAACCTGTACCGGATCATCGCCGAGGCCAACAGCCTCTCCAACCCGGACAGTCTCAAGGCCGGCACTCAGCTCGAAATTCCGGTTCATAACAGCTAGTTACCATCTCTGCACTTTCATGGGCCCACCACTCTGGTGGGCCCTTTCTGAGGGCCGTGGGAGTACCGGACGATCTTCCCAGGGGCACCGCCCAGATTGCACCATCGCTCCAGCCGCATCCAATCCCAGCAGAGGACACCTCCGATGAAGATGCGCAGCCTCGGCAAGCTCGGCATTCCTGTTTCGCCCATCATGCTTGGCGGAAACGTCTTTGGCTGGACCGCCAGCGAAGCCACCTCTTACGCCGTGCTCGACCGCTTTGCCGATCGTGGCTTCAACTTCATCGACACCGCCGACGTCTACTCGCGATGGGCTCCCGGCCACAGGGGCGGCGAGAGCGAGATCATCCTCGGCAAATGGTTCAAGCGCTCCGGCAAGCGGGAGTCGATCGTGCTCGCCACCAAGGTCGGCATGGACATGGGCGAGGGCAAAAAGGGTCTGCATGCAAGCTACATTCGCGAGGCCGCCGAAGCCTCGCTGCGCCGCCTCGGGACGGACTACATCGACCTCTACCAGACCCACGAGGACGACCTTGACACACCCATCGAGGAAACCGTGCGAGCCCTGAACGATCTCGTGCAGGAGGGCAAGGTCCGCATCGCCGGTGCGTCCAACTACACCGGCCGCCGCCTCCGTGCCGCCATCGAGGTCGCCCGCAACGCAGGCTCCGAGGCCTATGAGACTCTCCAGCCCAACTACAACCTGCACACACGCGAGGAGTACGAGCGCGATCTGGCCCCAGTGGCCGCCACCTATAACCTCGGCGTGATCCCTTACTTCTCCCTGGCCAGCGGCTTTCTCACCGGCAAGTACAAGACCCTCGCCGATACCGAAGGCGCCGCCCGCGGCAGCAGGGTGAGCAAGTACTTCGACGGGCGCGGTATCAGGATCCTCGCCGCCCTCGACGCCATCGCCGGGGAGACTGGTGCCAAACCGGCCTCGATCGCACTTGCCTGGCTTCTCTCCCGGCCGAACATCCTCGCCCCTATCGCTAGCGCAACCTCGGTCGACCAGCTTGAGGACCTATTCGCGGCCACGGAGCTCGATCTGACGGCGGAGCAAGTGCAGAGTCTCTCCATGGCGAGTGCCTACGAGGCGGCTATCAACGATCGGAAGGATCTCGCCGGCTCCCTGCCCAACACAATCACGGCTTGAACTCTCATTTCGGCGGCCCTGCCGCCGGCGCAACGTCGCCCGCCCAGTAGTTCCGCCGCGCCCGGATGTTTGCCTCCGGATATTCCGGCACACTCACGCGAATTTCGTGCAGCCCCGGCTCTGCGCTCCCCGGGATGGGAAAACTGAGCAGGTAGAAATTGTGAATCCGATTTGTCAGCCGCGCAACCCCATCCTCGAAGCCGCGTTGCGTCCCAAAGTTGTCGTAGTCGCCGCCGCTCAGGCGGGCAACCGTCTTCGGCACGTTCTCTCGCAACGCCTGCACCGCCGCCAGCAGCAGGTTCACGGCATTCCCGAGCAGGCCGCTGCCCTGCCCCGGCTTCAGCTCCTCTTTCATGCTGTCGCGGTAGGGTGAGAACGCAAACGCATCTACGACAATATTATTGCGCCCAAGCTGCGCGATCACCTCCTTCTCCTTCACGTTTGAACCGTGGTCGCGCGTCTCACCGATCAGCAGGATCGCGCGCCGGTTCCGCTCCGAACGGTTCTCAAGAATCGACGCAGCATAGCTCACAGCGTCCATGGTCGCGGCCTTGCCGTCCTCGCACGGTGCCATGCCGCGCATCGCCTGTGCCACCTTGTCCAGCTTGCGTGTAAACGGCTGCACCAGCTCCGGATGCGAACCGTAACGCACAAGCGCCACCTCATGCGGCGCGCTGCCCACCAGGTTCTCCACCAACGCCGGCAGCGCCTCTACTTTCCCGTACTCCATCACCGCGGACCGGGAACACTGCAGCACAACCACCAGCGACAGCCCAAGCGCATCCACCTGCTCATCGAGGGTCACCTTCTGCGGCACGCCATCGTCCGTCACGCGAAACTGCTCCGCCTTCAGCCCGTACAAAAGCTGCCCCTTTACGGCGATTGTCGCCGGCACAAGCACCAGCCGCGCCCCGGTCTCCAGGGTGTAGGTCTCCTGCGGCTTCGGCGCTGCCACGCCCTCGGGCGCGTTCTGCGCACAGAGCAGCGAGCTCAAGATGGCAAAGCCGACTGCGCTGATCCAACACCTCATAGCCACATTCTCCCCTTATGAAATGGTTCACCCTTACACTCATCAACAGATCGAAACCCCATACGTAAGACTCTACGGAGAGAGACTCACGATGACGAAATGCGCGCAGACTCTCCTTCTCAGCTTCGCGGCCTGCCTGGCGAGCATCACATCCGCGCAGCCCTTACGCGCACAGACTCAACCCACTCCGGAGCCCATCTCAAAGATGCCCTCGTACCCCAAGCCGCACACCGTTTCGCAGGTCGACGACTACTTCGGCACAAAGGTCGCCGATCCGTACCGCTGGATGGAGGACCTGGACTCCGCTGACACCCGCGACTGGGTCGCCCAGGAAAACAAGGTCACGGAGGCCTACTTCGCCCCGCTCACCTTTCGCCCGAAGTTGCGTGCGCGCCTAGAAGCGCTGGTCAACTTCGAACGCTTCTCCACGCCCGATCGCCGTGGCAG
>CAXTSF010000039.1:14795-18076 GCA_964246865.1 uncultured Terriglobus sp.
CAACACAACTCCGGCCTGCAGAACCAATCCGTCCTTTTCTGGACCGAGGGTCTCGCGGGCGCGCCGCCCGTCCTCCTCGATCCCAACACATATGCCGCCGACGGCACTGTCGCTCTCAGCGGCCTGAGCCTGACCGAGGACGGCCGTCTTGCCGCCATCGCCCTTGCCGACGCCGGCAGCGATTGGAAGCGCATCATCGTCCGCGATATTGCCACCGGCAAGGACCTGCCAGACGTCATCCGCTTCACCAAGTTCGGCTCGCCCGCATGGCTGCTCGATGGCACCGGCTTCTACTACAGCGGCTACGATCTGCCACCCGCCGGTGAGCCGTCCGCCGAATCGCTCAAGGCTGCCAATTACTTCGCCAAGGTCTTCTTTCACAAGCTCGGAACACCGCAGACCGCCGACAGGATGATCTTTGACCGGCCCGACGACAAGGAGATCTTCCTCGGCACCGGCGTCACCGATGACGGCCGATTTCTCGTCATCTCGCAGCACAAGGGCACCAGCCCCAACAACGACCTGGCCGTGCTCGACCTCGCCGATCCGCACGCGACCGTGCTGCCCATCATCCAGAAAGCCGATGCGGCCTATCACCCCATCGGCAACGACGGCACGCACTTCTGGGTTTACACCACCGCCGGCGCTCCGAACGGCAAGGTAATCTCCATCGATCTGCTCCACCCCGGCCGCGACGCGTGGAAGACCATCGTGCCGGAGAGCAAGTCGCGGCTGGAGAGCGTTTCCCTTGTGCATCGCACCCTGATCGCCAACTACCTCACCGACGCACACACCTCCGTCGAGCTCTACACGGAGGATGGCAAGCATCTTCGCACCCTTGCCCTGCCCGCCATCGGCTCGGCGGGCGGCTTCTCCGGCAAACGCGACGACACGGAAACCTTTTACAGCTTCTCCAACTTCACCACGCCGGGCACCGTCTTTCGGCTCGATATGAAGACACTCGAGTCATCTGTATACCGTCAGCCAAAGCTCCTCTTCGATCCCGCCGAGTTTCAGACCGAGCAGGTCTTCGTGCCCTCCAAAGACGGCACGCGTATCCCCGTCTTCCTCACGCACAGGAAGGGCGTGAAGCTCGACGGGCAGAACCCCACCCTGCTCTACGCCTATGGCGGCTTTGACATCTCGCTCACGCCCTCCTTCTCCTCCAACCTGATCGTCTGGCTCCAGATGGGCGGTGTTTACGCGCAGGCCTCCCTTCGCGGCGGCGGCGAGTATGGCGAGTCCTGGCACCAGGCCGGCACCCGGCTCAAAAAGCAGAACGTCTTCGACGACTTCATCAGCTGCGCCGAGTGGCTGGTCGCGCAGAAGTACACCTCCACACCGAAGCTCGCCATCCAGGGCGGCTCGAATGGCGGCCTGCTTGTGGGGGCCGTCCTCACGCAGCGGCCCGAACTCTTCGGAGCCGCCAACGCCGCGGTCGGCGTCATGGACATGCTGCGCTTTGACAAGTTCACCGTGGGCTGGGGATGGAAGCAGGACTACGGCTCCCCCAGCGAGAACGCCGATGAGTTCCATGCCATCTACCGCTACTCGCCTCTGCACAATCTCAAGCCCGGTACCCGCTACCCGCCAACGCTCATCACCACAGCCGATCACGATGACCGCGTTTTCCCTGCGCACTCCTTCAAGTTTGCTGCCACCATGCAGGCTGCGCAGGCAGGTCCCACACCTGTCTTGATCCGCATAGAAACCAGAGCCGGCCACGGTGGAGGCATGCCGCTCAGCAAGCGTCTTGACCTGTCGGCAGACACCTACGCCTTCTTCCTGCACGAACTGCACGTGGAACCGAACCTGCCATGAAGCACCGGCCTTCGCCGCTTCAGCGCAGGCCATTCCCCGCCGGCAGCTTCGCGGACGGTACCGGCAAGGTCACCGGCACCGGGCTGTCTGCGGGTGCACGCAACGCCCGCAGCAACCGGCCATCGGCTGCGTCGCCGGAGAGCTCCCAGATCATCACGCCGCCCAGCTGTTTCTCATGCACAAAGTTCATCTTCTCGTGCAGGGAGACAGGGTCCTCAAAGGTCAGGAACTCTTCGCCGTCGAAGATCCACGGTGCCTGCGACACAGGGTCCCGGTATACCGCTGCACTATGGCTCATGGCCAGCAGCGCCTCAGCCGAGGACTGGTTCAGGTTGCCCCGCACCGGCGTTCCGTTCTGCCCCAGCCCGTGCGTCGTTCCAGAATCCACACTGTTCCACTCATAGGCATAGAACGGTATGCCGAGCAGCAGCTTCCCCGGCGGCACACCCGCGTCCAGGTATCCACGGATCGTGGCGCTGGCCGTCTCCGCCTGCAGATTGGTCGCGCGTAGAGGTGCCAGCAGGCCGGTCGTGTGGCTCCAGGGTCCGTTGTAGTCATAGGTCATCACGCCGATCTGATCCACGCTCTGCGACACACGCCGCCAGTCCACCGCCTCGATCTCTTTCCGTCCCGCGCCGGACGCAATGGAGAGAATCAAACCCGGCCGCACTGCATCCATTTGCCTGCGGAACTCCGCCATTAACGCCGTGAAGTCCTCCGCGTGCTCCTGGTCCGGATACTCCCAGTCCACGTCGATCCCGTCAAAAAGTGCACCCGCCTCTACGCCCGGTGCCAGGTGTCCCTTGAGAAACAGATCCACACAGCTCTGTACAAAGGCCGCCCGGTTCTCCGGCCGGCCCGCCTCTTCAAAGAGTGCCCGCTTGCCCTCGATGGAGATCGTCATCCGCAGCTTGGGGTACCGCTGCCGCAGCAGCTGCAGCTGGTGAAAGTTGCCTCGCAACTTCGCCTTGGGATCATCGGCCCGGCCGTCCACACTGTCTCCCGCCGCATACAGGAGGTTCAGATCGGCATTTGGATCGGCCACAATGCAGGCATGGTTCGCAACGTTCGCCTGCGAGTAGTCGATCTGCGTCACACTCTCCGGAGCGCCCGAACGTACAAAGTCACCCATGAAGTAGCGGCTGTACACTCCCCATTGCGGGTAATACCCCACGATGGCAGGGCGCTCCTTCACCGCTGGGCCCGGCAGCGTGCGAACCACACTGGCCGCACTCGGAACATGCGGCTGCTGCGCGGTCAGCGCCGGGTTTGCGGACATCAGAGAGAGCAGGAGTGGCACAGAAAGAAGGCGTGCAGGGGTCATTGGATCTCCTCCGTTTAGACGCGCCTCTCGCGCCCGAGACGCATACGCGGCAGCACCGCCGCGCACCAAATCTCCTCTTCCGTCCTTTCGTGACTTCCTCCCTCCTGCCGCTTTCACCTTGCATTCTCTGTAACTT
>CAXTSF010000040.1:0-17637 GCA_964246865.1 uncultured Terriglobus sp.
CACGGGTGAGAACCTCGCGATGCAGGACGGCCGGGTGATCTTCAAGAACGATCCATCCAAGAGCTTCACCTTGAAGCAGGTAACGGCAAAGCTGCCGACGCGCGAGATCTCCTCTCGTTCGACACTCGCCCATGAGTAAACAAAAGAGAAGATTACCTACGGCGGTGTGGACTACGTCGAACTCGCGGTGGATACAGAGACGGGCCGGGTGCATATTGAAAAGGTCTTCGGTGCGCATGACTGCGGCCGCCCGATCAATCCGACCGGCGTGATCAGCCAGATCAACGGCGGCATTCTGCAGGGTATCTCCTACGCTCTGTTCGAAGAGCGCGTGATGGATCGCAAGCAGGGATACATGCTGAATGCGAACCTGGAGAACTATAAGATCGTGGGCGCACGCGAGGTGCCGGAGATCGAGCTGGTGCTGGTGGAGAACTACATCGCGCAGAGCTCCACCGACGCCGCCGGCATCGGTGAATCGGCGGGCATCATCACACTGGCTGCGGCGATCGGCAATGCCTTCTACAACGCGACGGGTGTGCGCATGCGAAGGATTCCAATGACACCGGCCAACGTTCTTGCGGCACTGGGAAAGCTGAACGAACAGGGAAAGCTGCATGAGGAGCGGGCATGAACAAGTTCTCGTTTGTGAATTGCACAACGGTAGACCAGGCGATCGCCGAACTGCACGATGGAGCCGTGGTGAAGGCCGGCGGTATCGACCTGCTCGACCTGATGAAGGAAGGCGTCGTGTCGCCGCCGCGGCTGGTGAACATCCGCAATATCGAGAGCTTGCGCGGAATCGAGATGCGGCAGGACGGCCTGCACCTGGGACCTCTTTCGACGTTGACTGAGATCTCCGTTCATCCGCAGGTGCAGCAGAGCTACGCCGCCCTGGCCGACGCAGCAGGGCACGCGGCGACGCCGCAGGTACGGAACATGGCGACGCTGGGCGGCAACATCACGCAACGGCCGCGCTGCTGGTACTTCCGCTCCAGCGACTTCGACTGCAAGAAGAAAGGCGGCACCAGCGACGAGTGCCACGCGCATGAGGGCGAAAACCAGTATCACGCGGTCATGAATAACAGCACCTGTGCGATGGTGCATCCGTCGTCCACGGCAGTGCCGCTGCTGGCGATGCACGCAGAGATCGAGATGACCTCAAAACGTGGCAAGCGCGTCGTAGCGATTAAAGACTTCTATGTGCCGCCGGAGAAGAGCCTGGTGAACGAGACGGTTTTGGAGCCAGGGGAGCTGATCACCGGTATCTTTGTGCCGGCACCGGTACCCGGTACACGCTCGGCGTATCAGAAGTATGGCGAAAAGGAGAGCTTTGATTGGCCGCTGGCCGACGCGGGCGTGGTGCTGGAGATGGACGGCAACCGTTGCGTGAAGGCGTTTGTGGCCATGGGTGTGGCGGCGCCAACACCGATCCGGTCACAGGCAGCCGAAGCCATGCTCGCGGGCAAGACAATTGATGAGGCCACGGCACGCGCCGCAGCCAAGGCAGCGATGAAGGACGCGACGCCGCTCTCAGGCAATGCCTTCAAAACGCAGCTTTTTCAGACGGCTATCTACCGGACGGTGCTGCTGGCCGCGGGACAGATGCAACGGGACCCGAGCGCAATCGGTTAGCGCCGAAGAGGAAATGACGATGACAGAAACACTGACGCAAATCCGGTGCGGCTCTCTCCGAAGTAAGTCGTCCTACGGTGCATTTGGCGACTTCGCGGATGACATGCACGAGCTTGTGGGTTCCACGACGACCTATTGGTGCCTGAAGACGATGGGAAAGTCCGGACCCGATGACCATTTCGTCCACCGGTCCGTGTGCCAGGAAGGGCGTTCCTGCTGGGAAGGCTGCGAGGTAGCGTAGCTCCAGGCGGCTGAACGCTCCTGCGTTATGACGTACATGCCAGGCCCCCGACCAGGGGTTCCAGCAGGCATCATCTGCCCTGGGGCCATTGTGCAAGGATCCCGTCATAGAACTCGTGCATGAGGCGCATGTGCAGTGCGACGGAAAAACGCTCGGCCACCTTCTCGCGGCCCGCTTTGCCCAGGGAGTCACGCAGGGAGGAGTCACTGGCGAGCCGTGCGATACAGGCCATCATGCGTTGCGGCTCGTGTACCGGTGTTAGGAATCCATCCTCGCCGTCATCGACCACCTCCGGCGTACCGTCAACGCGCGTGGCGACGACAGGTTTCTGTGTTGCCATGGCCTCCAGCAGCGTGCCGCCAAGCGGTTCACGGTCAGAGTTCTGGATCACGATGTCAAGACCGTTGAGGATCGCAGGCACATCGGTTCGCTTCCCTGCGAGAATGACTTTGTTGCCCAGGCCGAGTTGCGCGACGGTAGTCTTCAGCAACTCTGCATACCGCTGGTTGGCTTTGTTAAAGAGCGCGGTTCCAACCAGGACAAGCTTTACATTGGGCAGGCTGGACTGTGCCGCCGCGAAAGCCTGGACGAAGTGCCCCTGGCGCTTGCGCGGCGTGAGTTGCGCCACCACACCAACGGCGACATCGGATGGGAGCAGACCAAACTCGTTGCGGACGCGTTCGCGCTCATCGCTGTCAGGCCGGAAGCGCTCCAGATCCAGGCTGTTGTAGATCACCTCCACCGGGATGCTGACGAAGCGCTTATGCTTCACATTCAGGAAACCCACGGCAGTCGCATGTGAGACGCCCAGCAGCCGGATGCGCTTCTGCGCGGCCGCAAATTTTCGGATCATCTTGCCGGCCATGTTGTCGGGCAGAATGTCGTGAAGGTGCCAGACCACAGGCGTGTCCAGACCCCGGCAGGCAAGGCTGGCCACCATGCCAGCTCGAATGCTGTTGGCATGCACCAGACCGGGACGGTGCTCCCGCACGAGGGAACGCAGTTTGGAGATCACCGCGATAGAGCCAGTGAGGTAGGTGAGCAGGACAAAGGGGTTTTTGGTGAAACGAGCTTTCACCACAGGAACGGTGAGGGTGCGGGCGTTAATCTGGGCGGCCGCGGAGATCAGGTCGCCTTCCGGTGCTACCACCACGGGGGTGTAGCGGGCCGGATCGAGTCCACGGAGGATGGCGAGCAGGACAAACTCTGCTCCGCTGATGCCGCCCGTGTGGTTATAGAGGAAGAGGGTTGCTGGCTTGGCAGAGGGGGAAGGCATGCAGGGTGAGGCTCCAGGTTTATGTCGTGCCGCGGTCCACGGCTCCTGGCCGGGCACTGTTCAGCACATCTTCGTAGATTGTTTCCAGGCGGCCGATCACGGCCTGCCAGGACATCCATTCGACCATGCGTTGCCGGTTGTAGCGACCCATTTTCTCACGCAAATCTGCGTCTGACAGTAACCTTTTTAAGGCAGCGGCAAGCGCGACGGGACTTGCGGGCGGGACTCGGAGTCCTCCAGCGTCGTCGACCAGATAGCCCAGCCCGCCTGCATCTGTGACCACGAGGGGTTTGCCGCAGCTCATGGCTTCAGCAGCAGACATGCCGAAGGGTTCGCCCAGAGAGGGCTGGCAAAAGACGGTGCATTGCTGCAGGAGTCTCAGACTCTGTTCGCGTGTTTGCCTGCCAAGGAATACGACCTGTCCGCGCACCGGCATCTCCGCGACCACGGCTTTGGAGCGGGGCAGCTCCGGCCCGTCACCCGCGACAAGGAGGCGGGCGGCCGGGAAATCAGACGCGATGCTCGCGAATGCTTCCAGGAGATCAAAGATCCCTTTGCGCTCGACGATGTTTGAAAGAAAAAGGATGTCGAGGGTAGAGGTCGCATCCCGGACGGAGGGCGATGGCTCCGGAGGAACAAACAGGTTTGTGTCGAGACCGTGAGGCAGCATCCGGGTCCGCGCAGCAAGCACTTCATAGGCAGGGATGCGGTCCACGGCAGCCGGGGTGGTGAGCAGAAGAATGCTGGCATGTGCCTGCTGGCGGCGGGCAATGCCGGCACGCAACGAGGTGAGCAAGTGAGCGAGCGGCTTTACGGAAGCTCCGGCGGCGTCCGGATCGTTCGGCCATCGCGCCACATAGGGTCCCAGCACAAGGGGAGGCTGAGCGCCCACAAGCGCCAGGCTCATGCCGGTGAAGACCGGGTTGAGCTGGTGGATGACGTCGAAGCGGACGGTGCGGCTGTAGTGGCGATAGAGCCGCCGCATTCTAGCCATGTAGGCGAGCCGGGCCAGGGGGCCGCTCTTCTGCTGAAGCGAGTGGAGCCGGACGTTGGACGGGAAGGGGTGTCGTACGTCGACCCGTTCCGCCGCGACGTAGAGATTGTGCCCACGCTCGGCGAGATGACGGATAAAACCGTTGGCCACGAGGCCATCGCCGTGGGGCCGGTGGTCGGTGAGCAGGTCGGAACAGTGCGGGATGAAGATGTTCAGGGTCCGCACCTAGGCGCTCACCACGGCCGATTTAGGACGGAAGCGCGCCATCAGGGTGTTGCGCAGATAGTGCAGGTCAGAGAGCCGCGGAAGGATGGACGGCCGCTTCTTCTTGAGAAAGAGGCTGAAGCTGACACTGATAAACAGGAAACGCGCGCACGTCGACAGGAGCAGTGCGATGGCGGCACCCGTAGTCCCTTGCCGCGGCACCAGCAGCAACATCAAGGGAACGGTCAGCGCGAGACCGATGACGTGGAGGAACGTCACCACGCCGGGTCGGGCGAGCGCCATGAATGCCTGAGAGAGCACCAGCGTGGCGCCGGAGACGATCACCTCCAGCACAAGGATGCGCAGGATGTTCGCCGCACCGCGGTACTCGGAGCCGTACAGAAGACTGAGCAGCACCGGCCCAAAGAGCGCAACGACGATGCCGGCGGAGGTGGTCATCAGCGTGGTGAGCCGTGCGGCCCTGCCTGTCATCTCCAGCACCTGATCCTCGGCTGCGGAGACAGCCTTGGGAAAAAGCACCATGACCACCGCGGTGTGGAAGACGTTCAACATGCGGGACAGGCTGAGTGCAACCACGTAGATGCCGAACATCTTCGGCTGCAGCATGCGGACCACCAGGGCCTGATCGACATACAGGGCCATCGTGCCGCAAAGATCGATACCGTAGGAACGGATACCGTAGGAGAGCAGGAGCTGGACATTCTGCCTGAAATGCTGGAAGCGAATGACAAAACGGCGGCGCAGCTGTACGCACAGATAGAGAAAGAAAGGAATACCGGCGGAGACGTAGGACCAGGCGGCGGTGATAGGGTCCAGCCGATGGCCCACCCAGAAGGCGACCAGGATGCATACCGTGAGAAAGGGCGGCCCCGCGAACGAGAGATTGGAGCCGGCAAAATCGTTATCGCTTTCAAGAGCCGCGCGGCCTACCAGGAAGAGCGTCGCCACCGGCGTATTCCATAGAAAAAGCCGGGCGAAAAAGATGACACGCGGGTCGTATTGCCGAAGCAGATGCGGCAGGCCGAAGTAGCCGGCAATCATGGCGACGGCGCTCGCGCAGAGCGCAAGGATGATCGCTGCGCTGAAGATCTGCGAACGCTGCGCCGGGTTTTTGCGAAGTTGAAAGGTGACCGCACTGGGAATGCCGAAGGTGAAGGCACTTGCCAGAAACGTATACCAGAGAATGATGGCGTTCAACTCGCCGCGGCCGGCGGGCTGCAGTGCGCGCGCCGAAACGATCCCCGTCGCCGCATACAGGCCGACGACGAAGATCTTTGCAGAGACTGAGACAAGAAAAGCTCGCGTCGATGAGGGTGTACTCACCGGTGGCACAGCCTCGGCGGGATCCAGGGATGCGTCGACGGCAGGCACGGTCTACGGATGGAAGGGGTTGAAGTAGAGCCCCAGATTCGCAATGCTCTGGAATCGCTGGAACTTTGCCAGAGCGTCGCGCGGCACCAGGATCATGTCCCCTGGCTCAAGCGCCATGTCGTGCTCGAGATCGCTTGTCTTGCCGAGCTTGCTCAGATTCAGGACGCGCGTTTCGGCGATCTGATCGTTGACCTTCCGGAAGACGATGATCTTGTTGGAACGTGCCGTGGGGCTGAAGCCGCCTGCGTTCATCACAGCAGAGATCGCAGTCATGGGCTCCTTCATCTCGATACGGCCGGGCCGAGGCACCTCACCCGCGACCACAACCGCCGGCCGGGTAAACTCCTTCAGGATCAGATTCAGCTCCGGCTGGTTCAGCGTGCTCGACTCGCGAGAGACGATGAGGTCATGGGCCTGCTTGACCGTCAATCCAGCCACCTGCACCTCACCTGCGACGTTCAGGTTGATAAAGCCATCCGGCTCCACCGAGACTGTCTGATTCAGATCGGGGGTCAACCGGTACTGCAGATCCAACTGATCGCCTGCGCGTAGCGTATAGCGGGATCGGGTCTGCAGCTGCTGCGCAGAGAGCTGGGACAGAGTTCCCAAGAGACCTGAGATGAGAACAACGGCAGAGAGCGCTCGCGAAAATCGCATACTTAGACTCCTACAGCTTGCAGTTTCTGATAGATCCACTCGGGTATGAGGTACTTACGCTTGTTGAGCACGTGCCCAAGGATGGAGCCTCCACAGCGCGTGATGGTCTGCTCCAGGTGAGAGATTTGGCTGCGTGTGGTGCGATTTGCCTCAACGACCGAGATAACGCCGTCTACGGTGGGCGCCAGGAAAAGCGCATCGCTGCTCTCGTTGATCGAAGGGCAGTCAATCAGAACATAGGACCACTGCTCACGCAGCTTTGAAACATAGGCCTTGCGCAAGGCAGGGCTACTCCGCCAGCTCTGCCGGTGCATGCCTGTGCTGCTCAGAGAGGTCTCCTCCGAGACTGAACGAACATCCTTGCCGTCTGTGAGCAGCACCACATTCGACAGGTCCCGGCCGTCGACATAGATGGCACTCCCGGGGTGCTCGCGATTCAGTGAATTCGCAAGCATCTGCGCGGTGTAGGTGGTGCCGCTGCGCGGTGCCGCTGCAGTTAGCGCGACAACGGCGCAAGCCGAGCGGCTTCGTTCCGCGGAGTTCTGCAGCATGCTCATAACCGCGGAGTTGCGCAGCAGTACGGTGTCCTGTTCGCTCGCCATATCTGAGTCCTAACGCCTTTCCGTAGCGGTTCGCAGATGCTGCAGCACGGGGATAAGGGTGGCCGTCTCGGTGAATGCCTCAGACTCGTGCTCGCGCTGAGCCTCGGGAAGGCCCGCACCGGAGGAGGATCCATGCGAGGCAAACTGCAGGGGCAGCGACGCGAGTACCGGGAAGGTGGACGCCCCCTCCAGTTCGCGAGCGTTGCTCACCGTGGATCGTGTGAACTCGAGGACCGCCACCGACGCGACACCAAGCAGGATCGCGGTGACGAAACTGAGCAGCATGAGCCGGAGTGGCCGCGGGCTTGCCGGCTTGTAACTCATGGTCGGGCTCTCCGCGATGGACACGTTCACGAGCTGGTGAGCATCCATCGCATCCTCCACGGTCGCCTCGTCATGCTTCTCGACAAAAAGTTTGTAGTTGCTCTCTGTCTGATCCGCGCGAGACTTCAGTTGGTTGTACTCAGTCGCGACGTCCTGCGTGGAGCCAAGATTGCCCTGGAGGCCCGAGATCCGATCCTGCAGACTCTTGATGCGGCCCTCGATCGCGCTGTGGTTGACCTGCTCCAGCGAGATATTCGTTTTGAGCTGCTGCCACACGGGATTGACATCCGTTGTTTCCTCGTGTCCACGCCCGCTCGTCACATCCCTCAGCGATGCCTGCGTATCGCGGATCTGCTGGTCGACTTCCACCACCAGGCGATCTGTGGGAGGGTACCGGGTTAACAACTCAGTCCGTTTGTTGCCCAGGGTCAGGAGCAGGGTGCGCATCTGCTGCTCTGCGGACTGGTTCTCAAGCGATCGCTGCTGTGTCGGCTGCCGTTCCGGGACCCGCGCGAGGGCGAGGATCGCCTCATGCAGCTTCTGGTCGGATTCGGCTCTCGCCGTCATAGCCTCCCGGAGCTTCTCCTCGGAGTTCGTCAGATCCTCGTTGAGGCTCATCTCCGTCTCGGGGATGGACACAAGATGGTGCTTCTGCTGAAAGTCAACCAAAGCCTGATTTGCCTTGTCCCACTCCGCTCTGGCGCGAGCGGCCTCTTCCTCGAAGAACTGGGTGGTGCCGCCCGGGCGGGACAGGACCTTGCGTTGCGCCAGGTAGGCCGAGGTGAGGGCGCGAACGCGGTCAGCAGCCTCGCGGGGAGAGTCTGCCGTACTGGTAATGGCAATCAGGCTGGACTTGCGGCCACTCTGCACTGCAAAGCTCTTTGAGAGCTTGACGATCTTGACCTCGTGCTCCCGTGTGCGATCCGGTGTCCGCTGCACCGGGCTAAGCCTGGTCCACTCCGGGTCTGCAACCGTGGTCAGCACGTCCTGGCTCATCAGGAGCTCGAGCTCGGAGTTGATCTGCTGTTCGGAAACATCGGTACCCGTGGTAGAGGATCGGTCACCGGTAGAGTGATCTGCGGTAAGAACCGAGGTGCTGCGCGCATTCTGGATCAGCAGCTTGGTTTCCGACTCATACTGCTTCTTGGCGAACAGGATATAGAGCACCGCCGCACAAAGAACAACGGCTATCACCGTACGAAACAGCTTCGAGTTGCGAAAGAAGGCCTCGATAAACGTACGAAGCGACCGCGTCTCCTGCGTGCTCGTTGTGGCAATAACCGTCATGAAACCTCCAACCTCGGGGGCGTCTTTCCTGCCCGGCTACAGATGCTGCAAGTTTTGGGCCATGCCGGATACGGCCCTAACCCGTTGGTGCACTAGCAATACCCTAACATCTGAGGGATCGCATAAACATGCATTCCGGCCAGTTGTAGCCATAGAACAACAACCATTCCCTGGGCGCGGTACTCCTGCGTTTTCCGTCATTCCGGCTTCAGACGCCCATCCCTGCTGCCCTTCTCGCCCATTTGCACCAGGAATGAAGAGGGGAGCAAAGCGATCCATCCTTGTATCTCTCATCGGCCCACTTGGAGGAGTCTTTAGGCCGGCACCGATCCGGCAGCCTGGCGCTCAAAGGCCGCAACGGCCTCTAAGATCCTGCGCTGAAAGACGGGAACGTCGAAACGCTCCGCATGCGCACGAATCCGTGCGGGATCCCACTGCGTCTCTTCCCCCTGCAGAATGGCAGCCACAAGGGCGGCGGCAGTGGGTTCAGGAAAGTGAAGCCCGTTCAGGCCGGGTAAAACCGTATCCATGGCACCTCCCGCGCCGAAGGCGATGCACGGCCGTCCGGCGGCGTTCACCTCAAGAGGAGTCAGGCCGAAGTCCTCCTCACCGGGAAAGAGCAGTGCCCGGGTTCTGGACATGAGTTGCGCAACCTCGGCATCGGACTTGCGGCCAAGAAAGACGGTGTTGGGCCCGGCCAGCTGCTCCAGGCGCGACCGGTCGGGTCCGCTCCCGACAATGAGAAGTTTGCGTCCGAGCTGTTCACAGGCCTGTATGGCCAGATCGATCCGCTTGTAGCCGACGAGCCGTGAGACGACGAGGTAGGAGTCGTCGATCTCGCTGGAGGGCGTAAAGCGCGTCACGTCGATGGGCGGGAAGATGACGGGCGCCTCACGGCCGTAGTACTCGCGAATGCGTTCGGCGACGACAAGGGAGTTCGCAATAAAAAAATCCACTTCCGCGGCTGCGCGGAGATCGGCCCGTCGAAAAGCGGAGACAACGACACGGAGCGCGCTCAGCGCGGCGGTGCCGAAGGTCTCGCGGCTGACGTAGTCATCAAAGCGCCAAATCCACCGTGTGGGTGTATGGCAATAACAGATGTGGATGGCTCCCTGTGCCTTTCGCGCCATCTTGGCAAAGCCATAGCAGCTGCTGATGACACGCGAATACCGTGACAGGTCAAGACTTCGGGTCGCGGCAGGATAGGCAAAAAAGTAGTGGCGATACAGCCGCTTAATCGCAGGAAGGTGCTGCATCCAGGAAGTTTTTACGGTACGACCTTTTAGGTATGGCGAGAGCCGTTCCTTGACTGCAACTGTGCTCACAATATCAGCATCCGGGAAGCATCGCGCCAGCTCCTCGAATACCCTCTCCCCGCCTCCAGCCTGCACAAAATTGTCGTGAACAAGGACAGTTTGCGTCATGGCTAAATCGTACATAGCGGCTTCATCAGTCTGTGAGTCGTGCGCCTGTCCGGGCCGGAACCGGTCTGTGGAAAACCCCTTCGCACCGGCCGGAGATCCTTGGCTGCGTGCGTGGACAATTAGAGGACATACCTTCCCTTCTGTTTTACCAGAGATTGCTGCCTTGACGTGATGTTGAGGGTTGAGAGTGCAACGAGGGTGGGTGAGGTTGCTTCAGAGCAAGACAAAAAATTGGGCGGCTGTCACGATCTACGACTAAGGATGTAGGCGATCGACGACAGTCAGACGTACTTCCACCGATCACACAAAGGGCCCCAACTCATGGAATATGTTCACCTTCGCCGCCCGATACTGGGCAGGTTTGCTCGATGCACAACTTTCTTTCTTACACTTGGTTCCATCCCCACCGCCTGGGCCGCAGGTGCGGCTACAAATCACCTCAGTGATCTGTACAACGCCGGCCTTCCCACGGGCAGTAGCGCCGACTTGGCCGCTGCAGCCGCCAAGCCGCCTTACCCAAGCGTGCAATGCCACGCGCCAGCAACACTGCCGCAGGACAGCATGGCCACTGTCGAGTCGACGGGCGGCAGCCCTGCCGGGGTGCCGGTGGTCTTCTTCTTCCTCGTCTCCGGAGGCACACTGCAGATCGGCAACACGGTTTACCCTGCCGGGAAATACACGGGATACAGCCCTACGGCGACCTTCTCTTCCGCCGGCCTGCAGCCCGGACGCGTGTCTGTCTTCTGCCACGCTCGAGACTCCTACGGCCAGATTGTCTCCCATGCTGTGGATATCGTGATCACGCCCAAGGCGCAGTCTGCGCCGGTTGCACCCACTCCGGCGCCCGCACCAGCTCCAAAGCCTGCTCCGGCACCGGCTCCTGCTCCCGCACCGGCTCCGGTGCCTGCTCCTGCACCCACGCCTGCACCAACTCCTGCTCCCGCACCGACACCGGTTCCAAAGCCAACTCCTGCACCTGCACCTGCACCTACTCCGGCGCCTGCTCCTGCACCTGCACCTGCTCCGGCGCCAGCACCGGCTCCTGCTCCGGCACCTGCACCCGCTCCTGCACCGGCTCCCGCTCCTGCACCCACGCCAGCACCGGCACCTACTCCGGCACCCGCGCCAGCACCGGCTCCGGCTCCAGCACCCGCGCCCGTAAACCCCAGCCTCAGCTGCGTTGGCCCGACTGCGATCAACCAGGGGGATACGGCACTGATCCAAGCCAATGCCAAAAACCCTGTCAGTACCTCGTTCCGCTATACATTTCGATCCTCGAACGGCGCCCTGGCACCTAATGGGAATACGGCCGTTCTTTCGACCAACGGTCTCTTACCCGGGCAGATCACGGTGACTTGCACCGCCGCGAATGACCAGGGTGGAAGCGCCTCCGCCACGGCGACGGTGCAGATCAATGCCGTCAACGGCGAGCAGGCCATGACCGCCTACCAGTTCACGGACTCGTTGGGCGTGAACATTCACCTGCACTTCGGCAACACCCTCTACTGGCAGGCTTTTCCGCAGATGCTCAGCTCCATGCAGGCGCTGGGTGTACGCCACTACCGCAACGGCATCGATCCCTATCCCTCATCGAATGAGTTTCAGAATGCGGAAGCCCTTGCCCGTGCCGGTATTAAGGGTCTGTGGCTGATCGATCCACACGATACGCCGCAGAATATCAATGCTGTGTATCAGAACGCTCCGGACTCCATTGAAGCCTTTGAAGGCCCGAATGAGGACGATGCGGACGTAGGTCCTGTGCTCGTGAACTTCATGCACATGCTGCATGACACGGTAAAGAGCAATCCCGCGACGGCCAATATGCCAATCCTGGCACCGACCATCAACTGGCTTGACTCATACCCGAAGCTCGGCGACCTTTCCGCCTATGCGGATACGGGCAACATGCATGACTACTACAATCCCCGTTTTCCGGAGACGCCCTCCTACGGTGGCTACATCTTCAACTGCGGCTGGTACGGCACGATGGACTTCAACATCTGCCTTGCCAACATGATCGTGCCGAACCGGCCGGTGTACTCGTCGGAGACGGGTTACATCAGCGGCCAGGTGCCGGAGGCGGCGATCGCACGCTATCTTCCGCGGCTGCTCTTCTCTCACCTGCAGCATGGAGTTTCCCGTACGTACCTGTACGAGTACTTCGATGAGTCAAACTCGAACTATGGCCTGATTCGTCAGGATCTGACGCCGAAGCCCTCCTGGACGGCGCTCAAGAACCTGATGGACCTCTTCAAGGACACCAACTTCGGGACGCCGGGCAAACTGGCCCTGACCCTGGGCGGGAACACGGCGCATCTGCAGCACGCTGTCTTCCAGAAGAGCGACGGCACTTACCTCATCGCGCTGTGGCTCGGTGTGCAGAGCGTCAATAACAATGCCGCACTTAGCGTGCCTGCACAGACGGTGACGCTGCAAAGCATCACTCCCACGGGTGCGGCAACGATCTACTCACTCGACGATGCCGGCAATATGAGCGTTCAGGCAGGGGCAACCGCGAACAGCGTTACCACCCTTGCGGTTGCGGATCGTGTGACGGTGGTGGCGCTGCCGAGGAAGTAGTCCGGAGGCAATGGTACGGGGCCGGCCCCGGTGAGCTCACAACAAGAGCGCATCGGGGCCGGCCTCTTTTCGATTCAGGATCGCTACGTGCATGATTGTTTCCGTCTCCCTCCCTGGCACGCATTTGCCCGGCCGCTGCCCAGCGGCGATACTTAGGGTAATGAACCTTTCACGGCTATCTTCGTTCCGAACTCCGGCCGGGGTGTACAAGCGATGACGATGAAGTGGCTGCGGCCAACCCTTCGCGCCGCGCTCCTGGCGCTTCCGGCACTCCCGCTGTACCCGGTGCCGGTAGCGTCGGGAGCTGCGGCGTTTCAGACGGAGACGCCTGTCCGCTCCAATGACCTGTTTGAGTCCGTGGGAATCAACGTCCATCTGCACAACGGTGACACCCCTTACGGCAACTTCGCGGTGATCTCGTCCGCGATTCACGATCTTGGCGTGCAGCATACGCGAGACGGACTGATCGTGACGACATGGCAGGGCTACTACGACAGGCACAAAACACTTGCTGGCTATGGTATCCACTGTGACTTCATCACCGGTCCGGACCGGTCAGAGGCACAGATGCGGGAGTTCCTGGAGAAGGTGCCGGGCATTGCTGAAGCGCTGGAAGGGCCGAACGAATATGACCACGCGGGGGTCGCGGACAGGCCATCCCGCGTGTCCGCTTTCATGCCGGTCCTGCAGAGGCTTGCCCAGCACCCGCCAAACGGGCCCGCGCTTCGCCTCATCGGTCCATCGCTGATCGACGCAGATTCATCCGCAAAGGTTCCCCAGCTCTCGAACTACTTTGGATACGCGAACATACACAACTATTTTGCCGGCAGAAACCCCGGAACAGCGGGTTGGGGCGACAACGGCTACGGCAGCATACCCTGGAATCTTGCACAGTCAAAGAAGGGCTGGGGCCCAAAGCCGATCGTCAGTACGGAGACGGGTTATCTCAGCGATGCGACACAGCAGGAGGGTATCGGCGAGACGGCTCAGGCCACCTACCTGCCACGGCTCGTTTTTGAACAAAGGCTTCACGGAATCGAGCGCACCTATCTATATGAGCTCTCGGATGCGAATGACAACACACCCGGCGGGGAACGGTCTTTCGGCCTGATCCGGAAGGATGGTACGCGAAAGCCCTCATTCACAGCGACTCAGCGGCTGCTGCAGACGCTCCGGGATCCGGGCCCGGACTCCCGGGTTCGACCGCTCGCCTTTCGTCTGGAAGGTGCACCTCCCGAGATGCACCATATGCTCCTGCAGCGCCGGAACGGGCATTATCTGCTCGCATTCTGGCTCGAGGTTCCGTCCTACGATCCGGTTGCGCACCACCCGGTGAGCGTGACGCCCGTGCCCTTTACGCTCGCCCTTGCATCACCGGCCCGTTCCGCCCGGCTGCTATCGATGGATCCAGCGGCCACACCCGAAGGTAAGGCAATGCCTGGCGGTGGTGCCAGAATGTCGCTTGTTGCTGGCGACGCAGTGTCAATCCTGGATTTTGTCGCAGCGCCGTAACACCTTTGTGGGATCCAGCCGGTAGAATCATTCTGTGCCTGATATGAAACAAAGCGCACCTGCTGCTGCTTCGGGTTTTCACGATGGGAGCTGGAAGGTTGTCCTATCACGGCACACAAGGGCTTTTGATGGCGGACTTCGGCGGTGAGTGTAGACGGCGGTCGACAAGCAAGCGGCCTGCACGTGCTAAAAATCATCTAGAAAACTGCACCCACGAATTAGATGGGACTCACGGAGAGCTTTGCTTTCCTTTTCGCTCAAATGGCTTCCGGCTGCTGGGGAGCTACATGATTCTTTGCCGTACTTAGGAGCAACAGGTGGCCACACAATCGAACGTACCAGCCGTTACGCCAGACGTTTCGCAGGATCAGTTTAGCGGTCTTCATCTGGCACATACCGCCGATACAGCGCGCAACCCACGCTCTTTCACTCTGGTTACCCTGCTGGCGATTGCGCTCGACTATGTGTCTGTGTCTTTCGGCATTGTTGCGGGTTTGCTGGTGTATCACCTGATTCGCCATACCCACGTGAGTAACGAAGCCTTCAAGCTGGCCGTCTTCTCCATTCAGTACGCGCTGGCTTTCGTGCTGTTTGGGCGCATTCACAGCCTGTACAGTCAGTCGGCAAGCCTTCTTTATATTCGAGAGACGGCCGGTATTCTTCGGGTGTCGGTGTTCTCCCTGGCACTGCTCTCATTTGGCATCCTCCTGAGCCAGACTGTTGTTCCGCGTCTTCTTCTTCTCCTCAGCTGGGTTTTCATCACTTTCTTTGTGCTGATTCAGAAGCACACAACACGCAAGCTGCTTGCCAGGCTGAGCGGGAAAGCTGCCGCTGAGAAACGCGTTCTGATCCTCGGATCGGGGCCGGACGCCCGCAGACTGTTTTCTTTCATGTCGAACTCGCCAGATCTTCACCTGCGTCCCGTCGGTTTCTTCGAGGATGCGAGCGCTGAGGGCAATCGCGTCATCTATTCCCATGGGTATTCCTTCCGGGAGCACGCGCCTGTGTACGGCGGTCAGCTTGATGGGAGCCTTCTGGATCGCCTCGGCGTCACCGATATCTATGTGGCAAGCTCGGAACTTGCACCCGGGCGCATGTCCGAGATCGCTTCGATCGCCAACGACCGTTCCATTCAGCTCTCCTTTGTAGGATCTGTGCAGCCACACCTTCCCAACCGGCTTACCTCGGTCAAGGAGATGGACGGCCTGATTGTCAGCTCCCTGAGCGGCGTCGAAGCCAGCCGCATTACCTCGTACGAGTATCTGAAGCGCGCGGTAGAGCTTGTATTCGCGGTCGCTCTCATCATTGCAACACTTCCTCTTTGGGTGTGTGTTGCCCTTTGGGTCCGGTTTACCTCAGAGGGTCCGATCTTCTTCCAGCAGGAACGCATTGGCCGCGGAGGAAAACCCTTTCCCCTGTTCAAGTTCCGCAGCATGTACGTCACTGCTCCGAAATATGGCCGCTCACCTGAGGATTCCCACGATCCACGCATTACGCCGGCCGGACGTTTTTTGCGAAAGACAAGCCTGGATGAGCTTCCTCAACTGCTGAATGTTCTGCGCGGCGATATGGCCCTTGTCGGTCCTCGTCCAGAGATGCCGTATGTGGTTGCCCAATACACACCACAGCAGGCGCATCGCCTGTCCGTCATCCCTGGCATTACAGGTCTATGGCAACTCAGCGCCGACCGCAAGTTCGCGATTCACGAGAGTATTGAATACGATCTGTACTACATTGAGCATCGCGGCTTCTTCCTCGACATGGCTATCCTGCTGCACACGGCCGCGTTTGCCATGAAGGGAATATAGTCGCAGCGCCCAACTCAGACATACAGGCAGCTATGAGGCTGGTTTCGCGCTCAGTCCATGGGCGGGCAGCACATCCCTCTGCCTGTGCACCACAAAAATGGATTGCTGCCCCGTAAGTACTCTCTGTCGTTTTGCTTGCGACGGAACAGACTGTAGTGTGAACGATTCGGATGCTTTCACAGCCCTTACAGACGCAGCTCGAAGCAGGCCGCAGCATAGGCAGCCAAGCGAAAAGCCAATCCAACAACCCACCAAGACTTGAAATGAAGCAAACATAAGGCTCGCGTACCTTTACGAAAATTGGCTCTGCACTGCGGTCGTAAGAACTACATCGGTAGTGTCCGGCAAAGAATGAGGTACTGTAGATACCACTTTGGTGGAACGCATTCGGTTGCTACAACAGCCGATCCAGGTCTACCGGCGACGCCCTCAACTCACTTCACAGCAACGCAAAAACGTAGCCGACCGACGGCAAATACTACTACAGCGCACAAACAGATGAACAGCCATGAGAGATGGCCAGCGTGATCCGGAGAAAAAGCCGAATCTTCTCAATACTTTGCGACACGCGCACGAGCGAACATCGTCAGCACTTCAAGGCAGGCCATTTCGCAGTGAGAAAGGAAGCACACCTTCTGTGACATCGGTCGAACAGCGAATTGGATCTGCGCGGAGGGCCGGTCTGCTCTATGCGCTACTCGCCATAGGTGGTGGCCTGGGGGTCCTGGGTAAGGTGACCCTCGTGCACGCACAGGGTACCGGCGTGCGTCTTGCTCTGCTGCTCTTCTTCTCTATTTGGCTGGTCTCGGCCGCCCTGTGGCCCCTCGTGATCCGGTTTCGTAGTTTTGTAGCGCCCTTGGTTCTGGTGGGCCTGATTGCCTGCCCCTTGATCCTGCTGCCCCGCGCAGAGAAGATGCATGCACAAGGCAGAGGCAGCGATCAACCAACCTGCGTCATTGCCGCCAGCGACAGCATGCTGCACGGCCGATGGCCTTATGACGAATCCCGCATGTGGTCGCACAATCCGCTCAGTTGTGGTCCTGGCTGGGTCGCGATGCAAGCGCCTCTGGTGCAGTCAGCGGGGTATGGAAGAACCGAGATCCTGCTGTTCGGCTGCAGCTTCACAATCATCGGCATTCTGCTTGGCTGGCATCAGCTTGCGGCTTTCCTGGCACTGCTGGCATTGGCACCCGGAGTCTGGGTGGCCGCAGGCGATGGCACAGATTTTCTCCCATTCGGTTTGCTGGTCGCCGCTACCTCATTAATCGCGGTGCGATCACGCTGGGGAGCGGCGGTGTTCGCGGTGTTTCTTGGGCTGCTCACTCAGTTTCGCGCCGCCACGATCCTGCTTCCGGCAACCCTGACACGCCGGATCGGCCGGCTGACGTCGTGGACCGCGTCCGCGATCGCGATTGCGATGCAGGCAGCGTTCCTCTTCTACGATCCAGTCCGCTTCACGAAAGAAGGGCCCATGCACCTGTTCAGCAAGCTGACCGGCGGTCAGTTCCCGCAGGCAACGCCGTTCTCGCTGACGATCGGATACATACTCCTCGCTGTGCTCGGAACCGTTGCCGTTCAAAGGCTCAGTCGACGGCTCCCTCCACAGCTGCTGTTGATGGCATATCTTTCGCTGATCTTCGTTGTTCCGGCTGGCCTGAACCTGATGGGGAGCTTTCGGCGGCATGGCTGGAGCCTGGACTC
>CAXTSF010000041.1:0-5898 GCA_964246865.1 uncultured Terriglobus sp.
AAGGAAGGGGCGGCCACATGGGCCGCCCTCGGTCCACGCTCATCCTTGCGGCTACAGCGGGTTCAGCTTCTTGATGCCTTTCTTCTTCTTGTGCGCGCTGGATGATTCCTCGGCCTTGTCAAACTCCGGCTTCGGCTTCTTCTTGCCATCCGCCGGTGCCTGCGCCTGCGGCGTTTTCACACCGGCTACATCGTTTACGGCGTCGGGTGCCGTTGCCGGCTTCTCCTCCGCTGGCAACGCCTCGCGGTTTGCCGGTCCAACGGCGCTCAGGCCGTTGCCGACCGGCGTCGCCGCAGTTCCATTCGGTGTCGATCCGGCTCCGGGCGAAAGGATCTCCACACCAACACTGTTTCCACCCGTTGCCGCGGCGGGCGTGGCTTCGTTGAAGGTGGATCCCGTAACGGCCGGTCCCGTCGCGCTGCCAGGGGCCGGCAGGTCCTGCAAGGCTGGCGGTGCTGCGGGTGCGGCAGGCGCGGCGGTCGTCTCACCGGCAGGCGCTGATGCCTCCGCAGCCGCCGGAGCCGGAGCCGTGGTTGATGGCTGCGCGCCCGGCTTCATCGCGGTTTCAAAATCGCTCTGCGCCTTTCGCGCAATCTGCGGTGCCACTGTCGCCTTCGGATCCGCCATAGCCGGCTCACCAATCTGCGGCGCCTGCACCACATCGGGTCCGCGCACAATCAGTCCCTTCGCGCGATTCGCGAGTGTGTAGCTCCTTCGGCTGTTTTCCAAAGCCTGGCTTGCTGCCACCTGCTCCGCGGTGGGCGTCGGGACGGGTGCGCCGATCGCCTCCAGACGGTCGCGCGCATCCTCCACCCGTGGTGAAGCCGCGTACTGTGTCACCACCCGGCCATACGCAGCGGCCGATTGATCGCCATAGATCTTCAGCAGCCGCGCCTTTGCATCCTCCGGCATGCTGGCGCGACGGATGTAGTTCGCCTGCGCGTTGTACGCATCGCCCAGGCCGATCAGGGCGTCATCCACGTGGCTGAAGAGCGGATAGGTATCGACCACGGTCTGGTAACGGGCAATGGCACCAGCCCAGTTCTCACGCCCGAGATAGAAGCCGCCGATGCCGGTTTCGCGGGTCGCCAGCGCCTCCTGAACCTCGCGCAGACGCTGCTTGGCCTGCGGCACCAGTTTCGAGTCCGGGTACTGCGTCAGCATGTTCCGGTACTCCTCCTGCGCGTGGATGGCCTTGCTGTAGTCGCGGTCCGGCTTGTCCATCTGCTTGAAGTAGATCTCGCCAATGCGGAACTGCGCCTCAGCCGCTTCCGGGGCGTTTGGGAAGAAGATGATGAAGTCGTGATACTCGGTTTCGGCCTGCGTCAGTGCCGCCGTGCCGCCCTCGCGATACCAGCTGTCAGCAAAGGCAAGCTTCGCCCGCATCTGGTACTCGGAGTCGGGGTAGGTCGCCAGCAGCGTCTGCAGCTCCAGCCGCGCCACATCAAACCGGCCCTTCTTCAGTGCAACCTGGGCCTTGTCGTAGAGCTGTTTGTCCGGCTGGTTCGATTTCACGTCCGCCAGCGGGTTGTCCTTCAGGCGGCGCTTCTGCTGTCGCAGGTCCTTGACCGTGTCCTTGGACTGGACCACCTTCTCATCGGCCTTGCGTGTGCGGCCCTTTTTCTCCGGCGTATTGCTGATCACGGCGGTGGGCACCTTGTCCTGGGCCGCGGCCGCCGGTACTGCCTCTGTTGGAGCTGCCGGGCTCTGTGTCTGCGCTCTTGCCGCGGAACCCGCTGTTGCCAGCACACCCGCGCAGATGGCCACTATCACGCCGCGCCGCCAAAAGAACGATCGCGAGGGAAGAAGAGAGAAGAAAGAGTGCATGCAACCTCGTAGCTCGCGCCATCGCACCGGAGAGGTGTGCAGCGCTGGACTAGCAACTATTCTAAGCCGCCCGCGCACGGAACTGTTCCCAGGCGCGGGACAACCGGCGATACCGTTTGGACTGCCTCTTCGCACCAAAGTTAGACCGGCAGCGCTCTAAATCTGCGTCTCGGACGCGGCGCGCGCCCGGCGTAAAAACTCCCGGGCATTTCTTTCGGTTTCTGCCCCCTTGCCCGGTCCTGCAAAGATGGCCGAACCCGCGACCAGCAGATCCGCACCCGCCTGCACAACCTCTGACACAGTTTCGTTGCCGATACCACCATCTACCTCGATGCGAAAGTCCAGGCCCATCTCGTTGCGCAGCCGCGCCAGGTGCTGCACTTTCTCAACACAGCGGTGAATAAAACTCTGGCCGCCAAAACCCGGGTTTACTGTCATCACCAGCACGTGGTGCAGCAGCGGCAACACCTCGATCAGGGTCTCCACGGGTGTCGCAGGATTGATCACAACCGCTGGTTCCATACCGTGCTCGCGAATCGAGGTCACCGTCCGGTGCAGGTGGCGGCAGACCTCCTGGTGTACAAGAATCCAGTCGGCGCCGGCCTTGGCGAAGTCCGGAATATACCGGTCGGGATCTTCGATCATCAGGTGGCAATCGAGGGGCAGCTCCGTAATCCGCCGCACTGCGGAAACCACCGGCGGTCCGAAGGTGATGTTCGGCACAAAGTGCCCGTCCATCACGTCCACATGCACAACCGTTCCGCCGCCGCGCTCTGCCGCGGCAATCTCATCCGCAAGGTGGTTGAAGTCAGCTGCAAGGATAGAAAAGGCAAGGTCCATCACAAGCCGCAGTGTACCAATCAGGCTCGGAGGCAAAGTCTTCGCGGGGAGACACAGGCCAGCCTGAGCCGCCGCTCCATGGAATACTCAAGGGCGATGACCCCTGCTACAGCCGCACTCGCCATCCCGCCCGGACCTTTCGCCGCTTACCTCTTCGACATGGACGGTACTGTGGCCGATACCATGCCCCTGCACTATAAAAGCTGGCTCCAGGCCGTCACCGAGCAGGGCGGTACCTTCCCCGAGGAGCTCTTCTACCAGCTCGGCGGTGTGCCGCTGCCTCGCACCGTCGAAATCCTCAACGAGCGCTTTGGCCTGCAGATGCCTCCTCACGAAACCGCCGCGCGCAAGGAAAGTCTGTACCTGGCCTCGCTTAGCCACGTGGCGCCGGTCGCCTCTGTTCTCCACTACGTGGAGCGCGACCACGGCCGGATCCCCTTTGCCATTGTCTCCGGCTCACCTCGCGACAGCATCGTGCTCACCCTCAAGTTGATGGGTTTGCTCGACCGCTTCGACGTCATCGTGGGTGCCGAAGACTACACGCATGGTAAGCCGCATCCGCAGCCCTTCCTCACCGCAGCCACGAAGCTGGAAGTGGAGCCGAAAGCATGTCTCGTCTTTGAAGACGCCGAGGCCGGCATTCAGGCCGCCCGGGCCGCCGGCATGCAGTGGGTGCGTGTACCGCAAAGCGTCAGTCCAACACAAACGGCGCTCTAGACAGCTCGGGAGCCGGTCCGTCCCTATGGCCTAGGATGCAGCGATCGCGGCTTCTTTTGGAGGCTCATGCAGCTTTGCCGCTGCCCGCAGGATCTTTCTCAACGGCCATGATCCGCGCTCCTGGAAGAAGGCCACACCCGCCCGCTGCTTCTCCGGCCGATAGTACCAGCGGCGCAGAAGCGCGAGATGGTCGCCCAGCGCCGCCGTGTCCTCCGCGCCGGTGCCATCCACCAGGCGGGCGATGGCGGCGGCCAGCCGCTCCTCCGGCGTTTCCGCCGAACTCTCGCTCAACGTGCCACCATCTTCCGGGATCGGTGCGAGCAGCATCGGTTGCGCAAACAACGAGGACCCTACCTCGCTCTGCTCCCGCGCAAGCCGCACGCCAGTCAACGGCAACGTCTCCGGCCCGCGCAGCCGGCCCGCGGTGAAGAGAAACAGATTCACCTGTGGCTCCGGTCCAGGAGGCAGCGGCACCGCAAGCAGCACCTGCAACTCGGCCAGCGGTTGCACCAGATCGTCGGCCAGCGCTGCCGCAGATTTCACCTTTGCCGCACGCGCGCGCGCCGCCGCCGCATCCTCGAACCGCATCTCCCCGGAGGCTCTGTCCCGCTCCTGCTCGATCTCCGTCATAACGGAGCGCCCGCGCGTCTGCAGAAACGCCAGCGTTGCCTGGCTTTCATGGGCATACTCCTCGCCGGAGCATCGCTGTTGGCAGGGTGCAAGACACTTCCTCATCTCGCCGTAGATACAGCCGGGATCTTCCGGCGATGGATGCAGATCCAGGTAGCATCTGCGGATGAGGAAAAGCTCCTCCACCGCTTCGCGGTAGCGCTCCGCGGCAAAGCGGGACGCGAACGGTCCAAAGGTCGTCTCCAGCGACCGCCGGCGCAGGTGGTTCGTCACATAGATACGGGGGAAGCGGTTCTCTGCCGCATAGCGCACCGTATATGGCGGAGAAAGCCGCAGCTTGCGGCGAGCTTCCTCCACGCCGAACAGCACAGAAGCCGCACGATACAGCAGCAGCAGTGACTCGAGCTCTGAGGTCGTCTCGCGCCAGGCGATCCGTGCAATCCGCTCCCGGAGGTTTAGCCGCTTCGTCTGGCCCTCCGCGGGTTCCAGCAGCCGCTGCAAACGACGCCGCAGGTTCGCTCCCTTCAGCATGTAAGGCCGGTCGGTCGCCTTGGCACCGAAGAGGCACACCACACCTTGTGCAGCCGGAATCGTCAGCAGAATCTCCGAGGCTCGATTCGCCTGGAAATCTACCTCGTGTTCGAAGATCGGCGTGGGACTCACTCGGAGATTTTACTTCTGCTGCTGCTCTCGCGAAGAGGGCGGCCGGAGCTACTCACCGGCGATGGTCATGCCCTCCACCCGAATCGTCGGTGACGCGGCCGAACTGCGGAAGTGCAGATCGTTGCCGATGGCGACGATATTCCGATAGATCTCCTTCAGGTTGCCGGCGATGGTAATCTCCTCCACCGCGCCGGTAAACTCACCGTTCTCGATCCACAGACCACTCGCGCCCTGGGAGTAGTCCCCTGTCACCAGGTTCACGCCGCTGCCCAGCGTTTCCAGCACATAGAGCCCGTTCTGCACCTCTCCAAGGATCTGCTCCGGCGTGACTGTGCCCGGCTCCAGATAGAAGTTGCCACTCCCGATTCCTGGCGCTCCCGCGAGCCCGCGTGACGCATTTCCGGTGGATCGCGTGCCCAGCTTGCGTGCCGTGTACGTGTTGGCCACGTAGGTCGTGAGCACACCCTTGTCGACGAGGACCTTGCGTTGCATCGGCAGACCATCGCCGTCAAAGGGAAGCGTGCCGAACCCCGCAAGATTGGGCTCCAGCATCAGCGTGCCGTCATCCACCACAGTGATATCTTCGTTGCTCACCTGCTTGCCGAGCATGTCCTCAAACATGGTCGCGTGCCGGTAGATCGCCTCGCCATTCGCGGCGTCGAAGATGTGTCCGATCATCTCAATCGCCATCTCGGGTGGGAAGACCATGGTGGCCCGCTGCGTCTTCAATCGCCGCGCACCGAGCCGCTGCACGGCACGGCGTGCAGCCTCGCGGCCAACGCTCTCCGGCGATTCCAGCCTGTGGATGGTGCGCGCCCGCGACGACCACGCATCCCGTTGCATCCCGCTCGCGTCCTGGGCGATCGGCATGGCCGCCAGCGAGCAGAAGCTCTTGCGGTACTCACCGGAAAAGCCGCGAGAGTTGGCCATGACCTTGCGCGATGTTGCCGCTGAAAAGGTGCCGCCGTCGGAGTTCTGAATGCGCGTGTCCGCCGCCATGGCTGCCGCTTCTACGGCCCGCGCCATCTCGATGCGCTCCTTTGGCGGCATCGCATAAACATCCTCGAAATACATGCCAAGCGTCTCGCCCGAGCGCAGCTCGGAGAACGCCCCCTGCTCCGGCAGACCCGCAAAGGGATCCTCTTCGGTGATCTTCGCCAGCTCGACTGCACCCGCAACGAGCCGCCGCAGTGAATCTTCACTCAAGTCGTTTGTCGATGT
>CAXTSF010000041.1:5908-17528 GCA_964246865.1 uncultured Terriglobus sp.
CCGTTAAAGACACGCAGGCCGATCGCCCGCGAAGTGGATTCGGTCAGCGTTTCCACCTGGCCCAGGCGCACACGCACTGAGAACTCATCGCCCTCGTAGACGACCACCTCGGCATCCGTCACACCGGCGCGTATCGCCCGGTCGACAATGCTTGTGGCTAACCCGGTCTCAAGAGTTGCACCGGCTTTGCTTAAATTCGACATCAATCTCCTTGAGCGTGCCACTTCAAATTGTACGGTTGGTGAATCTTCACCGTCCTGTTCCACCCACCGTCATCCGGTCCAGCTTGATCGTCGGCGCGCCTACGCCTACCGGCACGCCCTGCCCTTTCTTTCCGCAGGTGCCGATTCCCTCATCCAGTGCAAGGTCGTGGCCCACCATGCTCACGTACTTCAGCGCCTCCGGTCCATTGCCGATCAACATTGCACCCTTCACCGGAGCTGTCACCCTGCCATCCTCGATCAGGTACGCCTCGCTCGCGGCGAAGACGAACTTTCCGTTTGTGATGTCGACCGAGCCTCCCGAGAAGTTGACCGCATACAGGCCGCGCCGCACGCTGCGCAGGATGTCCGCCGGCTCGTCCTCGCCCGCAAGCATGTACGTATTCGTCATGCGCGGCATTGGAATCGACGCATAGCTTTCGCGGCGGCCGCTGCCCGTGCTCGCCGGCAGGCCGAGCAACTTCGCCGACAGCTTGTCGCTCATGTACTGCCGTAACACTCCGTTCTCGATCAGGACGTTGTTCCGGGTCGGCATGCCTTCATCGTCCACGTTCAGGCTGCCTCGCCGCTCCGCGATCGTGCCGTTGTCGACCACGGTGACCTTGTCCGTCGCGACGCGCTGGCCCATCAGCCCCGCGAATGCGGACTGCTTCTTGCGGTTGAAGTCCGCCTCCAGACCGTGGCCCACGGCCTCATGGATCAGCACACCGGGCCAGCCGGGGCCCAGCACAACCTCCATCTCACCCGCGGGTGCATCCTGCGAGCCCAGCTGCAAAATCGCCTGCCGCGCGGCCTCTCGCGCAAAGTGCTCCGGCGTGGCCGAGCCCTCGTAGTAGTGGAGGGCCACGCGTCCACCACCGCCGCTGGACCCCCGAGCAGTGGCACCTTTCCCATCGTCCGCCTTCGGATCCTTGGCGATGACGCCCACACTCATGCGACTCAGCGGTTGTGTATCCGCGGCATAGGTTCCGTCGCTTGCCGCGATGAAGATGTGGCGCAGCTCGTCGGAGAAGCTCGCTCGCACCTGCGTGATGCGCGGGTCATAGGCTCGGGCAGCCCGGTCCGCGCGTTGTACCAGGGCCAGCTTGCTTTCAATCTCCGCATCGACCCCAACGATCGGGTAAAGATCGTGGATGCGCGCGCTTGTAAAACCCTGTACGGCCACTCTTGCCGGACCTGCGGCAATCAGCGCTGCGGTGCGCGCGGCCTGCAGCAGTTTCTCCTCGGTCAACACGTCCGTGTAGCTGAAGCCCGTGCACTCGCCGCTGAGAACGCGGATGCCGCAACCCAGGCTGTGGCTCTGGCTGGCCGACTTCACAATCTGCTCGTCGATTCCGATGGAGGACGACATGACGGATTCAAAGTAAAGCTCTGCGAACTCGCCTCCGGCACCAAGTGCCTCTGCCAGGCACCGCTCCAGCAGCGCGTCCGTGATGCCAAAACGATCGCGGAAATACAGCTTCGATTCCGGCTCGGAGCCGACCTGTGCGGGTGCGGAAAGGGACGTGACCATAACTGGTGATTCTACGCTGGCGGCGAGGGCGTCTATGCTAGGGTTCGCTGTATGACCAGCCCTGAACCATCACACGTGCAACAAGCCGACGTCCGCTTTCCGATCGGCCGTTGGCAACGGCCCGAGCGCGTCGACCTTTATCGGCGCGAGGAGGCTCTTGTCACGCTGGGAGAGCTGCCGGACCGGCTCCGCCATGCCGTCGTGCACCTCCACGCCGACCAGCTCGCAACGCCCTATCGCGAGGGCGGGTGGACGGTGCAGCAGCTGGTACACCATCTCACCGACTCGCACATGAACATGTACACGCGCGTACGCTTCGCGCTTACGGAACACGATCCAATCATCAAGCCGTATCACGAGGAGACATGGGCAGAGCTGCACGACGCGCAGATGGCTCCCATCGAGTGGTCCCTTGAACTCGTCGAAGCCCTGCATGCACGGCTGCTCATGCTGTTTCGCTCGCTCTCCGCAGAGCAGTGGCAGCGCCGGTACATGCATCCCGTGGACGGGCCGGTCCCGCTTGACGTCGCCGCGCTGCTCTACGCCTGGCACTCGCGCCATCACGTAGCCCACATCACGGAGCTGCGGAAGAGGCGCGGCTGGTAGGTGGCGACCGCTGAGCAGAGTGCAGAAGAGATCGCGCTCGCCGTGGAGGGGTTCCTTACGGAGCATCGCAGCTCCGTTCTGCTGGAGGAGGGCCGCATTGCCTTCGATATGCGGGAGGCAAAGTACTCACTCTCGCAGGCGCATGGACGCTGCACCCTGCAGCTCTGGAGCGAGGAACGCAACCTGGTGCGGCGTGTTGTCGCGACCGAAGCGCGCAAAGGCTCGCTGCGGCTCAGCACAATGCGCTTCGGCCAGACAAAGCCGCAGACGTTAGAGCTGGTCTCCGAGCCGGACCGGCGTACGCCAACGGCGCGCGAGGCAACGCGTAAACGCTACCTCAGCACGCTCGCGCGGGTACTGGCGCGGGAGTTCCCGGAGTGGAAGGCCGACAGCCTGCGCAGCGCCATGGATCTGGAGCGTTCCTTCGGGCCGGCGTACGCGCGTGGTGTGCTGCTCCGCGGCCAGCAGGCCTGGGCCGTCGTCGCCATCAACGCCGAAGAGACAGTCGCATCGATAGAAGCCATTCTCACCATCGGCATTCTATGGCTTCACCTCTGCCGCGAGCGTGCCGCGGGCAAGCGCCTCTTTCAGGGACTGCGCCTGATTGTGCCGAAAGGCTTTGCGTCGCTGACTCTCTCGCGCATGGCGTGGCTGCGCGCCGATGCCGCTCGCTGGGAGTTATACGAGCTGGACGAACGTGCGGAGGAACTAGGGGAGCGTGACCCCGCGGACACGGGTAATCTCGAGACACGCCTGCAGCATGCTCCCGATCTTTCCGCGGCGCGCGAGCGCTTTGCGGAGCCTGTCGCGCGGGTGATGGCGCTGGTTCCGGAGGGTGCCCGGCAGCTGGTGGAGGAGCGGTTGCGCTCCACGACGGAGATGGCGCTGCTGCTGCACGGCCTTGAGTTCGCGCGTGTGCGGCAGGCCATCGCGGCCAACTCGTTCGCGCGCGTGTCAGAGATCAGCTTTGGTGCAGGACCGCATGAGACACCGCTGCTTCCGGAGTCCGAGCCGATGCTGCGCTCTCTCACGGAGCGGCTTTTCGCCTCGCGGCACGCGTCAGGATCCATGAAGGATCCGCTCTACCGGATGCATCCGGAGGCCTGGCTGGAGTCGGCGCTGCGGCGCAACATTGGCCCACTCACCGATGGGCAGAGCTCGCTGGCGGAGTTCGATCCGGAGCACGTGTACGCGCAGGTACCCGCGTTCCAGGCCGGAGACCGTGGCATGCTCGACCTCCTGACCGTCACACGCGATGCGCGGCTCGCGGTGCTGGAGCTCAAGGCCGACGAGGACATGCACTTCGCGCTGCAGGGGCTTGACTACTGGGTGCGTGTGCGCTGGCATCACACCCAAACGGTGGACAGCGCGACCGGCCTCGGCACCTTTCAGCGGCACGGCTACTTCACCGGCCTTCGGCTCTCGCCGGAGCCGCCGCGGCTCTACCTGGTTGCGCCGATGCTGCGTATGCATCCGGTGACTGAGACGGTGCTGCGCTATTTGAAGCCGGAGGTCGAGTGGACGCTGCTCGGCCTCGGCGAGCAGTGGCGTAAGGAGATCAGGGTGATCATGCGCAAGCGCAGCCGCGAGGTTGGATGAGGGTGGGATGTCGATTTCACACGAAGATCTGAGGTGGCGTTCCCACCTTGATCGCAACAAAGCGCGAGGAAGGTGGGGCGCCCGGTCTCGTCCAGCTGCTTCTGAAAAACGTCAGCGGGTGGAGACCTCACGCCACAGGTCCAGCTTGGGGTCGTCCACGGCGTAGCGGTCGATCTCGGCCAACTCCTCCGCGGTGAAGCGGAGGTTGTGCAGCGCGTCGAGTGAGTCGTCGAGCTGGTGGACGCTGCGTGCACCGATCAGGGCGCTGGTGACGCGCGAATCACGCAGGCTCCACGCGATAGCGAGCTGAGCGAGGCTCTGCCCGCGGCGCTCCGCAATGCCGTTGAGTGCCTTTGCGCGGGAGAGGTTTGCGTCCGAGAGGATGTCACGGCTGAAGGAGCTGTTTTCCGCGGTGACGCGGGAGTTCTCCGGGATCCCGTGGAGGTACTTGCCCGTCAACAGACCCTGGGCGAGCGGCGAGAAGGCGATGCAGCCGACACCGAGCTCATCAAGCGTGGAGAGCAGGCCCTGCTCGATCCACCGGTTGAGCATGGAGTAGGACGGCTGGTGGATCAGGAGCTGAATGCCTTCCGAGCGGAGCAGGCGATACGCCTCCAGGGTGCGCTCCGGGGAGTAGGAGGAGATGCCGGCGTAAAGCGCTTTGCCGCTGCGGACGACGCTGGCCAGGGCGCTGACGGTCTCCTCGATGGGGCAGTCAAAGTCCGGCCGGTGATGGTAGAAGATGTCGACATAGTCGACACCCATGCGCTTCAGGGATTGGTCGAGCGAGGCAATGAGGTACTTGCGGGAGCCGCCGGCGCCGTAAGGTCCGGGCCACATATCCCAACCGGCCTTGGAGGAGAGGATGAGCTCGTCGCGGTACGGACGGAGGTCGTCGCGAAGGATGCGGCCGAAGTTCTCCTCGGTAGAGCCGTACGGCGGACCGTAGTTGTTGGCCAGGTCGAAGTGCGTGACGCCGCGGTCAAAGGCTCGCCGCAGGATCGCGCGGCCGGTCTCGAAGACGTCGGAACCGCCGAAGTTTTGCCAGAGGCCAAGCGAGATGGGTGGGAGCACAAGGCCGGAGCGGCCGCAGCGGCGGAAGGCCGCGTCTGTGTAACGGCTCGGGTTCGGCAGGTAAGTTTCGGCTAGCGGCATGGCGGGTGGCTCCGGTGCAGGTTCTGTTCCATCTGCGGAAGCAGGAGAACTGCCCGCGAAGTACGACAGGTCTCTCGCGAGCAATACAAAGGTGATTCGTCCTGAAGAGAAACTTCAGCGCGTCGTACTGGCCGGGACGAGTTGGGAGGCGGGCCAGTGGGTTGGCTGCGCGTTCTCGTTTAGGTGAATGGTGACAGGACCCTCGACTGGGTCGATGGCGATGTTGAAGCCGTCGATGGCGAGCAGGGGGGTGTCGTTGCCGAGGTCGCGCGTGGCGGCTTCGACGGTGAGGGTGCGAGTTTCTCCGGGGGCGAGGTTTAGGTAATTGTCCGAGTAGAAGACGGGCAGGATGCGCTTGCCGGAATTTTTGCCGCGCAGCTGCAGGTGGGCCATGAGGGCGACGGTATCGCCCGGGTTCGTCACGGAGACCTCCAGCAGTGTTTTCTCCGCTTCGGTGTGCGCCGTAGCGGCGAGGCGGAGAGTGGCGGTGGGCAGCTCCGCGAGCGCCGTAAAGTCATCCTGCGCGATGCTCTGCCAGTACAGGTTGGAGGAGAGCAGTTTGCCGTCGCCGCCGGAGAGCTCCAGCCGGACAAAGTAAATGGCACCGCGGCCGGTGTTGAGGTCGAGCTGTGCCGCCTTGATCGTGCTGCTGCCCGGCACCTGTGCGACGGGATAGGTGTTCCGGCTGGCGATCTTGCTGTCGAGGCCATAGATGGTGGCGCGCAGGCTGAGACCGGTGAGCACGCCGGGTGTGTTGTTGACTACCTCGAGGCCGCCGTTCGACTCATTCAGCTGGACGTGGATGGTCTCCGCGGCCTTCTTGGCGGCATAAAGGGAGCTGTTCGGCTCGAGGTCGTAGTGGTAGAGCTGCCAGACAAAGGAGGGCTGGGCGGGGTGGCTCATCCAGGTGATGATGCCGGTGGTGGCCTTGAACATCTGCGCGTTGCGGCCCTCATACATGGCGCGATAAGCCTCATAGTTGGCGAGCTGGCCTTTTCGGACGAAGTCGGCGAGGTTGCGGACGGGGCCGTAGCGTTTGGCAAGGTCGGAGGGATAGCTGTCGCCGCGCTGCGCACCGCGGGCCATGTCGTGCTGGGCCCAGTCGTCGTTGATCGTCTCCCAGTCTTTTTCGGGCATCATGCCCTGGATGGACTCGATGGTAGGGACGGAAACAGAGCCGGTCTCGGTCTTGAAACTTTCGTTGAGCCGGTAGAAGAAGTGCGGAGAGCGCCAGTAGTAGGGGCCGTGGGAGGACACGCCGCGGCCATCGGCGGAGTTGGACTGGTAGAGGCGCGACTGGTCGAGTTTGCCCATGAGGCCGCGAAGGGTGTCGTCGAGCGATTTGGGCGGATAACCCTCGTTGCGCGCGCACCACACGGCGATGGAGGGATGATTGCGGTAGCGAACGACCTTGTCGGTGACGTTGGCGAGGTAGGTCGGAATGTCGGCGGGATCGGGGCCGTCGCTGGGGTTGGGCTGGAAGAACTCATCCCAGAGCAGGATGCCGTACTTGTCGGCCATGTCATAGAAGTCGGGACCGGTGCTCTGACCGACCCAATTGCGGATCATGTTGAGGTTGGCGAGGGCGTGCATGTGGAACTGGGCGTCGAGTCGTTCGCGCGGGATGCGCTTCATTCCCTCGTCGAGGCCCCAGTTGCCGCCGCGGACCATGACGCGGACGCCGTTGACGGAGATCGTGAGGTTTTCGGAGTCGGCAACCTGGTACTCGATCTTGCGGATGCCGAAGTTCGTGGACTGCTCAGAAGAGACAGCCCTGCCGGTTTCGAAGGAGACCGTGAGCTTGTAGAGGTTCTGCGGGCCGTAGCCGTTGGGCCACCAGAGCTGCGGGTTGCTGAGGTGCAGGGCAGGGTAGCCGGTGGTGTCGAGCGGGTAGGAGTCTGTGCTGCCAGGGGCGAGGGTGAGCTCCTTGCGGAGGGTGATGGGATCGCCGTGGCCGCTGACGGTGGCGACGAGTGTGCCGGTGACCGGCTTTGCCGAGGCGTTGCGGAGAGTGGTGCTGAGGTGGAGGTCAGCGGTGTGACCTGCGAGGTCAACGCTGCTGGTGACAATGGGGTCGCGCACAATGACGGGGCCAGTGGAAGAAAGCGTAACGGGCTGCCAGACGCCGGTGTCGCGGTCCCGGATGGCGGGCAGCCAGTCCCAGCCGATGGTGGAGAGGAAGGTGGGGCCGTCCAGGGCGGTTTCGCCGCCGTTCAGGCCGACGCCGTTTGCCTGTGTGTGCTCATGCGGAATGCCGGGATGTGGTTGGGGCGAGACGATGACGAGCACGGCGGCAGGCTTGCCGGGCTGGACGTAGGAGGTGATGTCAAAGTCGCCGCGGATAAAGGCACCGCGCGTGGTGCCGGCCTGATGGCCGTTGACCCAGATCTCCGCGGCGTAGTTGATGCCTCCGAAGTGGAGAAAGGTGAGACGGCCGCGATGCGATGCGGGGATGGTGAGGGTGGTGCGGTACCACCAGGTGGTCTTGTTGAGGCTCTCGGGGATCTGCCGCATGTTTTCGCCGTAGAGCGGCTCGGGGTAGACCTTGTTGTCGACAAGGGTGGTAAGGACGGTGCCGGGGACCGTGGCGGTGTACCAGTTGGCGGGTTTGAAGCTGGGCAGAGAGGCCTGCGCGGGTAGGGTGGTGACCTTGCCTGCGTCCTGGAGAAGCCAGTGGTGAAGAGGCTGGTCCGCCGGTGGAGGGCTCATCTGGGCGACTCCGAGGGCAGGGAGAAGAAGAAGTACGAGGCGGGCAAGGGCGCGTCGGGAGGACATTGCTTAGGAGTGTACCGGTGGCAGACGAAAGATGGCAGAGTCGCGCGTTCGCACGACGGAGCGCCGCAGGCGCTGGCCCCACCTCAGCTTCGCGAAGGTGGGGTCTGCTTCTAGGCGGACTTGCGGGCGGCGGTGAGCATGTCGTTCATCTTCTTGAAGAACTCGTCGTATTGGCCGCTCTTTTCGGCAAAGCGCTGGGGCTTCACGCGGTTGACGAGGATCTCCGGGGCGTCGGGGTTTTCGCGAAGGAGCTTCATCGTCTCGGCGATGTAGTCCGCGAGAGGCATGGCATTGGGGTCGTTCTTCTGCCGCTCGCCGGTCAGTTCGGTTTGGACGTAAGGAGGGGCGAGTTCGATGACCTGAATGGGGGTGTCCTGCAGCTGGTACCGGAGAGATTGGGTCCAGGAGTGGATCGCAGCTTTGGTCGCACAGTAGGTGGGGTTGAGGTTGAGTGGGGCGAAGGCGAGGCCGGAGGAGACGGTGAGGATGGCTGCGCGGGGCTGCTGGAGAAGATGTGGCATGAGCGCGGCAGTGAGGCGGATGGGACCGAGCAGATTGATGCCAATAATTTTCTCGGCATCCGGAAGAGAGCTACCTGATTTCAGGTCTTCATAGAGCATGATGCCAGCGTTGTGGATGACGGTGTTCAGGGCGGGGTAGTCCTTGCTTAGCTGTGCGGCGAAGGCGGGAATGGAGGCCGCGTCCTCCACGTCAAAAGGAATGGCGTGCATGCCTGGGTTGCCTGCGGCGGTTTCGTCAAGCTGCTCCTGCCGGCGGCCGGCGATGATGACATGATTGCCGAGGTCGTGGAAGGCCTTGGCGAGTGCCTGGCCGATGCCGGAGCCGCCGCCGGTGATGAGGATGGTATTGCCGGACATGTGCATGTTTGAGGAATCTCCTTGAGGGTTCATGCTAAGCCCGGCGCTCTCCGCTTGGAAGTAGGCACTTGTATGTTCCATACTTACCGAAAGGAGAGTGTCAGGGATGGATACTTTTGCAGAAATCGAGGGTGCAGCGGAGAAGCGGGAGCACCACGAGACGGTGAATGATCCTGCGCTGGAGGCGCTGGTGCGGGAGGTGATCGGAAGGGTGGCGGACAAGTGGACCATGCTGGTGCTGGAGGCACTGGAGGAGCGGGCGCCGTTGCGGTTTACGCAGCTGGGCAAGGCGATCGGCGGGGTGAGCCAGAAGATGCTGACGAAAACGGTGCGGCAGATGGAGGCGGACGGGCTGGTGCGGCGAACAGTGTACCCGGTGGTGCCGCCGCGGGTGGAGTACCAGCTGACGGAAATGGGCCTAAGCCTGAGCGAGGCGTTCTGCGGGGTATGGATGTGGGCGATGAAGCACCAGGAAGAGATCGAGCGGGCGAGGGCGAAGTTTCGCGAGCGGGTAGAGGCTGAGGCAGTGTAAGCAAAGGTTTGTGGACAGAGAACGCGATGTTGCACTAGGGTCACAGTTGCGCGGTGCACCCGCGAGGGAGAGGTAGGGATGGCTCTGAGGCTGGATCGGCGATCGTTTGTGGGCAGTGCGGCAAAGACGGTGGCAGTGGCAGCCGCGGCAACGCGGATCGAGCCCCTGTTCGCACAGGCAAAGGCGGTGGCTCCGCGGTCGGCCAATGATGTGATTCAGCTGGGTCTGATCGGCGCAGGCATTCAGGGCCAGAGCGACACGCGCTTTGCGCTGCAGGTGCCAGGAGTGAAGCTGGTGGCGGTGGCCGACTGCTATGACGGCCGGCTGACGCACTCGAAGGAGATGTGGGGCGCGGATGTGTTCACGACGCGGGACTACCGTGAGCTGCTGAACCGGAAGGATGTGGATGCCGTGATCATCGCGGCACCGGACCACTGGCACAAGCAGGCGGCGGTGGATGCGATGCGCGCGGGCAAGGACGTGTATCTCGAGAAGCCGATGATCCATGTGTATGAGGACGGACCGGCGATTATTGAGGCGGCGCGGTCGACGAACCGGATTCTGCAGGTGGGCAGCCAGAGGGTGAGTTCGATTCTGTATGCGAAGGCAAAGGAGCTGCTGGCAGCGGGCGCGATCGGCCAGCTGAACATGGTGAGCGCTCGGTGGGACCGGAACTCGTCGATGGGTGCGTGGAACTATTCCGTTCCGGTGGATGCGTCGCCGGAGACGTGCGACTGGCCGCGGTTTCTGGGGACGGCACCCAAGATTCCCTTTTCGGCGGAGCGCTTCTTTCAATGGCGGAAGTGGAAGGACTATGGGTCGGGCGTGGCAGGAGACCTGTTCGTACACCTGTTCAGCGGGACGCACCTGATCACCGGTGCAAAGGGGCCGACACGGGCAATGGCGACGGGCGGTTTGCGCTTCTGGAAGGATGGCCGCGACGCGAACGATGTGCTGCTGGCGCTGTTTGATTACCAGGAAGGTTTCAATCTGAACCTCCATGTGAACTTTGTGGATGGTGGCGAGGAGAGCGAGGGCTTCCTCTTCACCGGCTCGGAGGGGATTATGGAGATCGACGGCAGCCGGGGCACGGTTACGGTGACGCGGACGCCGCAGCCGAGCGAACCGGGGTATACGGTGTCGACGTTTGCGGATGCGATGCAGAAGGCGACGATCGAGCAGTACCGGAAAAAGTATCCGGAGACGCATCCGGCGGGGCCGACGCCGAAGAAGGTGGAAAGCTACGCGGTGCCGCCGGGGTACTCGGACAGCTATGACCATTTTCACAACTTCTTCAGCGCGGTGCGAAGCCGGCAGCCGGTGGTGGAGGATGCGACGTTTGGCTTCCGCGCGGCGGGAGCGGCGCTGCTGAGCAACCTGAGCGTGGAGCGCGGAAGCGTGGTGCGCTGGAACCCGGATGCGATGAAGGTGGTTTAGCCGTTTGTTCAGCCCGGATGTGCCGAGGAGGTCGATTGTGAGAATGTCGCGGATACTGTTGGAATCGAGGGCGGCGGTGCCGCTTATGGGTGCGGTTTCCTTTCTGAGTGCGTTCTGTCTGCTGAGCGCGATGCCGGTGCGGGCGCAGGACCCGGCGCACGCGACGGAGTTCCGCATGCCGCACCCGGGCAAGGGGCCGGGCGGGCAGGAGCGCATCTCCTTCCTGGCGCACCGGCTGGGAACGGACCACGCGGAGGGAATCTCGCTGCTGGACATGGATGGTGATGGATCGCCAGATCTGGTGAGCGGGGCTTACTGGTACGGGAACCCGGGCGCGAAGGGCGGGGCTTGGACGACCCACCAGTTCCGGACGGTGGGGACGCACGGCGAGTTTGTTTCAGACTGCGGCGAGTGGGTGGTGGATGTGGACCACGACGGCCTGCCGGATGTGGTGACGGCGGGTTGGATCACCAACGGGCTGTTCTGGTACCGGAACCCGGGAGCGAAGGCGACCGCCGCTGGCGAGATGTGGAAGGGCGAGAAGATCACGGACAGTTTCGATACGGAGGGCGGGGCGTTTGCCGATATTAATGGCGACGGCAAGCCGGACCTGGCCCTGGCGCACTACAACCGCAACGGGATCCTGTGGGTGGACTTCAGCAAAGGGCAGCCGAAGGTGCACCACCTGGGGGGCCGCGCGGAGGATGGGCACGGCATCGGCATTGCCGACGTGAATGGGGATGGCAAGCCGGACGTCCTGACAACGCATGGTTGGTTTGAGCAGGTGAATGCCGACGCGGACAAGTGGCAGTGGCATGCCGACTGGGAGCTGGGCGATGCAGGCTTCCCGATCCTCGGATATGACGTGAATGGCGATGGCAAGATGGACCTGATCTACGGGCAG
>CAXTSF010000042.1:0-11847 GCA_964246865.1 uncultured Terriglobus sp.
GCCCAACCAGTTCGATGAGCACGAGGCATGAGCGTGCACCTGGCCTCTCAAGATGTCCCGGCTTACACTTTCCTTGCCATATGGTTGAAGAGGAAGCTGTGAGCTAGACGCGCTGAAGGAGTCTGTGCAATTGCGTTTTGAAATCCCTGCTTCATGGCTGCAAGCGGACTTCTGCTCTTCGCCGCCGGCTTCGTCGCTATGCAAAGTCATCGTCTTGTTGGCAGAAGTAGTTACGGGCAAACGATCATCCCACTCGGCCGGACGGGCATCGGCATACTTCTAGCACTCCTTGCCTTCTCGCCGCCGGGTAATTGGCTTTACAAGCGCATTACCACTCGCAAACTCAAACCGGCTCCCCTTCATTTTGCTGGCCGCCACCACCCAATAACAACGAAAGCAAAGGACGACACAGACACTATGGCAAAGACCTACCACGACGCAGACGCAGACCTCTCCCTCATCCAATCCAAGCGAGTGGCTATCATCGGCTACGGCTCGCAGGGCCACGCGCACGCGCTCAACCTTAAGGACTCTGGCGTGGAGGTCAGGATTGGTCAGCGCGCCGGATCGAAGGGCGGGGACAAGGCGCGGGCTGCCGGCTTCGAGGTGGTTACTGTAGCCGAAGCCGCACAGTGGGCCGACACTATCATGCTGCTGGTCCCGGACCAGACCGCCGCAAAGGTCTACGCGGAGATCGAGCCCGGCCTGCGGGCAAAGGGATCCGACGGCCAGCCGAAGACGCTGATGTTTGCGCACGGCTTCAACATTCGCTTCCGCACCATCACGCCGCCTGCCAGCATCGATGTTTCGCTCGTTGCGCCCAAGTCCCCGGGGCATCGCGTGCGGGAGGTCTTCACCGAGGCCGGCGGCGTGCCGGCGCTGGTGGCCATCGAACAGGATGCGAGCGGCAGGGCTCTTGCGAACGCTCTGAGCTACGCCAAGGGCATCGGCTGCACCCGCGCGGGCGTGCTCGAGACGACCTTTACCGAGGAGACCGAGACCGACCTCTTTGGCGAGCAGGCTGTCCTGTGCGGCGGCGTCACCTCCCTGGTAAAAGCGGGATTCGAGGTGCTGACCGAGGCCGGCTACCAGCCCGAACTCGCCTACTTCGAGGTCCTGCACGAGCTCAAACTGATCGTCGATTTGCTCTACCGCGGCGGCCTGGAGTACGTGAACTACTCCATCTCCGACACGGCGGAGTGGGGCAGCTATGTCGCGGGCCCTCGTATCGTAACGCCGGCGGTGAAGGACGCCATGCGCGGCCTGCTCTCGGACATTCGGGACGGCAGCTTTGCCGAGCGCTTCATCGCGGACCAGAATGGCGGCCGCAAGGAGTTTGAGCGTTTCCGTGCGCAGGACCGGGAGCACCCGGTGGAGAAGATCGGCACCGGCCTCCGTGCAGCGATGCCCTTCCTTGATCCTGTGGTGGTGAAGGACGGCACGGTACAGAAGGCGTAGGCGCAGGAATATGGTGCACACAGCGGAAACATGGGTGGGCCAGGTAGTGCCCGTGCCCTTCATGTTCAAACGCTGTGTGCGCCGTGTTCCTGCTTTCATGGCATCTGCCACCAAGCCCAGTTCATCCAATTCAGCATGCAGGCTACCGCGCTCCGCCTCTCCGCCGGCTTTGGCATTGACGCTCTGACCTATGCCACCGTAGACGTGCCCGGTCCAGGATCCGGCCAGGTGCAGGTCGGCGTGAGGGCTGTCTCACTCAACTACCGCGACCTGATGGTGGTGCGCGGCACCTACAACCCGAAGTTGCAAATGCCCATGAGCATTGGCTCCGATGCCGCAGGAGAGGTTCTCGCCATCGGCGCGGGCGTAACCGGCTTCAAGCCCGGCGATCGTGTCATGAACGGCTTCATGCCGGACTGGGTTGACGGCGCGATGAAGCGTACCGACTTCCCGGGTGCTTACGGCGGCGGTGCGGAGGGCGTACTGGCGACCGTGCGGAACTTTCCTGCAAACGCATTGGTGGCGGTCCCGGAGAGCTTCACCTATGAGGAAGCCGCAACGCTGCCCTGTGCCGGTGTCACCGCATGGAACGCACTCGTTCTGCTCGGCAATGTGGGCGCGGCCGACGTCGTCCTGCTGCAGGGCACCGGCGGCGTCAGCATCTTCGGCCTGCAGATTGCCAAACTGCGCGGTGCCACGGTCATCATCACGAGCTCCTCCGATGAAAAGCTGCAGCGTGCACGCGAGCTCGGTGCGGACCACACGGTGAACTATCGCACGACGCCCGACTGGGCCAGAGCTGTGCGCGACCTGACCGGCGGCGCAGGTGCGACGCACACTCTTGAGGTGGGCGGCAGCGGCACCTTCCCCATAACGCTGCGTGCCGCGGCCTTTGCAGGGAAGGTATACGTCATCGGCGTGCTTACGGCCCCGGCGGAACCGCTCGATATCGGCCCGATCCTGCGTGGCGCGCTGCATGTTCAAGGCGTCCTCGTCGGGTCCGTGAAGATGCTTCGGGACCTGGCCCAAACCTTTGCCGGGCACAGTCTGAAGCCGGTCATGGATCGCACCTTTCCCCTTGAGCAGGCGCGGGAGGCATTGCGCTCCATGGAATCCGCTACACACTTCGGCAAGATCGTCATTACCCTCGCCTGATGCATCCTAGGTGCATGCGAAATGCCGCAGCGGCTTTGATCATGGCAGGACTCTCTGTTCACGCGCAGACGCACAGTCTGCCGCGTACCCTGGATGCGATGCGCGATCGCTACCGCCCCTTGATCATCTTCACAGGTGGCGCTGTTAAGCTCGCCGAAGAGCAGCTTACGGTGGCCTCCGACCATGCCGATGCCTTTCGGGAGCGGCAAATCCTCATCGTCGGCGTCCAAGGCATTAAGAACAGCGTCGACAACGTCCTGCTCTCCCCGGCCGGCGATGCAGCCGCGCGCAGGCGCTTTCACATCCAGCCCGGCGAGTTCACCGTCATCCTGCTTGGCAAGGACGGCGGTGAGAAGCTCCGTTCCCACCAGCCGGTCACCTTCGAACGTCTCACCTCCATCATCGATGCCATGCCTATGCGGCGGTCCGAGAGCAAAAAGCCGTAGCTGACCCTTCTTGACGTCACCAATGCACGTGCGTCCGCTACCATGGGGTTCAGGAGGCGAGCGCATGGGAACGACGCAGCTCACAGAGAACGTTCATTCCGGCCTGGACCGGGCCGCAGGATTCGCGCCGCAGGCCGAGTCGTCGCCCGAGGAGATCGCTTCGGCCTTGCATCGCGTCCCGGTTCTGGACGGGCTCTCGCCGGAAGAACTGCTCTGGCTCGCCACTCACGGCAAGGAACATCGAGTTGAGAGCGGAAAAGTCGTCTTCCGAAGCGGCGAACTGGTCACCCATCTCACGTTTCTTCTCGCGGGCGAGATTCATGTCCGCCGCAGCCAGTCCGGACCAGTCGTCTACTTCCTTGGCCGCTCTGGTCTGCTGACCGGAAAGCTTCCCTTCAGCCGCATGAAGACTTACGGTGGCGATGGTTTTGCCGCCGGCGACCTGTGGACCCTCGACATCAGCGAGAGTCATTTTCCTGCCATGCTGCAGGCCATTCCATCCATGGCACAGCGCTGTGTCAGCGTGCTGCTCGACCGCGCCCGCGAGGTCACGCGCATGGAACAGCAGTCCGAGAAGCTGCATGCACTCGGCAAACTTGCCGCGAATCTGTCGCACGAACTCAACAACCCCGCCTCCGCGGCACGATCCGCGGCCACGAATCTGTGGACGGAGCTACGCAACTACGGCGACCAAAAATACCGGCTGGGTGCGCTCTGCTTCTCCCCGGCGACCGAAGCGCAATACAAGAGCTGGGTGGATGACATCCGTGCACTCCTCCCCTCACGGAATAGCAGTGCAAACGATAGCCTGTCCGTCAGTGCCCGCGAAGACACCTTTGCCGCATGGCTGCGGGCACGCGGCATTGCCGAACCCTTTACCCTGGCGCCGGTACTGGCCGAAACCGTCATCGAGACATCGCACCTTGACCGGCTGGCGTCCTTTCTCGAGCCGCATGCATTGCAAATCTCCATCTCTGCTTTTGTTTCCGCTCTCAAAGCGGAGCGGATGACCGATGCCGTGATCGACTCCACCGCCCGCATCTTCGACCTCATCACGGCGATCAAGGACTACTCCTACATGGACCAGGCGCCGATCCAGGAGATCGATGTGCCGCAGGCATTGGAGACAACGCTGACGATGCTGAACTCCCGCCTCAACGGTGTCGAGATCCTGCGCGACTTCGAGCCGGAGACCCCGTGCATCTCAGCCTATGGCAGCGAGCTGAACCAGGTATGGACGGCGCTTATCGAGAACGCCGTCGATGCCATGGACCAGCTTCCTGACTCCGCTCGGCGCGAACTCCGCCTGCGGACCGCACTTTCCGGAACGACACTTCTCGTCGAGATCTGGGACACCGGCCCGGGCATCTCGCCGGACATTCGCTCGCGCATCTTTGAGCCTTTCTTCACAACGAAAGCGGTGGGCGTCTCCCTGGGCCTAGGCCTCGACGCCGCCAACCGGATCGTGACTAAACATCGCGGCCAGATCACCACACAATCGAAGCCGGGGGAAACCTGCTTCCAGGTAAGGCTTCCCATTGAGCAGGCCGGTGCCTATTAGGTCACCCGGGGCCGATCTGTATCGCATGAAGACGACCCGAGTGGAGGGCCTGTCCGAGTCGCAGCAGCAGCGCGACTTCGACCGGGCATGGCGGCTTACACCGGCAGGCCCTCTGACCCGGCATACCCACCCAACTTCCTCAAGAACAGCACAGCCTTGTCTTCGCTGAACGGGTACTCTGCCTCTTATAAGACAGCAGTTGGCCGCAAACTCATCTGGTCGAGCTTCTCATGACCTTGCAGAGAATGGGTCGCAGCAAACTTACTCCCACTCGATCGTGCCAGGCGGCTTTGAGGTCACGTCGTACACCACCCGGTTGATCCCACGCACCTCGTTCACAATCCTGCTCGAGATCGTCCGCAGTACGTCGTACGGCAGCGGTGCCCAGTCGGCCGTCATCCCGTCCTCGCTGTTCACCGCGCGGATGGCGCAGGTATACGCGTACGTTCGTTGATCTCCCATCACGCCCACGGACTTCACCGGCAGCAGCACGGCAAAGCTCTGCCAGATGTCACGGTACAGGCCGGCCCGCCGTATCTCCGTCACCACGATCTCATCTGCGTTCTGCAGGATCTGCACACGCTCCGGTGTCACCTCGCCAACGATGCGAACGGCCAGGCCAGGACCCGGAAACGGCTGCCTGTCCAGAACCTCCTGAGGCATGCCAAGGTCCCGGCCCACCCGGCGCACCTCATCTTTGAAAAGATCGCGCAACGGTTCAATGAGCTTGAGCTTCATGTTCTCCGGCAGCCCGCCCACATTGTGGTGGCTCTTGATGGTGTGCGACGGCCCCTTCACGCTTGTGGACTCGATCACGTCGGGGTACAGCGTTCCCTGCACCAGCCAGGCGACCTCGGACCCGCTTGCGTCGTGGCTCACCTCGCCACGCTCCTCGGCCTCCTTAAGGATGCGGGCTGCCTCATCGTCGAAAACAGCGATGAACTCACGGCCGATGATCTTGCGCTTTGTCTCCGGATCGGTGATGCCGCCAAGCTGTGAGAGGAAGCGCTTTGACGCATCGACCGCCACAACCTTGAGCCCAAGCTTCTCGCGCATATTCTGCTGCACCTGCGTGAACTCGTCCTTCCGCAGCACACCATTGTTGACAAAAATACAGGTCAGCCGGTCGCCGATGGCGCGGGACACGAGCATGGCAGCCACGGCGGAGTCCACACCGCCGGAAAGACCGCAGATAGCCTGCCCCTCGCCAACCTGCTCGCGAATCCGGCGCACGGTCGTTTCAATAAAGTGACCCGCGGTCCAGTTGGGCGTGGCCTCGCATAGATTCAGGACGAAGTTACGGAGCAGCTCCGTGCCCTCGCGGCTGTGGTGCACCTCCGGATGCCATTGCACACCGTAGATGCGCCGCCGCTCATCGGCAATCGCGGCAAGAGCATTGTCTGTGCGTGCGGCTTCGACGAATCCATCCGGCAATGCCAGCACACTATCGCCATGCGACATCCAGACCTGCAACTGACGCGGCAATCCCGCGAACAAGGCGCTCTTGGCGGTCACATCCACGATGGCGCTGCCGTACTCGCGATGATCCGCCGAAGCCACCTCTCCCCCAAGATGGTGTGCCAGCACCTGCATGCCGTAGCAGATACCCAGCATGGGAACGCCGATCTTCAGGATGGCCGGATCGAACTGCGGAGCGTCCGCATCGTACACAGAACTCGGGCCACCGGACAGAATGACGCCCTTGGGCCCAAGCCTGTGTATCACCTCCGGTGAAGCCGTACAGGGCAGCACCACCGAGAACACATTCATCTCGCGTATACGCCGCGCGATCAGCTGGGTGTATTGCGCACCAAAATCCAGAATAACAATCGTCGAGCTGTCCACATCACTAGTCTAACTGCCCTTCGACGCCCGAGTTCTTCTTCTCAGGAGGGATAGCGGGAGAGGGAGATCCGTGCAAAGGCCGCTGCCTCTATCTCGCCGCATCGTCAGAGTACCGGGTGCTCCACGTGAGCCAGGCGGTTCGTGTGGTCTTAGCTTCTGTCCTTGGTTCGCGTGCTCTGCACACCCGTCACAATACCCGCGCCCACCAGCAGGATCACCACACCCGTGATCCAGGTTTGCGGAACGTGTGCAATGTGCATCAGGTACGCTGCGCCGATGATCACGATGATGTAGCCAACCAGATAGATACCGAAGTTCATGCCCCTTACCTCACCGCCGTTGTGATGCGCCACGTCGCGCCAGCGTCAACTGCGCTCAGGAGAAGGGCTTCGGTCTAATGCCTATCATCTTCGCGGATGCCGGCTCCCGCCTGTGCACGCACCAGTTGCAGATAGGCGTGCAGACGCGCTACATGGAAGAAATCAGACGCCAGCACGTAGCCGAGCAGGACGGCGAGGTTCCAGTAGAGCAGCGCCTCCCCGGACATGACCGTCGCGAACGGCAGCGGGCACGCCGACAACACCATCGCGAGCACCAGAAGGGCAATCTTCGCAATGCCCAGCACGAGGTTCATCTCGAACAGGCCGATGCGCAGCCGCTTCGCCTGCAGCGTATCCAGCAGGCTCTGCACAGGGCCCGTGTCGTTGCGCATTGCCAGGATCGGAGCGACGCCGGAGATCCACGCCGTTGCCGCGGAAAGAACAAAGAGTGTCAGCGTCAGCCCGATCGCACCACCCGCGTACAGCATCATCTCGGGCTCACCGCCGGAACTGATCGGCTCCAGGATCGTGTGGCGGGCAAGCACCTGCAGACTTCCCCACCAGACAACCAGTGTCAACAAAACCGGAAGAAGGCGAACCGCCTGCAGAATCACAATCGTCCCCATGCGCCGCGGAGGAGACGCATTCATGCGCGCAAGCATCCGCGAGCGGCCCACCGAAGAGACAGCAATCCAGAACACGAAAAGGAGCGGCACCAGCCACGTTGCCACCTGCAGAAGCGATGGCGTCACCACCGCTAAAAACGCTGCCAGTGTGGCAGATGCCTGGATCGGGTCCGTCAAGAGCTGGCTGATGGAGACACCCTGAATCCCGGTCGCCTGCCAGGGTGTACGCGCAAGCACCTGCGTGCCTTCACGCCACAGCAGCAGAAGAGCCGGGATGCCGAAGATCCATCGCCAGAGGATCTCCACGGCTACCAGGCCGAAATGACGCCGCGTCCACGTCAGTGTGGCGACGAAGCCTTCGGCAGTTCCGGCCTCCGCTGGCGCGGTTTGGGGTGCCGGGCTTCGCGATAAAGGCATCACCGCACCACGAGATTGATCAGCTTGCCCGGGACCACAACAACCTTCACCAGGGTCTTGCCCGCAATCCGCGCCGCTACCTTGGTGTCCGTGTGGGCCGCGGATTGGATCGCGGCGGCATCTGCGTTCACCGCGACGCGGACCACACTCACGAGCTTGCCGCTGACCTGCACAGGAATCTCAATCACTTCTTCCCTGGCAAGCTCTGCATTGCTCTCTGGCCACGGCTCGCGGAAGACAGCGGAAGTGTAGCCGAGTTCGCTCCACAGTTCCTGCGCCAGGAACGGTGCGAAGGGCGCGAGCATGAGCACGAGGGTGTCAAAGAGATGCCTGGTCTCGGCGGGGCCGATCTCGCCTGTCTCGATCGCGTTCTCATGGGCAACTACCTCGTTGACCAACTCCATCACTGCGGCGATCGAAGTGTTGAAGTGCCATCGCCCGGAGAAGTCGAGCGTAATCTTCGCGAGGGTCTGATGCAGCTTGCGCAGCAGCGTCTGCGATGCCGGCGCAATCTCCTGCGCACCCAGCAGAGACGCAGGGATGTTGCGGCACTGCGATGCGAACTTCATCGTCAAACGGTAGACGCGCGAGAGGAACCGGCTCACCCCGGCCACACCATCCTCCTGCCACTCGAGGTCACGATCCGGAGGAGCGGCAAAGAGCGAGTACACCCGTGCCGCATCCGCGCCGTAGCGCTCAATCATCTCGTCGGGCGAGACCACGTTGCCCTTTGACTTGGACATCTTCGCGCCGTTCCGGATGACCATGCCCTGCGTGAAGAGGCGTGTCGCCGGTTCACTGTTCGCAATCAGACCCATGTCACGCATCGCACGCGTCCAGAAGCGCGAGTAGATCAGGTGCAGAATTGCATGCTCCACACCGCCAATGTACTGGTCGATCGGAAACCAGTAGTTCGCGTGCTCGGCTCGGAACGGCGCGGCGTGGTTGTGCGCGTCCGTGTAGCGGTAGAAGTACCAGGATGAATCTACAAACGTATCCATTGTGTCGGTCTCGCGGTGCGCGGGTCCGTTGCATGCGGGACAGGTGGTGTGCACGAACTCCGGCACCCGGCCCAGCGGCGATCCATCCACCTCCGCGAGATCGATGCTCTCCGGCAACAGCACGGGAAGTTGATCCTCTGGAACAGCCTGCATGCCGCAGCTGTCGCAGTAGACGATGGGAATCGGTGTTCCCCAGTAGCGCTGCCGGCTGATGCCCCAGTCCTTGAGACGGTAGGTCACCGTAGCCTTCCCAAAGCCGTTCTCTTCGGCGAAGCGAGCCATCTTTTCTTGCGCCTCAAGGCAGCTTTCGCCGGTCCACCGGCCACTGCCGGTCAGCACCGCCTCCGCTTCACCGGAGTAGGGCAAGAGGAGGTCGGCTGTGTCGAGGTTGGGCGCGATCACACGGCGGATTGGCAGGTCGTACTTGGTGGCAAACTCATAGTCACGCGCGTCGTGCGCGGGCACGCTCATGATCGCGCCCGTACCGTAGTCGGCCAGGATGTAGTTCGCCGCCCAGATGGGCAGGCGCTCGCCATTGAAGGGATTGGTCGCGTACGCACCGGTGAAGACGCCGTGCTTGGGCAGTTCGCCAAGGGCGTCGGTATCGCGGGCGGTCTTCTGGTCGGCCACCATTGCCTGCAGGTCCGCCGCCAAGGCGAGATTACCGAGCGCAAGCCGTTTCGCGACGGGATGCTCCGGCGCAAGCTGGAGGCTGGTCGCGCCGAAGACCGTATCGATCCGCGTGGTAAAGACACGGATCGTCTCCGCGCTTCCCTCCACAGCGAAGTCGATCTCTGCGCCTTCGCTGCGGCCGATCCAGTTGCGCTGCATGGTACAGACCTTGTCCGGCCAGCCGTCAAGCTGGTCGAGGCCGTCAAGCAGTTCATCCGCGTACTGCGTGATGCGCAGGAACCACTGCGTCAGGTCACGCTGCTCGACAAGCGTGTCTTCGTGCCGCCAGCAACGGCCACCGACGACCTGCTCGTTGGCGAGGACGGTGTTGCACTTCGGGCACCAGTTGACCTTGCTCTTTTTGCGATAGGCAAGATCGCGGCGGAACATCTGCAGGAAGAACCATTGATTCCAGCGGTAGTACTCCGGCAGGCAGGTGGTGATCTCACGCGACCAGTCGAAGGCAAAGCCAAGCCGCTTGAACTGCCGCTTCATCTCGGCAATGTTGGCGAGCGTCCATTCGCGCGGAGCAACGTTGTTTTTGATTGCGGCGTTTTCCGCGGGGAGACCGAACGCATCCCAACCCATGGGGTGCAGTACGTTGCGGCCGCGCATCCACTCATAGCGGGCCAGGGCATCGCCGATGGCATAGTTGCGCACGTGGCCCATGTGGAGCTTGCCAGAGGGATAGGGCAGCATCTCCAGCACGTAGTACTTCGCCTTGCCACTGGAGGGCGGCTCGGCGGCATAGAGAGTGGAATCGGCGTCCCACTGCGCCTGCCAGCGAGGCTCAATCTCGGCGGGCGTGTAGCGCGGTGGAACGCTGTCGTGTAAAGGGGCTTCCGCAGAATTCGTGCCGCTCGCCGGCGTGGATATCTTCTCTTCGGACATTCTTTCTTTATTGTAGCGAGCGATGCAGTAAGGGCTGGTTTGGCTATCCCCATCACCTCCGCTGCCTTGCCTCGCCTTCCCGGTTCCTCCCCCTTAGCCGATTCCCCAATCCTGTTTCAGGCAGGTTATTTCGCGCGAGAAAGCCAGGGTCCGGTATACGAGCGGTTTAATGTGAAGGCGTCATTCTTCTGTACCTGGGCTCGAAAGACGAAGGGGACGCGCCGAAGCCGTCCCCCCTCGCTTGCAGTTCCGATTTGCTTCTGCTGCGCGGCTGCCAAGCGTTTCTATGCTCGACATCAGCTTTACGGATCGAGGTCAGTTGCTGATGGGTGGCTGGGTCGAGGGTACGGCAGGTTGCGGTATAACGGCGGGACCATGGCCCATCGGCAGACCGGTGTGGGGCAGGTAGCCGCGTGCGGGGCCCTGCTGCGTTGTGTAGCCGGCGGGTACCTGGAAGAGCGCGGGATCGGGCTCGGATCGCGTCAGGGAGGTGACCGTCATGGTGCGGGATCCGCGCAGAGGATCCGTCTCCGTATTGCTCAGGTCCATCTTGAGATCCGGGGAGTACCAGGTCTCGCGGGTGATGGTCTGTGGACCGGTGGCACCGTCGACAGGGATGGTGCGAGTGGTGCGCTTGCCAGTGGCATTGATGCCGGCGATGGTCCTGGAGCCGAGATCGATCACGCTGTTCTGGCCCACATGATCCGGGTCCGCCATCTCATGGTGCGGCCGCATGCCGGCGTGCGTTGCGCCGGGTACAGGCAGGTTCTGTACCGTGGCGATCTTCTGTGCGGGATCCAGGCGGGTGATCCTGCCGGCCACGGGATCCATGATGACGATGGAGGTGCGCTGACCCGATGCGCCGGCCATGGTGAACTCCTCGCGGGTGCGGCCCTCCCCGTCGCGATAGACAGTGCGCATACCCGTGCGGTTCACCGGCGTACCATCCTGCAGCTTCATGGTGGAGGCAGTGGTGATCTGCGCCGTATAGGGAGCGCCAGTAACGGTTGGCTGCAGGTGCATACCCATCATGCCGCCGTGAGCATGGCCGCCGGGGCCGTCCGGAGGCATCTGTGCGAGCGCCGGAATGGCTGCGAGGAGAAGCGCGGAAGAGAGAAGACGTGTCATAGTCGAGACCTCGTAAGACTGCTGCCGGTACAGACGAGGTTTCCCGAGAAAAGTAGCGCGCGGTTGCAGGCTCCATTGCCAAAAGTCCAGGGCCAGTCAGGCCTTCGCAAGAGTCACACCTTCCTTCGAAGGCCTGGTTTCCCGGCGTGTTAGAAGCTGAGGCGAACGGAGCTGCTGAGCGATTGGGTCATGACTTCGACACGCGAGTTGCTGTACTCACCGGCGCGGAGCTCACTCTTCCCAACGGACTGTGAGGCGGGGAGTTGAAGCTGGTAGGCGCCATCGATGGTCCAGCGGCGGCGGCTCCACCCGGCACCGGCAGCGAGG
>CAXTSF010000042.1:11857-13516 GCA_964246865.1 uncultured Terriglobus sp.
GAGGGTGTGGCACAGGATGGCCGCGGTCAGAGGCGTAAGTGTGGCGGATGCAACGGGGTTGGACATGTAGCTGTAGCCCGCTCTTCCCTTCCACGACTCGGAGAGAGGCGTCTCCAGACCGATGTGCAGTACGCCCTGATCCCGCCAGTGCAGAGGGACCGCATCCTCAAAGGAAGCGCTTCCCACGACGCTGTTGACGGTTGCATTTGTACCCTCTGTGAGCTTTACCGGAAGCCGGTTGAAGGCGCGGCTCCAGTTGACCCAGTCGCCCTCTGCGACCCACTGAAGACGTTTCGAGGCTCGCCAGGAGATGCCGAGCGCGGCCGACTGCGGCAGGTGATTATCCACCTCAGCCCGGTAGCGAAAGGCCGGTTCCGCAGGGATACCGAGTGCCTGGAACTGCGCGGAGGCGGTTCCACTGGCCGTGCCGTGCGAAGGAACCGAGGTGCCGCTCTTCCAGTTTGCGCCAAGCCGGAGATTGCTCCTCGCCTGCCACTGCGTACCGGCACTGCCATTCCACCCGAAGCCGCTGGTACGGAGGTCGAGCAGAACCTTGAGACCGGCGAGCGCAGCCTGCTCCTGGAAGATATACGGTGCGTGCAGGGTGTTGCTGTTGTAGACGAGGCCGACAGTTCCGCCGGCGGACCACCTGGATCCAAAGCTGCGGGCCGCCCCAACCGAGGAGCGGAGACCGAGGATGCGGGATTCGTTTAGCTGCTCGCCGTATGTAGCTCCTGCCGTACCCGCTGGATCGATGTAGCGCCAGTTCGCCCGCATGAGCACTTCGGGTGTGACGGCGACCGAGGCGCTCCACGGGCTGCGGCCGAGCGGAAAGGCAAAGGCTCCGTAGGGCATAGCCCCGGCGTTGCGGCTGAGAGTGCCCTTGGAGTCGACGGAGTTGCGGAAGGAGCCGGAGACAAGGACGCCGACACCGCTCACGTTGAGCACACGGCTCTGTATGCCGGCCAGGCCGGAAGGATTGCCCTGCACGGCATCGAGAGGATCGCCAGCGGTAACGGCAGTGACGCCGCCGCGCGCGACAGCGGATGCGCTCAAGCCGTTTTCAAGGGCACCGGCGGTTTGCGCCGTTGCCGCCGGAAGAAAAAAGAAGGACGAGAGGAAAAGCCACCCCATGCGGAACAAGCGCCTGCGCTGATGGTGCGTGAAGGTGAAGACGGCGGAAACAGGCATAGGTTCATATCATCGGCAGGGTGCGCCGGTTCGCCATACTGCTTTTGAGGGAATTGCCTACCTGAGCTTCGCCCCCGGGCTGTTGTGTCGCGGGCCTGCAGCTAGCCGTGCTTCGCACGACAAACCGCCTCTGGCGCCGGATTCACCTTAGCCGCAAGGAGCGCGGTGAAGGTGGGCATCCGGTTCTTCGGCGGTATTGCTCAATTTCGGAGTACCCGGCCGTAGGTCTTGCTGTTTGTGATCGGGTCGCAGAGTTACAGGGCGGCAAGGGTCTGGAGGACGGAGACGTTGCGGAGAACGTCGCCGGGTTCATCGACGGGAGTTTCGGCAATAAAGGCGCTGCCGGCGAAGCGCGGGTCCTGCAGGAGGCGGCGGAAGCTGTCCGGGCCGATGGTGCCGTCGCAACTTCTCAGTCAGCCGGGGTGCCGCTCCGCCGGGTTGCCCTGGCCGTGGCAGGGGTGGTGCTGG
>CAXTSF010000042.1:13526-17474 GCA_964246865.1 uncultured Terriglobus sp.
GCCTTGGCGTCGTTGCAGTGCCAAACGCGAACGCGGCCGGTGCCAAAGCTGTCAGCGATCAGTTTCATCGTCTCCTCATATCCTTCGGGAGTGACGAGGTCGTAGCCGGCGACGTGGGTGTGGCAGGTGTCGAGACAGACGTCCATGGGGGCGTGCTGGTCGAGGACATGAATCAGATCGGCGATCTGGTCTAACGTGCCGCCCATGGAAAACTCAGAGCCGGCGGAGTTTTCAATGAGGATGCGGAGCGGGGCGGACTGCCAGGGAAGGCCTTCGATGGCACGCGCGATACCGTCGGCGGCATGGGTAATGGCTTCGGCCCGGGTGAGGCCCTTCCAGGAGCCGGGATGGAGGACGAGGAAGTCGGCGCCGAGGGCGAGGCAGCGCTCGATCTCACCGCGGAAGGCGAGCGAACTGTTCCTGCGGACATCCTCGGACTGCGAGCAGAGATTGATGAGATAGGAGGCGTGGATGGTGAGCGGGGTGATGTTGAACTCGGCGCGGAGCGTGCGCATCTTTTCCGCGTCGGCGGGGCGGACGGGGGCGGCACGCCAGGTACGGGGCGAGGCAGAGAAGATCTGGAAGCAGTTGGCACCGCAGTCGACGGCGCGCTCAACGGCGGTCCAGGTGCCGCCGGTGGTGGAAAGATGGATGCCGATGCGCTTCTTCGGGGTCGCGGCCATGTTTCCGATGGTAGAGGAAGCGGTGTGTGCGAGACTTGGGCTGCTGTGGAGGAGATGGGCATGGCTGCGCAAAGCTTCAAGAAACACGCAAAGATTCCGCCGGGGTATCTGGCGCTGATGGTGCTGAATGTGACGCTGTGCAGTACGGCGTTTGTCCACCTGGGCCACAGCTTTGATGCACTGCACCTGATGCTGGCCGGGCTGGCGCTGGCGGTGACGGCGAACACGCTTCGAAGCCGGCGGAGTGCGCTGGCGAACCAGGACCGGGTAATCCGGCTGGAAGAAAATGTGCGGCTGCACAACCTGGGGGTGGACCCGAGCGGACTGACGCTGCGGCAGATGATTGCGCTGCGCTTTGCACCGGATGCGGAGGTGGTAGCGCTGGCGCGAAGAGCGGTGGCGGAGCGGATGTCGCCGGTGCAGATCAAGGCGGCGATCGTTGCTTGGCGGGCGGATCACAACCGGGTGTGAAGAAGAGTGAGACGAGCACGCGAGCTGCCCCGTGAGGGGAAGGCTCGCGTCCATTTTGTGCTGTGTCAGTGGGTTTCAACGACGGCAACCTCCAGCCCGGATGCGGTGGAGGGCGGCCGGCTCATCGACTCCAGCATCTGCTTTTCGGTGCGGCTTTAGACCATGCGCAGGCCCGTGCGGCTGCCGGCTGTCCAGAGGTTTGCAAGGAAGTAGCGGCTGCCGTACTGGCGGAAGACAAGCCTGTTCTGCTCGGGAAGTTGCGGAGCGGTGTCCGGGTTGAACATGATGTTCTGCTGCTGGGTGCAGTCGACGGACCGAATGGTGAACAGATTGTCCGTGATCCTGAGGATCTGGTAGCGGCCAGCCGGCAATTTGCCCGAGACGGTGGTGAAGTCGAAGGGAATGTCAGCCGTGGCGATGACACGCTGTTGCGCGACAACCGGCGCGGCGGCGAGCAACGATGCCGCGGCGAGGAGGAGAGAGACCAGGGAGAGACGAAGCTGACCAAGGGAGGGAGAGAGCTGCTGCATGGTGGTGCTCCTGACTGAAGTTGAGGCAGGGTGATCTGTCTCATCTGGATAGGCGGAAGCCGCGGAAAGATCGTGTCATGCGGGCGAGAGATGTTTGTGAGGACGATCGGGGCGCGCAAGGCGCAGCGCGGGAGTAAACTCAGGCCACTTTAAACGCACGATGTTGAGAGGTGCCACGGATGGAGCCGCATGGCGGGCCCGCGAGCGAACACGAGGTGACTCTTCTGCTGCAGCAGGTAAGGGCAGGCGATGCACAGGCGGTGGAGGACCTGATGCCGCTGATCTACCGTGAACTGCACGCGGCTGCGGAACGCTACATGCGGCGGGAGCGGCCGGGTCATGCGCTGCAGCCGACCGTGCTGGTGCATGAGGCGTACCTGCAGCTTGCGTCGACCAGCGCGGTGGACTGGCAGAACCGGGCGCACTTCTTCGCGCTGGCGGCGCGCGATGCGGCGTGTGCTGGTGGACCATGCGAGAGCGGCGAAGGCAGAGAAGCGGCCCGGCGGGCACATGCAGGTGGAACTGGAGCCGGGGATGCTGGTGAGTGAACAGCGTGTCGATCTGCTGGCGCTGCACGAGGTGCTGGATCGTCTGGCGCTGCAGCACGAGCGGCAGGCTCAGCTGATCGAGATGCGTTTCTTTGCCGGATTCAACTTCGAGGAGATCGCGGAGGTGCTGGGCATCTCGGTGAGCACGGCAAAGCGGGACTGGGTAATTGCGCGTGCGTGGCTGTATCGCGAGCTGGTGGGAGGCAACTTGGAGTGACGGCGGGAATGAGAGCGGCTTGCTGCTGGTGAGCAATCAGGCTAGATGTGACTGGTTTCAGAGAAACTTTCGAAGGTTCTTCACATCCATGAGGTCCTGGTCGTTCACGTCGCGTACGATAGCGTGTTGCCGGTGATAGAAGGCGTAGACAGCGCGATTCATCTCCATGGAGATAGGCAGGCGTTCTCCGATCGGCAGTGCCTGCCACGCATGATGTTCCTCCCAGGCGAGAGCTTCTGGATCGGTGACACGCCTAAGGGTCCAGCCTTCTCGAACCATCCCTCGATTCAGTAGACGTCGAGCTGGTAGCGCTTCTCTTTCTTCATGGTTTCGAGGTAGGCCTGGGCTTCGTCAGGGGAGCAGTTGCAGCCATTGGCTATGGTGTCAAGGAGCGTGGATTCGACGTCCTTGGCCATGCGGGAGGCGTCGCCGCAGACATAGAAATAGGCACCACGCTCGAGCCACTGGAAGAGTTGAACACGGTTCTCTTTCATGCGGTCCTGGACGTAGATCTTCTTGGCCTGGTCGCGGGAGAAAGCCGTGTCGAGGCGGGTAAGTGTGCCGTCGGCCAGCATGGCGTGGAACTCGTCACGGTAAAGGAAGTCGGAGGATTGGCGCTGCTCGCCGAAGAAGAGCCAGTTCTGGCCGGTGTGGCCGTTGGCCTCGCGGTGCTGGAGAAAGGCGCGGAAGGGCGCGATACCGGTGCCGGGGCCCACCATGATGACGGGCGCATCGGTCACGTCGGGAAGGCGAAAGTTCTGGTTGCTGTGAAGAAAGATGGGCAGGGTTTCGCCGACGGGAGCGCGCTCGCCGAGGTGGCCGGAGCACAGGCCCTGACGGTCGCGATTGTGAGTGTGATAGCGCACGACGCGCACGGTGGTGTGGACCGTGTCTGGCGACTTGGCCTGCGAGGACGCGATGGAGTACATGCGCGGAGTGAGGCGCTGCAGGACGGTGAAGAGCTGCTGCGGGTCAGTAATGCCGCCGGGGTGCTCGGTGATCAGGTCGATGAACTCGCGGCCGTACACATATTCTTCGGCGCGGGACTTGTTGTCCTGGCCGGCTAGAGATTTCAGGAAGTCAAGGCCGGGCGTGCTCTCCGGCGCGAGCTTCGCGTAGCTGTTCACGGTGCCGCGCGTCAGCTTGCCGATGTGAAGCTCGGAGCGGAGGGCTTCGGCGGCGGTGGTCTCTTTTTTAAAGAAGTTCAGGAGCTTCTCGTCGCCATTCAGGTGGAGAGCCTGAAGGATGGCATCGACCTCGGAGTCGCGGTTGCTGGGCTGGATGCCGACCGCGTCGCCGGGGGTGTAGTGCATGCCCTCGTCCAGCGAGAGTTCGATGTGCCGCGTCTCCTTCTCGGAGTCCCGGTCGGTCATGACGAAGTTGACGAGCATGGTCGACGGGAAGGGGTTGTTGCGGGTGTATTTCTGCGTGTCTGTGCTCATTTGTCAGACTCAAGTTTATCAGCGGATGGGGTGGGTGGTTTGTAAGAACGCCGCGCA
>CAXTSF010000043.1:0-3144 GCA_964246865.1 uncultured Terriglobus sp.
CAAGGAAGCCGCCCGGGCCGCCACCGCCACCCCGCATCAGGAAAAAGGCGACCATGAGGATGAACAGGAAGCCAAGGATCCCGATACCACCACCGCCGCGACCGCCTCCTTGTCTGCGGTAGGTGCGTTGCGCCGGCGTTGTGAGTGTTACACCGGCGTCCTGCGCAATGACATTCGCGACATCGTTGAAGCCTGTGCGCACGGCGGCGTCATAGTTGCCGGTCTGCAGATCGGGAACCATCTCTCGCCCGATGTCGCCCACCTTGGCATCGGGAAGTATGCCCTCAAGACCGTAGCCAACTTCAATCCAGCGCTTCCGGTCCTCGATGGCGAAGAGCAGCAGGATGCCACGGTCTGTCTTGGCTGGGCCAATCTTCCACCTTGCGAACAGCTCGTTGGCAAACTGCTCGACCGGCACCTCGTCGTCGATCTTGTGAATCGTGACGACAAAAAGTTGAGCGTGCGCTTGCGTGTCGAGAGCCCGGCCAAGCGCGTTCAGGTCGCTCTTTGTTGAGTCGTTGAGAACGCCCGCAAGGTCGTTGATGTAGTTTTCAGGTGGTGGGATCGACTTCACGGACTCGGCCAGCAGCCGGAGCCCTGCGAGACAGAACAGGAGCGTCAATCGAACGAAACAACGCTTCAACCGCAGGCTCACAGTCCGATGATACGCCGGGAGGGGGCAACCGGTTCACCCACGCGGACGAATAGAGGTGGCAGACCGGTCCGGTCCAGCCACCTCTGCCGGTCACAACTACTGGGACTTGCTTGTCTTGTTCGGCAGTGCCTTGTCTGACTCGTCGGATGGATAGCTGTTTGTGTCGACACCGATCTTCTTTGCGAGTTCAGTTGCCTTGGTCGCGTGATCCTGCACGATGGGCGTAGCGGAAGCGAGCAGCGTCTTCATGTCGCTGTTCTGCGTGGTACCTTCCTCCGACTTCGCCATACGGAGTACCTTGTCATGGCCAAGAACATTGGCCCGCACATAGGCTTTGTCAAACTGGTCGCCGGACATGCCCTGCAGCTTGCCGGCCTGCCGCTTCTGCTGTGCGTCAACATCGCTGGGAGGTGTAAGGCCGGCCTTCTGTGCCACGGGCATGGATGCCTCATGCATTTTGGTGTGGTCGGCGATCATCTGATTCGCGTAAGTCTTGATGTCATCGTTGCTGCTCTTCTGCAGGGCAAGATTGGCCATGTTCATCTCGGCCATGTCGCTCTGGGCAGAGGCCCTGAGGAAGTTCTTGTCTTTCGCCGTGAAGGTATCGCTCTGCGCCAGTACGGATGCCGTTGCAGCGAAGGCAAGTGTACCGGTAAGGATAAGTTGGTTGAGTCTCATCGAAATCTCCTGATGGCGACTGTGCGCCAGGTTCTTCACCAGTCTGTTTAGTGCCGATACTTGCCGCGGGCGTTGCTTGCCAGTCCGCGCCACCGTGGCGCTGCCACCTTATCATTGAAGGATGAGATCCGATCTGCAGCCGCCTGCCGCCCCGCGTAAACCCCATCCAACCCAGGTCCACGGGGAGATGCTGCTGGATGACTACTTCTGGCTGCGCGAGAAGGACGCGCCCGAGGTGCTGGCGTATCTGCATGAGGAGAACCGGTATACCGATGCGGTCCTGGAGCCTACCCGGCCGTTGCAGGAGCGGCTTTACCGGGAGATGCTGTCGCACATCAAGGAGACAGATACCTCTGTGCCGTACCGGGATGGTGCGTGGTTCTACTACACGCACACAGTGGAGGGACTGCAGTACGCGATCCATTGCCGGCGCGCCGCCGGCACCGATAGACAAGTGAACGCGAATGCACCCGAGCAGGTCCTGCTGGACGTGAACCGGCTGGCAGAGGGTCACGCGTTTATGTCGGTCGGCGCGATGGCGGTGAGTACAGACGGCAACCTGCTGGCGTACACGACCGACAACACCGGATTTCGCCAGTACACGTTGCACGTTAAGGATCTGCGCACAGGCGAGGAACTGCCGGACACGGCGGAGCGGGTGGGCTCCGTGGTCTGGGCGCCCGATTCAAAGACGCTGTTTTATACCGTGGAGGATGAGCAGACGAAGCGGCAGCATCGCGTGTTCCGGCATGTGCTCGGCACGGCACAGAAGGAGGATGTGCTGGTGCTGGAGGAGCTGGATGAACGCTTCAACGTCGGTGTCGGCCGGACACGAAGCCGAAAGTATCTGCTGATTGAACTGGGAAGCCACACCACAACGGAGTACCGGTACGTTGAGGCAAATACGCCTGAGGCCGAGTTCCGCATCATCGCCCCGCGCATACCGGACCAGGAGTACTACGTAGAGCATCGCGAAGGCCTCTTCTATATCCGTACGAATGACACCGGCAAAAACTTTCGCGTCGTAACAGCGGCCGTGAACGACCCCGGCCGTGAAGGTTGGACAGAGCTGCTGCCCGAGAATCCTGAGGTGCCGCTGGATGATTTCAGCGTCTTCGCGGACTTTGCCGTAGCTTCGGAGATTGCCGACGGCCTGGACCGGCTGTGCGTGTACCGGTTCGAAACGCAGGGGCTCTCCGCACAGGCAAGGACGGTCGATTTCCCCGAACCGGCTTACAGCGCCGGGCTGCATGTGAATAGGGAGTTCGACACCTCGGCATTCCGGTACAGCTACCAGTCACTGGTCACGCCCGCGTCGGTGTACGAGTACGACGTGGAGAGCGGCGGATCAACGCTACTGAAGCAGCAGGAGGTGCCGGGCGGCTTTGACCGCACGCTGTATGCCTCTGAGCGAATCTGGGTAACGGCTGGTGATGGTGTCCGTGTGCCCGTATCTCTGGTCTATCGACGCGATCGCTTCGGCAGGGACGGCACGAACCCGCTCTACCTCTACGGTTATGGATCCTATGGGTACTCCCTTCCAGTTGGCTTCAGTGGCGGCCGGCTATCGCTGCTGGATCGCGGATTTGTGATGGCCTATGCGCACATCCGCGGTGGCGGCGACCTGGGCGATCGCTGGCATGATGCCGGCAAGATGATGGAGAAGCGCAACACCTTTACAGACTTCATCGCCGTGACGGAGCACCTGCTGCACGCGGGCTACGGTGCGCCGGACAAGGTGGTCATCGAGGGCGGCAGCGCGGGTGGCCTCCTGATGGGCGCGGCGGTGACCCTGCGGCCGGATCTGTTCC
>CAXTSF010000043.1:3154-13718 GCA_964246865.1 uncultured Terriglobus sp.
GCGCCGTGCTGTCGCATGTGCCGTTCGTCGACGTGATGAACACGATGCTGGACGCGACGCTGCCGCTGACCGTGGCCGAGTACGAGGAATGGGGCAATCCGAATGAGCCGGCGGCGTTCGCCTATATGCGCAGTTACTCGCCGTATGACAATTTGCGTGAGGGACCGTACCCGGCGACCTTGATCAAGACAAGCCTGAATGACTCGCAGGTGATGTACTGGGAACCGGCCAAGTTTGTGGCGAAGCTCCGCACACTCAAGTCAAACTCCGATCAACCACTTCTATTGCACACGAATATGGATGCGGGCCATGGAGGTGCCTCCGGCCGGTATGACTACCTGAAAGAGGTGGCAATGGATTACGCGTTTGTGCTGCGCGAGCTGGGGATGGAATGAGCTATACCGTGGCTGCTTCGACGATACGATCGCCCTCCCCGGGAGCGAGAAACAGATTTGTCTCCAGCCCGTGCTGCCGGTCGTACAGTTCGCGGTAGCGTCCCTGCAGCGCGAACAGCTCTGCATGTGTACCGCGCTCCACGATGTTGCCCTGCTCGATGACGAGGATCTGGTCGGCGTTGCGGATGGTGGACAGGCGGTGCGCGATAACAAAGGTGGTGCGGCCGGACATCAGGAAGCCGAGGCCATGCTGAATCATCGCCTCACTCTCAGAGTCGAGCGAGCTGGTGGCCTCGTCAAGGATCAGGATGCGTGGATCGGCCAGAATGGCGCGTGCGATCGAGAGCCGCTGACGCTGCCCGCCGGAGAGTTTGACACCGCGCTCGCCAACGATGGTGTCATATCCCTCCGGAAAGCGCTCTGCAAACTCGTCCACGCGCGCAATGCGGCAGGCCTCGCGCCATTCCTCTTCGGTCGCCTCGGGGCGGGAGAAGAGGATGTTTTCGCGAATGGTTCCGTCAAAGAGAAAAGTCTCCTGGAGAACGACGCCGAGTTGCGCGCGGTAGCTCGAAAGCTTGGCAGTCGCCAGGTCGACACCATCGACAAAGACGTGCCCGCTGCTTGCGGTATGGAAGCCGCAGACAAGCGAAATGATGGTGGACTTGCCCGAGCCGGAGGAGCCGACCAGAGCAGTGACCGTGCCGGGACGGGCATTGAAGCTGATGCCATGCAGGACCGGCTTCCCCGCCTCGTACTCGAAACCAACATGCTCAAAAGCGACCTCGCCCTGCAGGAGCGGCAATGTGACCGCACGTGCCGGGTCGGCATCTTCTTCGGTCTCCCCCAGGATCTCGGCGGTGCGATCCATGCCTGCGAGCGCCTCCGTGATCTGTGTGCCGATGGAGACAAGCTGCGCGACCGGCGCGATCATGAAGGCAAGAAACATCGTGTACGTCACGTAGCCGCCCGTCGTCAGGCTGCCGGCAACCACCTGCCTGGCACCGAAATACATCACAAGCGAACCTACGACGCCGAGCACGGCCGTCGAGGCCAGTGACATAACCGACTGCGCTGTCAGCGAGCTGATGACATTGTCCAGGAGCCGCGTGACGTTGTGAGCAAAGACCCTCGCTTCACTCTCCTCGGCGTGGTAGCCCTTGATTACGCGCACACCACCCAGTGATTCAGTGAGGCGGCCGGTCACCTCGGCATTGATCTTGGAGCGCGCCCGGAAGATGGGCCGGATCGTCTTAAAGGCGCGGCGCAGTACAAGCGCAAACAGGATCAGGATGAAGAAGAGTAACAGCGTCATCTTGACTGAAAGCACAACGAGGTAGCAGAACGCGAATGTGGCCGTGAGCAGGCCGCCGACGAAATCGAGCAGACCGGTGCCGATCAGGTTCCGTACACCCTCCACGTCCGTCATAATTCGTGCGACAAGCGTGCCCGTGCGGTTGCTGTCGTAGAAGGCAACCGGCAGCCTGCCGATATGTTGCTGCACCTTCATACGCAGTTCCGTGATCAGCTTCTGGCCGGATTTCGAAAGCAGCTGTGTCAACGCGTACGAACTGACGCCCTGCAGAATCGTAGCGACCACAACGAGTCCGACGATTCTCGGGAGAAGCTCCACATGGTGAAGCTTCATGACGTCGTCGATGAGATACCGGGTAGAGGCAGGCAGAACCAAACCACTCAGCCGGTTGACGATCATGATGCAGAATGAGATCGCGAGCAGAGCACGCCGCGGACGGATCAGCTTCTGGATCTCAGGCCAGACGCGCTTGAACTCCGGCTTCGGCTTGGCGGCCGTCATCTCTGCCGTAGCGGCACGGGCAACGTTACGCGAGGGTCGCTCGGCGCTGCGCGCACTGTGTCCGCCAAGTGAGGAGGTTCCAAAAGATCCCATACAGTCTTTGATTCCTCCAAAGGCTGCTTTGACGCTTTCGTCGTGCGTTATGCGATGCGGGCGCGACGCGCTGTGATGAAGGAACGGACACACAGGCCGGTAAAGACGAGACAGATCAGGGCCATCAACATGGACTCTTCCACCGCGAGAGGATGCGCTACTGTGCCGCCCTGGATGAGGGTCACAGCACCCTTGACGGACCGGATAAACGGAAAGAGGAAGCCAAGCAGGCCCACGGTAACGGCGATGTGCATGAACAGCATGCGCCGCTTCGTGTCTTCGGTGCGCGCAGCCAGACCAAGTGCCGCGAGGATGAGACCGAAGAAGAGCGGGATCAGCGACGTGGGCGCGTGCGGCACCGTGATGAAAAAGAAGGCGGCACCCAGAAGCATCAAGAGCACGCCAAAGCGAATGGTGAGGTTTGCCATAACGATTAGCTCCAGTCTACTGCGCTCCGTCGCCGGGAGCAGCCACGCTGCCGCCGCCTGCCTTGGCGGGCTCCACGGGAGCCGAGATGAGGCTCTGCATGCGGGCGACCAGATCCGCGGGCTTCCAGTCGTTGGTCGGGTACCAGGCTGCAATCTTGCCGGCAGGGTCGATCAGGACTGTGGAGAGGGAGTGGTTGAGTGAGTTGCTGTCCCCCGGTGTTACGCCTACGTTGAAAAACTGTTCCATCGCGGCCAGCGACTTCTCATCCGGTACCGCAAACTGCCAGTGTCCGAAACGCTCATTGGTGTACTGCCCGGTATACGCACCCCCATAGGACCGCAGCACCGCAGGCGTGTCGTAGACCGGATCGAAAGAGATCGACAGGAGATCGGTGCGGTCGTTGAGGGATTTGTCCCTCTGCAACTCCCTGTGGATCTCGGCGAAGTTCCGGCTCATCTTCGGGCAGAAATCGCTGAGCGGACAGCGCGTGTAGATGAAGGTGATCAGCAGAGCTTTGCCTCTGAACTGCCCCAGGTGGATGCGACGGCCGTCCTGATCGGTCAGCTTGAAGTCCGGTACGGCATCGCCAGGGGCAGGTACGTGATATTGCACCGTTGGCTTGTAGTCCGGTTTGGCCTGGCTTGTGATCACCACCTCATCGAGGAAGGCGTTATGGACGTCACCCTCCGGGTTCACCTGCACGCGCAGGCGAGCGTTCAGTCGATCACCGGGATGGATCTCCGAGATGGTATTCCGGTCCGCAAGCCGGTAGGGCATCGTCATGGCCTCCATAAAGCCCGGGATCGCCTCGTGCGCCAGGGTCACCTCACCTGTTTGCGTATCGGTGCTGATTACCTTGCCACGGATGGGATAGGTCTTGACGTCCTTCCCCAGATCCTCCCGTGAGCGCTTGCATCCCCCTATCCCGGAGAGGAGCATGGCGCAGCCGAACAGAAGCGTCATCCATCGAGGCGCGGACAGACGTTTTCGATCGTTCACAGTTGCCATCTCTCCATAGTACGGCGAGGAGGGGACCATAGTAGGGTGGAGGCGCGGCCACTTCGGACGAGGGTCGCCGGAGATCGGCCATGCCTGCAAGAACACGGACAACTCAGGTCGGTCCACCGCTTCTTCTACTCCATGGAAGCATGCTGCTTACCGGCTTCGGCACAGTCTTCCTGGGGCCCATTCTGCCCGCGCTGGCTGCAGCGGCACACACCTCTGACAGCGGCAGCGGCCTGCTCTTTGCGGCACAGTTCCTGGGATCGTTGCTGGGCGGATCCACCACGAACGCGCGGCTCTGGTTTTGTGTGCTGCGCGGGTATGCCGCGGCACTGCTCGGATTTACGCTGCTGGCGTTCTGTGCGGGTGCCAGGGCAACACCCGTTCTGCTTGCGCTTGCGCTGTTTCCGCTCGGCTTCGGTGTCGGCCAGACGCTTACCGCAATCAACCTGGTGGTCTCCCGCAGGTTTGCGGGCCGGCGTGGATCAGCCCTGAACCTGCTCAATCTCAGTTGGAGTCTCGGCGCGGTAGCTGCGCCCTTTGCGCTTGGCCAAATGGTGGGCCGCTTCTCAACACAACCGGTGCTCCTGGCGGTTGCGCTGCTGTTCGCCGTGGGACTTGCGCTTTGCTGGGGCAATCGCGATCGAGCGCGGCGGGAGCAGGAGCGGTATTCCGCTGCCTCAGCGTCAGGCGGGGCCGCTCTGCCGTGGCCGGTGTTCGCGTATTTCGCTACGCTGCTGCTGATCTACGGCGGCGTCGAGACCAGCATCAGCGGCTGGCTGACCACCTTCGAGACACGTTATGGTGGCGGTGCACTCAGCCGCAGCACCTGGAGCACCGCGGTTCTCTGGCTCGGCATAGCCGCAGGCCGCGCGGCTGTTTCCCTGCTTCTGCTGCGCTTCCGTGAGCGTACCGTTCTTCGTGCATCCCTTTGTATGGGGGCGATTTCTGTCTGGGCGCTCACGAATGCGCATGGCTCGTTCTCCATCTCGCTCTGGGCGGCCCTGGTGGGCATCAGCCTGGCACCGTGGTTCCCGCTCGTCTTTGCCGTAATCGTGGGCGAGGGTGCCACCGCGGGCGAGGCCGGCAAGATCATCGCAACATCGGCGATTGGCGCGGCCACACTCCCCTGGCTGGTGGGCGCGGTTTCGCGCTGGACGGGTTCGCTGCGGATCGGCCTGCTGCTGCCCTTGATGGGCATTGCCCTGCTGCTTGCGATGAATCTTTTGCGCAGATCGAACGGGATTTCCAGACCCGCGGAAGGCGTATAAAAGGAGAAATGTTGTCCCGGCATTCGACGACCCTTCCCGCTCCCATGGAGGCGACCATGCTCCGCGGTGGAGTGGTTCTGACACCGAACCAGCGGGTGGCCCGCTGCATCGCTGCCGCTTTCAACGGCAACCGTGCCGCCGAGGGGAAGGGGAGCTGGGCTCCTGCCGCGGTGATGCCCTGGTCCGCGTGGACCGCTGCCGCATGGGCGGAGCTGCTGATTGCGGGTCAGGATGACCGTGTGCTGCTCAACAATGTGCAGGAAAGCTCGCTGTGGCAGAGCGTGATCGCCGAACAGAGTACGCCGGGACTGACCCAATCGGGCGCGCTGCCGGCGATGTGCGCCAAGGCGCATCGTCTGCTGGGAAACTTCCTCGCGTTGTACCGGCTTCCCGCATACCTGCACTCCGCCTCCGGGGACGCTCAGACCTTTGGCCGCTGGCTCCGCAGCTTTGGCGAGCGATGCAAGGCTGAGGGCCTTCTCCCGGCGGCGGAGCTGGAAGCGGCATTGGCCGTAGCGATTCGCCTCAAGCGAGGCCGGTGGAGGCCCGCTGCGGAGTTTATTCTCTTCGGCTTTGACCAATTACTGCCCTCGCAGCAGGCGCTGGTGCGTGCTCTGGAGAGCCGCGGATGTGCAGTGACAGCCATGGATGCCAACGAGGGTCTCTCCGTGCAGGCACCGGTGCTGGTAGCCGCGCCGGAGATTCGTTCCGAGATGCAGGCGTGTGCTGAGTGGGTACGGCAGAAACTCGACCGGCGAAGCGATCTTCTAATTGCGCTCATCGTCCCTGACCTCCCTGCATGCGCGCCGGAGATTGAGCGAGTGCTGCGGGAGGTAGTGGCTCCGGAGTTCGAGGATGTCGGACGGGATGAGGGCACGGTTCCGTGGCACATCGCGGAGGGCCGTCCGTTGACCGACCTCCGGATGGTTGCGGATGCGCTGCGCATGCTGCGCTGGTTGGCGGGACCGCTGCGTTCCGATGAAATCAGCGCTCTTCTGCTCAGTCCCTATATGACCCTGGTGGACGACGAGATGGACGGTGCCGCGATCGATGCCTTTGTCTTGCGTTCCATGAAGCTGCATCGGGCGGAGATGTCGATCACCGGGACCGCGAGCCAATGCGGCGCAAGGAGACCAGCATTCGCAAAGCGGCTTCAGGAACTTGCGGAAAAGGCGAGATCCTTGGGCAAGCCACGCAGCTTCGCCCGCTGGGGGGAGAGCGCGCGCGATCTGCTGCAGCAAGCCGGATGGCCGGGCACGCGAACCCGCACCAGCGAGGAGTTTCAGCTGGGGCAGCGCTGGGATGAAGTGCTGGATCAACTGGCTTCGCTGGATCTTGTTGAACAAGAGTGCAGCTATGCAGGTTTTGTGCAGAGGCTGATGCAGTGCTGCGCGACGACGCGATTCGCACGTGAAAATACGGACGTCCCTGTGCAGGTAATGACGCCGTCAGAAGCAGCGGGCAGTTCTGCCGATGCACTGTGGTTTTTGCATGGGACTGAGGCTGGCTGGAACTCGCGGCAGACGATGCATCCGCTGCTTCCCCTGCAGCTGCAGAGGAAGTTTGGCATGCCCGGGGCCGACGGCGTGCGCGATGGGGAAGCTGTGTCGCAAAGGACGCGAAGGCTTGCCGCAAGCGCATCGGAGGTCCGCTTCAGCTATGCGGAAACCGGTGACGAGGGCGCGCAACGTCCGTCGGCAGAGATTCTTGCTCTCTCACAACTCGAACGTGAGACGGCGGAGGTCAGAGTCGCTGAAGCAGTTCGTCTCCAGCTCGAAAACGTGGAAGACACTTCTCCGGTGCCAGCGCTGCCGGATGCCGTTGTGCGCGGCGGAGTGAGTATCCTGAAAAACCAGGCTGCCTGCCCTTTTCGCGCGTTCTCCGAGATGCGGCTGTTCTCGCGCGAAGTGGAAGAGGGACCGTTGGGACTGGACGTGCGTGAGCGTGGCAACCTGGTTCACAAAACTCTCGAACACTTCTGGCGCGACATGCGGAGCCACGCCGCTTTGCTGGCAAGCACGGGGGAATACGAGGATGGTCAGAACCGGCGTGACCGCCTCCTTGAGCAATGTATCGATCAGGCTTTCGGAGCGGTGCCCAAGGAACCGTGGGAGGCAGAGTACGTCGCCGTGCAGAAAGAGCGCCTCTTCCGAATCGTGAGCAGGTGGCTGGACAAGGAAGCGGCGCGGCCGGCCTTTGAGGTGGTGCAGATCGAAGAGAGCGTCAAAGACGTGCGCCTGGGGCCGTTACGCGTCGATCTACGGGTCGATCGTGTGGACCGCGTCGGCAAGGGCGAGGATGCGGCGACGGTTCTCATCGACTACAAGACAGGCAAGGTGCAATTGACGGATTGGGACGGCGATCGCCCGGAGGAGCCGCAGCTGCCGATGTATGCCGTCGCCTCGGGCATGCCAGACGTCGGTGCCGTGGCCTTCGCCAGCGTTCGCGCAGGCGACCTGTGGTTGGATGGCTGGCCGTGCAAGAGCCCACTTCTGCCGGACAGCAGGAAGCATAAGCCAGACACCGACTTTGCGGAGCAGCGTCTCCGCTGGGGGGTGGTGCTGACCGGGCTCGCCCGGCAGTTCGCGGACGGCGACGCTTCCGTCGATCCCAAGGAATACCCAGTCACCTGCAAGCACTGCTCACAACGTCCGCTCTGCCGGCTGGATCCAGCAGCCCTGACCGCGGTTCTGGAACAGGATGACTACCAGGATGAGGACACTGCCTCGTGAACCTGGAGCTCTTACCAACACAAGAAGAAGAGAAGAGCACGGATCGGCCGCCGGATTGGGAGGCGCGGGAGCAAGCCCTCGACATCACCCGGTCATGGATAGTGGAAGCACCCGCCGGATCCGGGAAGACAGGCCTGCTGATTCAGCGGTATCTCAAGCTGCTGGCCACGGTGGATGAGCCTGAGCAGGTCCTTGCACTCACCTTCACCAATAAGGCCACGGCTGAGATGCGAGAACGCGTGTTTGCGGCGCTGGACGCGGCAGAAGGCCCGTTCGACAGAACCGGGTCACTCCCTTTCGTCACGCTGACACTGACCCTGGCGCAGGCTGTCCGGCAACAGGAGACTCTACGTGGATGGCGCCTGAAGGAGCAGCCGCACCGGCTCAACATCCGGACCATCGATTCCTTCGCGGGAGCACTCGCCGGGGCATCGCCCCTGCTCGCGGGCGGCATCGGAGCTGCCTCTCCCGTCGAGAACGCCGATCAGTTCTACCGGCGGGCAGCGCGAGCCGTGCTGCTGCGGCTCGGCGGACCGGATGCTTCGCTGAATGCGGCAATCCGAACAGTGCTGCTGCATCGTGATGCCGATCTGGCCGAATGTGAGCGGCTCCTGGCGGAAATGCTGAAAACCCGCGAACAATGGGGAGGCCTGCTACCGCTCCAGTCAGATCTGAACGACGCTCTGCTGGATGCGCAGGTGCTGCCGAAGCTGCAGGAGTCGTTGCGCTCCGCCGTATGCGCCGCGCTGTCAGAGTTACACGCACGCTTTCCGCAGTGGGCGCTGGAGGAGCTTTCAGAGGTTCTGCGCACGTTGGCACAGGCGGAGGGTTATAAAGATGAGCCGAATCTCTTTGTCCCATGTGCGCACCGCATGGGAGTGCCCGGCGTGGATGCGTCCGATGTGGACCACTGGCTGTTGATGGCCAAACTGCTGCTTACAGAAAAGACCTGGCGGAAGAGTTTCGCGCCGAACCATCTTCGTGCTACTTCTGACAAGAAGCTTCAGGAACGGCTCAAGCAGATTGTTGCCGAGCTGAGCATGGACGACAGGTTGTACGGCATGCTGGACGCGGTGCGCTGCCTGCCGCCCGTGGAGTATCCCGCCAACCAGTGGCGCGTGGCGAAGGCACTCTTTCGGCTGCTGGGCGAGGCCAATGCGGAGTTGCGCAAGATCTTCACGGCCGAGGTGGTGTGTGACTTTCCGGAGCAGGCGCTGGCGGCAAGAGAGGTGCTGCGGACACACCGGGACGCAGGAGGGAGAACCCGGGCAGGCACTCCTGAGATCCAGCATTTGCTTGTCGACGAGATGCAGGACACCTCTTCGAGCCAGTACGAGCTCCTGGAAGGCATCACGGCGGGATGGGCCAACTCCGCTCGCACGGTTTTCCTGGTGGGCGATCCGAAGCAGTCGATCTATCTGTTCCGCCAGGCCAGGGTGGAGCGCTTTCTCCGGGGCATGCAGACCGGCCGCTTCGGTGTGCTTCATGCGGAACCCCTGCATCTGACAGCAAACTTCCGTTCCGGTGCTTTGCTGGTGCGCGAGTTCAACACAGCCTTCGAGCGCATCTTTGCGAGTTCTTCCGATGAAGAGGATGCGGTGCTCTATACACCCGCGGCGGCGGTCCTGCCGGCCGGGGAGGGAGAAGGGTGCGAGTGGCACGCGGACAGCTTGCCGCTTGTCTCCGACAGGGTCCTGCGAACCCGCTTGCGGCGGCGTGCCGACCAGCAGGAGGCCAAAGCGATCGCTTCTGCGATCCACGATTGGCGTGCCATGCCTCTTCCCGCGGGCCGCACCAAGCCCTGGCAGATCGCCGTGCTCACACGGGCACGCACCCACGTGGCCGCGGTCGTCAAGGCATTGGCAGAGGAGTCCATTCCCTTCCGCGCCGTTGAACTGGAGGCTCTGGCCGAGCGACAGGAGGTGATCGATGCAGTTTCCCTCACACGCGCGCTCTTGCACGCCGGCGATCGCACGGCGTGGCTTGCCGTTCTGCGTGCGCCGTGGTGCGGGCTTGGCCTGGGGGAGTTGCACATCCTCTCGGCCGGCGATCATGCTGAACACCGCCGGGAGATCCTGCCGCGGTGTCTGCGCGAGCGCGGCATGGCTCTGTCCGCTGAAGGCCGGCAACGGCTGGAGCGGACGATGGACGTGCTCGACGACGCTCTGCGCCAGCGTGGCCGGGGAAGGTTGGCGGCTTGGGTTGAGCGCACATGGCACTCGCTCGGTGGGCCTCTCTGCCTCGGCGAAGCGGAGCGGGAGAATGTGCGCGGCTACTTCCGCCTGCTGGAAACCATGCCGGAACCGGTTTCGCGCACGGTTCTCGAAGAGCAGCTGCAACGCCTCTACGCGGAGGCAAGCCGCGCTCCCGGTGCCATCGACGTCATGACGATCCACAAGGCGAAAGGACTTGAGTGGGATCTGGTGCTTGTTCCCGGATTGCATAAAGGCAGCGGCCGTGTACAGACGCCTCTGCTGAACTGGGCGGAGCTGTCTACCCGCGCGCAGGATGGCAGCCGGGAGATTTTGCTGGCACCAATCACCGGCAAGGGCGAAGCGAAGAACTTACTCGGTGACTTCATCCGCAAGATCCGGGAAAGGCGGGAAGAGGCAGAGATCAAGAGGGTCTTCTATGTGGCTACGACCCGCGCCAGACGGGGGCTTCACCTGTTTGCCTCGCCCATGGCCAACAGGAATGGTGAAATACCGCGCAGGAAAGGAACTCTGCTCCGTGCAGCCTGGCCTGCTGCCGAACCTGTCTTCGCCGCCGCCACCGCGCCGGTCTTTGTAGAAACGGAGGAGGAGGATCGGTTGCCCGCTGGCATCTCAC
>CAXTSF010000043.1:13728-17410 GCA_964246865.1 uncultured Terriglobus sp.
ATCTCACTGCGGGCAGAGGCGGAAACCGAAGACTTCAGAGGATACCCCAGGCGACCGCGACTGGAGCGCCTGCCCCTGCACCTCCATGTGCGCCCGGCACTCCGAACAGTCTCTCGATACGCTTCCGCCGGCGGGACCCCACCGGCATCACAAGGGTCGCTCGTGAGGCCGGAAGGCACCTTCGCGGCGAGGCGCTTCGGAAGCACGGTACACGCCTTTGTCGAACGCATGACTCGGGAGATTGCCGCCGCCGCATCGCTCTTTCCCGAGCACGCCTTCTCGGAGCTCGAATCGGAACTGCCGGGCTGGCAGCCTGCCGTGCACAGCCATCTGCGCCTTGGCGGTCTGCCCCGCGAACAGGCGGCGGCGCTGACGCTGAAAGTGATGGACGCGCTCACGCGCATGGTACGCAGTGCGGAAGGCCGTTGGCTGCTCTGGCCACATGCGGATGCCGCCAGCGAGAGCGCTCTGGTTGCCGGAGCTGAGGCCGTTGGCGGCCTCCTGGCGCCCTCGCTCGTCCGGCTGGACCGCACCTTCCTCGCGGGCGCTGCTCCCTTGAGCCAGGGGTCAGACATGCTCTGGATTGTCGATCTGAAGACATCGGAACCCTCCGGGAGATCTGTGGAGGAGTTTCTGCAACAGGAACAGGCGCAGTACGCGGCACAGCTGCAGCGCTATGCGAAGGTGCGGCTCGCGCCGTTTCCGCCAGACACGCCGGCCATGCTCGCTCTCTACTATCCGCTGCTTGACAGGCTGGTCAGCTGGCCGTACGTCGCTGCCTCCTCGTAGACCGCACCCCCATCAGGAGGCAGCGACGATACTGTGGCGAATGTCCCGCCCGTGCACCCAGAAGATGACATCCTCTGCGATATTCGTCGCATGATCTCCCACGCGCTCCAGGTTGCGAGCGATGATGATGGCGTTCAGTGCCTGCGCCGTGAGTTCAGGCTGACGCTTGATCAGGTTTGAGAGTGCCTGAAAGGCCGTCTTGTTGATCTCATCCACCTGATCGTCCAGCCGCAGCACACTTTCCGCAAGCGCGGCATCCCCGTCGATAAAGGCCTCCAGCGACTTACGAATCATGGCGGCGGCCAGCGTGCCGAGCTTTGGAATGTCCACAGGAAGATCGACGTTTGCCAACTTTGTCATCTCGCGGGCGCGAAGAGCGATGTTGACGGCGAGATCGCCGACCCGCTCAAGATCGGAGTTGATGCGGATCACGGAGAGAATCAGGCGCAGGTCGATCGCCATCGGCTGTTCCATGGCAAGCAGATCCATCGCAGTCTGATCGATCTCGCGTTCGAGCCGGTTGATGGCGGGTTCTGAAACACGCACCAGATCGACCAGCGCGAGATCGCGCGTTCGGTAGGCCTCGATGGCACGCTGGATCGCCTGCTCTGTCAGACCTGCCATGACAAGCAGCTTCTCCTTGAGTTCGTCGAGAGACTGATGAAATCTGATTCGCACTTCCTGAACAGCTCCCGTATAGAGTCAGCAGCAATGGTTTTGAACGCCGGAAGAGATTTGTCCCGTGGACAAGAGACTAAGAGGAGGAGATTTGCGCGCCCATACACAGCCTATCTGCGCGTTCCGGCACAGTGCACGTGCGTGGCTGGCCTAGCTGACTATAGGTAGTACACATGAACGGACGGTCAACGCCAAATACATCTTTGGTGCAGTGATCTGCACCACTCAGGCATCTGTTGGCAGGGTAAATAGGAAGGTGCTGCCGTTGCCGAGATCACTCTCAACCCAGAGACGCCCGTCGTGCTCCTCAATGATATGCTTTGCGATCGCGAGACCGAGCCCGGTGCCGCCGCTTTCGCGCGACCGGGCTTTATCGACGCGGTAAAAGCGCTCAAAGATACGGGGCAGATGCTCCGAGGCGATACCCGCGCCAAAGTCCTGAACGCAAAACTCAACCGCACGCTCCGGCTCCGGCAGCAGCTTCGCGCCAAGAACGACGCGTGAGGCTGCTCCCGACTCTTTCGAACCATACTTGACAGCGTTCTCCAGCAGATTGCCGAGCACCTGAAGCACGGCGTGCTCATCGGCAAACACGGTGGCGTGCGTGGACTCACGCACCTCGAACTGAACCTGATCCGCGTAGTCAGTGCCGGAGACGGTGCGGAGTGCATCCCGCAGCAAGGCATCCGCCTGGATCGGCTCACGGTGCAGCTGGCCTTCCCTGTCCTCGACGCGCGCGAGCACAAGCAGATCTTCGGTCAGGCGATTCATGCGCGTCGCGTTTTTGAGAATCGTCTTCAGAAACTCGGAGGCCTGCGGGCCGAGCATCTCGTGCTCCAGCAGCGTCTCGACGTAGCCCACGATGGAGGTGAGTGGTGTCCGTAACTCGTGAGAAACATTTGCGACGAAATCGCGCTGATTACGCTCGACGGCTTCGGCGCGGGAGATATCATGCAGCACAAGAACCGCTCCGCCACCGGGCAAAGGAGAAGCGTTCACACTGAAGCTCCTTCCTGGCAGCAAAGTCTCACTGCGGCACTCGGTAACGACCCGCTGCTCCAGCGTCGTCTGCACGGCTCCCAGCAGAACGGGGTCGCGCAGCGTATGCACCAGGGCGCGGCCAAGCCGGATCGAGCCACCTATACTGTCGCTGCTCATCAGCCGCTGCATATGTGCGTTGCTCCACTGGACGCGCGCCGCGGAATCGATGGCGACAACCGCATCCTGCATTCCCTCAAGCAGCGCCTCCAGTTCGTGGCGGCCCTCCTCCAGCTTGCGGAACTGCATCTCTGTCTTTTCGGCGGCACGCTCGATCTCCGCCGGAAGGTCAATGAACTCGCTGCTGACCGAAACCTCCGTGTGCACCGGCAGCTCCGCAACAGCCCGGCGCAGCGCCGATGCTTCTCGCAGTAACCGGAAGCGCAGAAGCGCGGCAAAGCCGGCTGCCAAGATGAGGAGCAGGAGATAGGAAAAGAGGCGGCCGGCAACGATGCGCGGCAGCAGAACACCCACGGAAGCCAGGGTGACAAACATCAGCAGCGCGATCAGGGAGATGGAAGGCTGTCTCACCAGACCAATCTACAACTCCACGTCCTGGGAATCGGTCGCGATCTTGCCGGCACGTTCAAAGCGATACCCAGCGCCTCGCATGGTCTTCAGGTAGCGCGGGTTCTCCGCATCGTCTTCGATCTTCTCCCGGATACGGCGCACGTAGACGTCAACGGAACGCGGTGTCACAAAGCGGGCGTCGCCCCACACGGCATCGAGCAGCTGATCGCGCGAAAACACGCGGCCGGGGTGCCGTGCCAGATAGTCGAGCAGGCGGAATTCGGTTGCCGTTGTGGTCACCAGTTCCCCGCGAACCCGCAGCTGCATGGCTCCGCCGTCGATCTCGATGTCTCCGAAGCGCAATGTGTCCGGCGACTCCGGCCGCTCAAAACGGCGAAGAACAGCCTTGACGCGAGCCACCAGCTCCCGCGTACCAAACGGCTTGGTAATGTAGTCGTCCGCCCCCAGTTCCAGGCCGTGGACGCGATCGCTTTCCGTCGCCAGTGCCGTTAGAAAGATGATCGGCACCGAACTGAGGGTCGGATTCAGCCGGAGACGGCGGCACAGGTCCAGGCCGTCTCCACCCGGGACCATAATGTCCAGCAGAAAGAGTGAGGGTGGCTTGGCTTCGGCCTGTGGCAGCACCTCATTGGCCGCGGTGTAGGCG
>CAXTSF010000044.1:0-5006 GCA_964246865.1 uncultured Terriglobus sp.
GAGATGACAAGTTCACGCAGATTGGCGAGCGGCAGGTGAACCAGGAAGCGGTGAAGAAGCAGGCATAAGTTACCTTCGGCTCTGCATCGAGCGCTTCATGTGTGGTCCCTCGGAGAGAGGGGCCACACAAAGATCGGTTTGTCACGCATGCGCTGAAGGATTCATCGAAAGTGGTAGAGCGTTTCACGCAGCGTATGCCGATACTCTCCCACGCTGCCGGAGATCCTATCTGCCCTTTCCTTCGCGTTGGACCTGACCGAAGGTGCCGCGAGCGGGCACGCCCTTCGAACCTGCCTGCTCGGGATGCGAATAGCGGCATGCCTCGGTCTGCCAGCCGATCAGCTGCGAAGTCTCTACTATGCTCTTCTGCTCAAGGATGTGGGCTGCAGCAGCAATGCTGCCCGCATGTGTCAGATCATCGGTGGCGACGACCGGGCCGTGAAGGCGGGAGTCAAGCTGGAGGACTGGACGCAGCCCAACAGGCCAAAGTTTTCTACACTGTCGCTGATGTGGAACACCGTGCTGCCCGGTTCGAGCGCCTTTGAACGTGTGCTGCGCATTGGAAAAATCGCCGCCACGCAGCATAGCAATAACGAAGAGATGATCTCATTGCGCTGCGACCGCGGCGCATCCGTCGTCCGAAAGCTGGGGCTCGATAACGACACTGCCGAGGCAGTACGAAATCTCGACGAGCATTGGGATGGATCCGGATATCCGGAGCGTCGAAGGGCTGTCGCCATCCCGCTGCTCGCTCGCATCTGTGCAATAGCGCAGCACCTGGATGTGTTTGCCACAGAACGGGGGCAGGCTCGGGCGATCGATGTGCTCCGCCATCGCAGCGGCCGATGGTACGACCCTGACCTGGTCCGTGTGGCCTGTTCCCTGCATGCTGGCGGAAGCCTCTGGATGGACTGCCTGAACAACAGTCCGGAAGCGGCAACACGCAGGCTGGTTCTGGATCTGGCGCCCCCGGGAGAGGAGCGGCTGGACAATACCCGAACCGACCTGATCTGCGAGGCATTTGCGGAGGTGGTCGATGCGAAATCTCCCTTCACCTACCGGCACTCCATTGGCGTGGCAGTCGCGGCGGACGCCATCGCCGAAGAGATGAGCTTGTCGGCAGAGCGGCGGGCGTTGATCCATCGAGCGTCGCTGCTGCACGATCTCGGGAAGCTGAGTGTGTCGAACAGCATTCTGGATAAACCGGGCAAATTGACGCCGGAAGAGTGGCAGGCGGTGCAGGGTCACCCTGGGCTCACCTTTGAGATTCTGCGGCGCATACCGGCGTTCCGGCAGGTGGCCCTGATTGCAGGGCAGCACCACGAGAAGCTGGACGGTTCTGGCTATCCGCACCGGCGCATGGCCGATGAGCTCAGCCTGGAGTCGCGCATCCTGACCGTGGCGGACATCTACGGTGCGCTGGCAGAGGAAAGGCCATACCGCGAAGGTCTCCCGCTCGAAAAGGTGCTGTCCATTCTCCAAAGCGAGGTTCCGCACAAGCTGGATCCGGAGTGCTTCGAGGCGCTGCGGGCTCTGCTTCTGCGCGGGCAGAAAGCAGTACCGGAAGCAACGCCGGTCGTGTGGAGCTGTCCTCCCGTGCTGTCCCACGCCTGAGTCAAACAGGGACTCCCGACAAGGGGAGCGCAACGGCAGGCGATACTAAAGAGCCATGGCGGATTCGCTCACGAAACAGCTTGTTCGGTTCGACTGGACGAAAGGAGAGTGGTTCCACAGCCTGCTCTGCCTGCCCGGTGTAGCGCTGCCCCTCATCGGAGGCGTTCTTCTCGGCTATCCAGGCACGGCTGTGCTGATGGCCGGCGGCGCACAAACGGTGGGCTTCGGTTCCTTCCAGCAGCCGCTCTTCCGGCGGTCCAGCCCCATGATCCTCGCCACGTTGGGCATCGCGATCTCGGCGACCGCAGGGGCTCTCTGCCGCGACAGCACGACGGCGCTCCTGCTGGCGGCCACGGTGTTCGCCTTTTTGTACGGGCTCAGCAACGCCATCAGCACGGCCACGGCATGGGTCATGCAGCAGTGTTGCGTCTTCCTGGTAGTCTCGTCTGCCGCTCCATCCTCGCCGGGCACCACGCATGACCTGGTGAACTCCGCAGTTCTGCGCGGTGCCGGTGTGCTTGCGGGTGGCCTCCTGCAGACCTGCGCCATCCTCCTTCTGCGCCGGCGATTCCCGGAGGCACAGAGCCGCTTCAGCCGTCCGGACTTCGATCCCTCCAAGCTCAAGCTGCAGTTTGTGCGGGATCAGATGGCATGGGGATCCGCCTCCTTCCAGTACGCACTTCGTGTGACGATCACAGCCGTAACAGCCATCCTGGTGTACCGCGCTCAGAGGTATGCCAGCGCCTACTGGATCGGCATGACGGCCATGCTGCTGCCCAAGCCGGAGTTCAACCTGACCGCGACGCGCGTCATCCTGCGCATCCTAGGCACTTTTGTCGGTGTGGTCCTTTGCACTCTGCTGGTCGTTGCCGTGCATCCCCGGGGCGAGGTGCTGTCCATGCTGGTGCTGGTTTTTCTGTTCGGCTCGTATCTTCTGCTCAGCGTCAACTACGGTGCTTTCGCGGCTTGCCTGACCGGTTACATCTGCTTTCTGCTGGCGATTGTGCACAATCCGCCGCGCGAGGTGCTGCTGCACCGCATGCTGGCTACCGTCACAGGCGCTGTCATCGTGCTCGTGATCCACGGCATCTTCCTGCTCGGGCGAAAGCTCCTGGGCATACGCACACCGGTACTGCGTTCCCTGGAGAACACCTTTGGCTGGCACCGCGTAGAGTAGCTGCTGAAACGCTCAGGAGCGCGGTCCATCGCCTGCCTTGCGTGGCATGCGCACAAGAACGAGCGTTATCATCGTGCCCTGCGCCGGCGTTCACATGCCGCCGCTACCGATGTCGCCGCCGACGTTCTGCTCGCTTAGGTACTGTTCGATCGTGCGATCCAGAACGTCCTGTGACTGCAGGACAAAGTCGATGACGTCCCGCCCGGCTCCGTAGCCGCCCGCGCTCGGCGTAACGTAGTGCGCGGCCTGCTTCACCTGTTCGCGAGCATTCCACGTGGCCACGGCAAAACCCACCTTGCGCATCGGTGGCAGGTCGATGATGTCGTCGCCCACATAGGCGATCTCATCCAGGCTGACGCCTGCTTCCGCGGCGATCTGCTCAATGGCCCTGTCTTTAAAGTGCACGCCCTGGTGGACATACTCCACCTTCAGATCCCGCATCCGCACCGCAACCGTATCCGATTGCCGCTTGGTGATTACCCCAAAGCGCAGTCCTGCCATGCGGCCGATCGCCATACCCAGACCATCGTGTGCCGCAAAGCCCTTTGTCTCTACCGCGACCGGCGCGCCATTGCCGTCCTTCCCGGTGGGAATGAACCAGAGCGTACCGTCCGTCAGAACGCCGTCTACATCGAACACGATGACCTTGATCTTGTGCGCACGCTCTTCACGAGAGATGTCCATAGTCTCCGCATTCTAACTGGCCACCGGTTTCATCCAGGCAACCGGGCGTGGGCCTCCTCTCCTTGTGTCCGGGCGCGAGCTCGACTCTGTCATGGAAGAGCCTGAGCCATCCAAACCGGTGGAAGGGTAGGAACTGCTTGGTCGAGTTGCGGTTTTCGCTTTCGCTTTCTTGCAACACGGGATACTCAAGCCGGACTTTCTGCGTCTTAATGCCATGAGACTTCGCGCTGCTTTGCTGCCGCTTCCGCATCCTTGGCTACTTTTGTCTTCATTACTGGTGCTCAGCTTCGCAGCGGCAGGCTTTGCGCAGGAGGCAAATCTCGTCTCCGTGATGGCCGCCAATGAGGTCGCCGCGCACACCAACCCCGACCACTTCGTATTCCTCTCGGAGGAACGTTCAACCCGCACGAACGGACATCTGTGGAAGGAAAAGGTGGTTGAGACAGATGACGGCCTCCTGCGGCGTCTGCTGGCCGTGGATGGCAAACCGCTCAGCGCGGATGAGGCCGCGGCGGAGGATCGCCGTATTGCAAACCTGGTTGCGCATCCCGACATCTTTCGCAAGGAGAACCAGAGTCGCAAGGACGATGAGAAGCACGCGACGGCCCTCCTGCAGATGCTGCCGAAGGCGTTCATTCTCTCCCCTGCGGGTGAGAGCGACGGCTGCACGCGCATCGCTTTCAGACCCAACCCGTCTTTCCAGCCCTCCACTTATGAGGAGCGCGTGGTGCACGCCATGGAAGGCACCGTCACCCTCAAGCAGCCGGTCAACCGTCTGTGTGCGCTGAATGCGCATATTGCCACGCCGGTGGAGTTCGGCTTTGGCCTGCTTGGGCGCGTGAACCAGGGTGGAGAGTTCACGTTGCTGCGCCAACCCGTGGACACGAAGCACTGGAAGACCATTCATGCCACCGTGCATGTCAACGGAAAGATCCTCATGCTGAAGAGTCTGGCGCGGGACACGGACATGCAACGTGGCGACCTTAAGGTGATTGGCCCGCAAGTAACCCTGGCGCAGGCCGCAGAGTTCAGCCGGCCGTAGCTGTCGCTCACGCGGAACGCGAGCAAAGATGGCGAAGATGCGGCGAACAGCCCGCGGTAGAATGCACCATGGCCGCCGCTGTGATGATGCCGATTGTGAGCCCGCCCCGTGCCGATGCTCTGAGCTGGGCGCATCCGGTTGTGCGGGCGTGGTTTACAGCGAAGTTCGGCACGCCGACCGAGCCACAGGTGGAAGGTTGGCCCGCCATCCTGCGTGGCGAGGCCACGCTCATCTCGGCGCCCACCGGCTCCGGCAAGACGCTCTCGGCGTTTCTCGTCGCCATCAACCGGCTCGTCATCGATGCCATTGCAGGACGGCTCTCGCCCTATACCCAGGTGGTATACGTTTCGCCGCTGAAGGCGCTCTCAAACGACGTTCAGAAGAACCTTGAAGAGCCGCTGCGCGAAATTCTCACGCTTGCCCTGGAAGCCGGCTATTTGTGTCCGCAGATTCGCACCGGCGTGCGCACGGGAGACACGCTGCCACGGG
>CAXTSF010000044.1:5016-17220 GCA_964246865.1 uncultured Terriglobus sp.
CACCACACCTGAGTCGCTCTACCTGCTGCTCACCTCCGCGAAGGCACGCGAGAACCTGCGCTGTGTGCATACCGTGATCGTGGACGAGATCCACGCCATGGCGGACGACAAACGCGGCGCGCATCTCGCGCTCACGCTGGAGCGGCTGGATGCCCTGGTCACTGGGGAGAACCGGCTCACGCCGGGCGGCATGCTGGCCGGTCTGGCACACCCACCGCAGCGCATCGGTCTCTCTGCCACGCAGAATCCCATCGAGCTGGTTGCGGACTTTCTCACCGGTGTCTCTGCCCACCAGCGCAAGACAACCATCATCCAGGTGGGTCAACGCCGCACCATCGATCTTGCCATCGAGATCCCATCGAGCGAGCTCAGCAGTGTGTGCGACTCAAAGATGTGGGTCGGCGTCTTTGACCGTATGGCGGAGCTGTGCCGCGAGCACCGCTCGACGCTCATCTTTGCCAACACGCGACGCATGACGGAACGCCTGTGCGGCGCACTCGCGGAGCGGCTCGGTCCGGAGAACGTCGCCGCACACCATGGTTCGCTGTCCCGCGCCCTGCGCCTCGATGCCGAGCAGCGACTGAAGGCAGGCGAGATTCAGGCGCTCGTGGCCACAGCCTCGCTTGAGCTTGGCATCGACATCGGCGCGGTGGACCTGGTGATCCAGCTGAACAGCACGCGCGCTGTCGCTACGGCCATGCAGCGCGTGGGCCGCGCTGGCCACTGGCGTGGTGCAACGCCCAAGGGCCGCTTCTTCGCCACGACGCGCGATGACCTGCTGGAGCAGGCGGCCCTCGTCCAGGCCATGCGCTCGGGCTCGCTGGACCGGCTGGAGATCCCGCCCAAGCCGCTCGACATTCTCATGCAGCAGATCGTCGCCGCCTGTGCCGCGGAGCCGTGGGAAGAGGGCGCGCTCTACGCACTCGTCACGCGCGCATATCCCTACCGGGATCTGTCCCGCGCGGAGTTCGATGAGCTCATTGCGCTGCTGCACACCGGCATTGAGAACTCGCGTGGGCGCTATGGCGCCTACCTGCTCCGGGACGGGGTCGCCGGCGTGTTGCACCCGAGGCGCGGCGCGCGCATGACGGCGATCGGGAACGGTGGGGCGATTCCGGACACAGCCGTGTACTCCGTCGTCCTGCAGCCGGAGGGTGTGCAGATTGCCACGCTCGACGAGCACTACGCCGTGGACAGCGGCCCAGGCGATGTGATCCAGCTTGGCAATGCGAGCTGGCGCATCCTCATGGTGGAAAAGGAGGGCCGCGTCCTCGTGGAAGATGCGCACGGCGCTCCGCCCAGCGTACCGTTCTGGTTCGGCGAGGCACCGCAGCGCACCGACGTGCTCTCGGACCATGTGGCGACACTGCGGGCCGAGATCGCCGCGCGCTCCGCGGGCGTGCATCACGAGCTCGTCCGCCTGGACGATCCCCGTGTCGCAGCCGTCTGCACGTGGCTGATGGAGGGCTGCGCGCTGTGCGAGTCCGCCTCACTGCAGCTTGTGCAGTACATCGTGAGCGGCCGCGCCGTGCTGGGTACAGTGCCGACGAAGAGCACCATCATCGCTGAGCGCTTCTTTGACGAGGGCGGCGGCATGCAGCTCATTCTTCACGCGCCCTTTGGAGGCCGCATCAATCGCGCCTGGGGCCTGGCTCTGCGCAAGCGCTTCTGTCGCGGTTTCAACTATGAGCTGCAGGCCGCTGCCACCGATAACGGCATCAACATCTGCCTGGCGGAGCAGCACAGCTTTCCCCTCGCGGATGTCTTCCACTTTCTCTCCGAGTGCACCGCGAAGGAGCTGCTCGAGCAGGCGGCGCTCGCTTCTCCGATCTTCAAGACGCGCTGGCGCTGGGCCGCCAACCGCTCCCTGCAGCTCCTCCGCTTCAGCCGCGGCAAGAAGGTGCCGCCACAGGTGCAGCGCACGCGTGGCGAAGATCTGCTCGCCTCTGTGTTCCCGCAGGCCGCGGCGTGCTTCGAAACGATCGAGGGCGACATCGTCATCCCCGATCATCCGCTCGTGCGCGAGGTCATGCAGGATGTCCTGCAGGAGGCCATGGATTTGCAGGGCCTGCAGCAGGTGCTGCGTGGCATGCACGACGGCTCCATCGAATGCCTGGCCGTGGACACGCCCATTCCTTCCGTCTTCTCGCATGAGCTGCTGAACGCGAACCAGAACAGCTTTCTGGACGAGGCGGGCCTGGAGGAGCGCCGCGCGCGCGCCGTGTCGCTGCGCCGGACGATTCCAGACTCCGTGCTTGGCGAGGCAGGCCGCCTCGATCCCGCGGCCATCGCGCAAACACGATCAGAGATTTGGCCGGACCTGCGCGACGAGCACGAGCTGCATGATCTCCTCTTCAGCTGCATCGCCCTGCCCACATCGCTCTTCATCAGCGAACTGGAGCAGGGAGCAGGGAACGGGGAACAGCTTTCCGACCGGGTGCCCCAGGTTCGCGAAGCTAATCTCCGTTCGCAGCTTGATGGAAAGTTGAACAGCGCTTGCCGGGGAGAACTCCACGCGCACCGCGTCCAGGCGAGCCGCCACTGGCCGCTTTTCCTGGAGCGCCTCCTGTCGCATGGCCGCGCCTCGAGGATGCTTCTCGGCGGGCGTGAATGCTGGGTGGCCACGGAGCGTCTGCAGCACGCGGAAGCGCTATGTCAGAGGAAAGCAAACCCCTCCGTCTTGCCGCTGGATGGAAAAGCCGAGAACAGGACCGGCATCGAAAACTTGATCTCTGATCCCTGTGCCCTGCCCCCTGTTCCCTCGATGGAGTCGAAGGCCGAAGAAGCCTGCCGTCTGCTCACGCAGGGCCTCCTGCAGATCCTGGGTCCCACGACCGCTCAACAGGTTGCGGACCTCTTGGACCTGGACCTGAACGCCATCCACACGCAACTGCTCGCAATGGAGATGCAGGGCGTGGCCATGCGCGGCATCTTCGAGGGCAATGGCCCCGCTGCGAAGGACACCGCTATCGAGTGGTGCGAGCGCCGCATTCTGCAGCGTATACACCGCCTCACGCTCGGCAATCTCCGGAAAAGCATCGAGGCCGTCTCGCCCGCAGTCTTTATGCGCTGGCTTCTCCGGTGGCAGCACCTCGCCGCTGGAACGCAGCTCGCCGGTGAGGAAGGCGTGCTGGAAGCGCTATTGCAACTCGAGGGATTCGAGGCACCCGCCGTCGAGTGGGAGCGCAACCTGCTGCCCGGGCGCGTGCGCGACTACGATCCGCGTTTTCTAGATGCGCTCTGTCTTTCGGGTGCGGTTGGCTGGGGCCGCATCTCGCCGCACCCCGCTTGGTCTGCCGGCAGTGGTGCCGCGCCGCGCCGTGTCATCCCCACCAACATGGCGCCCATCACATTCTTTGTGCGCGAATCGGCGGAATGGTTGCCGGCCGCCCTCGCACACAAGTCCGTGGACGAGGTCAAACTCACGCATTCGCTCTCGGCCGAGGCCCTGTGTGTGCGCGATACGTTGCAGCAGCGCGGTGCCTCCTTCCTAAGCGATCTGCAGCGTATGTGCGTACTCTCCAAACCAGGTGTGCAATCCGCCCTGTGGGAGCTTGCCACCGCCGGCCTTGCGAGCGCGGACGGCTTCGACCAGCTCCGCATCATGATGGACCCGAAGCGCAAGCCGCTGGTCGCGGAGCCCGTGGCAAACGGCGCACGCCGCGCCACACGCTCCTCCGCAGGCCGCTGGTGCCTCTTTACCGAGGACGAGCATCGCGAGATCACACGCGCCGAACGCGCCCGCGAGGAGGAAACGGCTCTCACATCCGCCGCGCGCATGCTGCTCGCGCGTTACGGTGTCGTCTTCCGCGACCTGCTCACACGTGAGAGTAACGCCCCCAAGTGGCGCGACCTCCTGCGCGTTCTGCGCCGGCTGGAGGCACGCGGGGATATTCGCGGGGGACGCTTCGTTTCCGGCTTCTCCGGCGAGCAGTTCGCGCTTCCCGAAGCCGTGGAGAGCCTCCGTGCCATGCGCAGTTTGACCCAGAACGACAGCGTAACGCTCGCCGCGAGCGATCCTATGAATCTGATCGGCATCATCATCCCCGGCGAGCGCACCGTCGCGGTTGCGGGCAAGCGCGTTTCGCTGAGCAACGGCATGAGCTGTGATCCTGCACCGCCGTCGCTTCCACACCTCCCCAGCCTGACCGCAGCACAGTTGCACGGGGCAGGCGCATGAGGCTGATCCTGGCGTCTGCCTCTCCACGGCGGCGCGACCTCCTTCAACAGATCGGGCTCGTCTTCAGCGTTCTCGCCGCGGACATCGATGAGACTCCGCTTGCGGAAGAAACGCCCACTGCTTACACAGTGCGGCTTGCGGTTACAAAGGCGCGGGCGGTCTCAGCGCTTCATCCGGATGCAATGGTGATCGGTGCCGACACCACGGTGACTGTCGATGGAAGGCTGCTAGGCAAACCGCGGGACGCCGTGGACGCACAGGAGATGTTGCGCCTGCTCAGCGGACGCGCGCACCAGGTCGTCACCGGTATAGCCGTGGCCGGCCGGGCCGGCCTGCGGTATGCAGCGGAAATCACCGAAGTCTTTGTTGCCGCCATTACAGACGCGGAGATTGCCGCCTATGTCGCCACGGGTGAGCCGATGGACAAGGCCGGTGCATACGCCATTCAGGGCCGCGCGGCACGCTGGATTCCGCGCATCGAGGGTGATTACAGCAACGTGGTCGGCCTTCCCCTTGCGCGCCTGAGTCAGCTACTGAGCGAGCTCGAAATAAAGTAGCAATGGCTATACACGAGTAGAAGGAACAGAGTTCGTCACCTCCTGATAGCCTGTGTCAAAAAAGACACACCAGCGACGATGCATGGAGCGTTACTCTGCTATGCATCGCTGGTTCAGGCGCACGTTCCGGGCCATGATGATCTCTTGCCGGAGGCAACACCCGTCTGACAGCGCAACCCCATACAGAATGTACTTTGTCGGAGCCGGTCCGCTTCCACGGTGTCGGCCTGCACTCTGGCGCACCGGTCAGCATGCGCCTGCTCCCCGCGCCGGCGGGCTCCGGCATTGTCTTTCGCCGCGTCGACCTGGACGATTTTGAGATCCCGGCGAACGGCCGCAATGTGGCGCGTGTCTCCTATGCCACCTCGCTCATGCGTCAGAGCGTTCTCATCTCTACGACGGAGCACCTTCTCAGCGCTCTGATCGGCTACGGCATTGACAACGTCATAGTGGAGCTCGACAACCTGGAGGTGCCCATCCTCGACGGCTCGGCCCGCCCCTACATCGACGCCTTCCGCAGCTCCGGTCTCCGGCAGCAGCGTCGCCGGCGAGAGTACCTGCGCATCCTGAAGCCGGTGGAAGTCACCGAGAACACGGAGCATGGCGTCAAGTTCATTGGGGTCTATCCCGGACATGGGTATCAGATCGACTATTCCATTGACTTCCCATCGCCAATCGGGCGCGAGCGCTTTGTGGGCGATCTGGCTGCAGGTGCCTACGCAGATCTGATTGCGCCTGCACGCACCTTCGGCTTTCGCGAGGACGAGCCCATGCTTCGGGATATGGGATTGATTCGCGGCGCAACCGATGATTGCGCCATTATCATCGGCAACGCTCGTGTGCAGAACGGGCCGCTCCGTTTTGCCGATGAATTCGTCCGCCACAAGGTGCTCGACCTCATCGGCGACCTCGCACTGGCAGGCAGGCGCATCCAGGGCCGCGTCGTGGCAGAGCGTGCCGGCCATGCCATGCACACAGCACTCGTGCGAAAGCTGCTTAAGGACCGGTCCGCCTGGGAGCTTGCCTGCGGCTTCGATGAGAGCGACACACTCGCCGCGCAGCTACTCACGCCCATGGTGGCCTCCCACGCCTAGGCAGCCTCAGCGCCTCCTGACCGGAAGCGCAACCACCGCCAGCGTTCACGCGTAACACAGGGAGAAGTGCAACACATGCCTCTGGCAGCTATCGCGCTGGGAACCAATCTGGGCGACAGGGCTGCCACGCTGCATGCGGCGTTGACACGCCTGGGGTCGCTCGGGACTGTGCAGACCGCGTCGCGATTCTATGAAACGGATCCGGTCGGCTACCTCGACCAGCCATCTTTTCTCAATGCGGCAGCTCTCCTCGAGACCTCACTCCGACCGCTTGAGCTGATGCGTCAGCTTCTGGCGGTGGAGCTGGAGTTTGGCCGCGACCGCTCGCACGGGATTGCGAAAGGTCCGCGCACCCTTGATCTCGATCTTCTTCTCTATGGTGATCTCATCGTCAACTCTGCGGAACTGACTCTGCCGCATCCCGAGATGCACCGGCGGCGTTTCGTTCTGGAGCCTCTGGCGGAGATTGCGCCCGATCTGGTGCATGCATCCCGGCAGTGCACCGTCGCGCAGCTCCTTGCGCGTCTATGCTAGCGTTCACTTGAGGGATCCTGTGCCCAAGGAAAAGAAGGCAGAGAAGGCCGCAGCGAAACACAAGAACTCCGAACCGGCGGAGCTTTCGATCGACGGCATACTTGCTATCAGCCGCGCGATCGCCGACCCGAACCGGTTCGCGGTACTTCGCCGCATCTCCGAGGGTACCTGTACATCGAGTGTTGAGCTCCTTGAAGGCCTGGAGATCAAGGCGGCAACCCTGTCCCACCATCTCCGTGAACTGGAAGCCGCGGGTCTCATCATGACGCTGCGCGAGGGTAAGTCGGTCCGTGCCGCACTTAAGCGGAAAGCGTGGAAGACTTACGTAAGTGCATTGAAGACCGTTGTTTCTCAATGATTCGACATGTGTCGAAAAGTTGTGAACCGATCTCCCGGCACCAGCCATCTCTTTGATGTCCATCAAAGTATGGACTGGAGGGTGAAATGGGCAAGCTTGATGGAAAGGTCGCGCTTGTAACAGGGGCGTCCAAGGGCATCGGAGCATCGATCGCAGAGCAGCTCGGCAGGGAGGGTGCCTCTGTCGTGGTGAATTATGCAAGCTCAAAAGAGGGTGCGGATCGGGTCGTTGCGAAGATTACAGACGCCGGCGGAAGAGCAATCGCACTTGGCGCGAATGTAGCCAGGCCGGAAGAGATCACGAAGCTTGTCGACGAGACGGTACGGCACTTCGGCAAGATCGATGTGCTGGTCAATAACGCGGGCATCTATGAGTTTGGGCCGCTGGAAGCCATCACGCCGGACCACTTCCACAAGCATTTCGATCTGAACGTGCTCGGCCTGCTGCTGGTGACGCAGGCAGCGGTAAAGGAGTTCCCCGCGGAGGGCGGGTCCGTGATCAATATCAGTTCCCTGGTGGGAAAGAATGCCGTGCCGAATGGTTCTGTCTATTCGGCCACGAAGGGTGCCGTTGACGCGATCACCGTTGCGCTCAGCAAGGAGCTTGGCTCGAAAAAGATCCGCGTGAACAGCATCAGTCCTGGGCCGGTCGCCACGGAGGGTACCGCGGACTTTCAGCAGATGTTCGATGCCATGGTTCAGCAGACGCCGCTGGGGCGCGTGGGACAACCCGACGACATCGGCAAGGCCGTTGTGTTCTTTGCTTCGGACGACTCATTCTGGATCACTGGTGAAGCCGTTCTGCTCGCCGGCGGTCTTCGCTGATGTCTGCGCGCGTATCTTTAGCGAACGATGAAGACTAAAAAGTAGTCCTGGCCATCGGCTTTCGTGAAGTCGTAATGCTCGATCTCGCGAAAGCCGGCTGCCGCCATCTCGTGCTCCAGCACGGATTGCTTGAGGCCATGGTCTGTGCCGGAGCCGTTCCGGTCGATGATGCCCACACGCGCGCCCGGCCGCAACGCCGTTCTGACCCGGCGCATCACCTCCTCCGGTTCCGCAATTTCGTGGTACACCTTCAGCAACAGAACAGCGTCCACACTGCTTGCCGGCAACTTTGGATCAGCCACGGTCCCGTGAACTGTTTCAATATTGTTGAGGCCCGCTTTTGCTGCGCGCTCCTGGATTGCTTTCAGATACTCCGGATTGATGTCCTCGGCATACACCTTGCCGTCTGCCCCAGCCCGGGCCGCCGCGCGCACCGTGAACCAGCCTCCGCCCGCACCGATGTCGGCCACGGCCTTACCGGGCGTGATGTGCAGAATATCCATCACGCGGTCGATCTGCAGCTTCTTCGCGCGATCCGGATACTCAAAAATAGAGAGGTCGCCCGAGTAGGGTGTGCTGGTCGCTCTCGCCGGAGCCGCTGTGCCGGTCTGCGCCTGGCCTGCAGATGACAGGATGAGAGATGCAAGGAGAGTGACGGCAGCGGAAAAGCGCGAGAAGGTCATTTCATCTTGGACGCAGCCGCAACGGGTAGCGTCTCGTAATCAAGGCCTCGATACGATGAGAGAGGCATGAGTTTGCAATTTGAAGTTCTCAAGCAGGAGGATCCGGGTGCGGATAGCAGCCTCACCAGGACCCGCCGAAGCGGTGTGCTCCGGTTGCCGCATGGGGATGTGCACACCCCTGTCTTCATGCCGGTAGGCACGGCGGCAACGGTCAAGGCCGTGCCGCAGGGCACGCTGGAGACGCTGGGCGCGGACGGCCGCGGGGCGGAGATCATCCTGGCGAACACCTACCACCTGTATCTGCGGCCGGGGCATGAGCTGATCCGGCGTGCCGGCGGCGTGCACCGGTTTATGGCCTGGCGGCGGCCCATGCTGACAGACTCAGGCGGCTTCCAGGTGTTCAGCCTGGCTGCGCTGCGCAAGGTGACGGACGAGGGTGTCGAGTTCCGCTCGCATCTGGATGGGTCGAAGCATTTCTTCTCACCGGAGCACTCGATGGACGTGCAGATTGCCCTCGGTGCGGACATCATCATGGCCTTCGACGAGTGCACGGAGCATCCGGCGACCTATGAGCGGACGCGGGCGAGCATGGGGCTGACGCACGCGTGGGCGGAGCGGTCGCTGCGGCACTTCCGGCAGCAGGCCTCGCTGGTTCCGTGGCATGAGGAGATGGGTGGGCAGACGCAGGCGATCTACGGCATTGTGCAGGGTGGCATGTTTCCGGAGCTGCGGACGGAGAGCGCGGAGCGGCTCTTGGCAATGGAGCATAACGGGCGCGGCTTCGATGGTTATGCGATCGGCGGTCTTGCGGTTGGCGAGCCGCGCGAGGTGACCCGGGAGATCATCGAGCACACACTGGCACTGCTGCCGGCCGACAAGCCGCGGTACGTGATGGGCGTCGGCTATCCGGACGAGATCGTGGAGTACGCGCGCATGGGTGTGGATCAGATGGACTGCGTTCTGCCGACGCGCGCGGCTCGACATGGGCTGCTCTTCACCCGTGAGGGCCGGCTGAATATCGGCGCAAAGCGCTACGCCGAGGACCATGGCCCGCCCGATCCGGGTTGCAAATGCTCGACCTGCCACCGGTACTCACGGGCGTATCTCCGGCACCTGTTCCAGTGCGGCGAGCCACTCGCGGCGAATCTGGCGAGCGTGCATAACCTGCAGTTTTATCTGGACGCAATGGCCCGGGTGCGCACTGGAGCACCGGAGTAAGATGCCCCCTCCCCTTGCTTTTAGCCGAATGCTCAAAGGGTTGGGTTAGGCTGTGACGGGCGCTAAGCTTGTATGTCGATGGGGCTTACGGTCAAAATCCTCATTCTGGCTGGGTAAGAATCCTGGGACGGATTCGCTCCATGCGGGGATCTGAATCAGTTCCATTCTCGTGGGTGTGCGGGAAGTTGAATACCAGGGGAAAATCGCCTGGTTTTAGCCAGATGAAGCCTGTCCGGTTTGACAGGCATTTCTCGGTGCCGGTGGGCGTGTCAGAAATCGGAAAGGCGAGCCTCCGGCAGAGCGGGAGCGAGTTCCGTCGTGGCTGGTTTTGGCTAGCAGGGCCAAAGCCCTGCCCCGTTTCAGTTGCGCTTCCGTGGGACGGGCACGCATCGACAAAGCCGCCGGCCTAAGGCCTCGCCGGTATCAGGCCATCCGGCGAGGGCATCCGGCGAGATAGTGGCTATAGGGTTTGCGACATCCCTATATCTCAGAATCGAGATGCGGGCACCCGGTCGACTAGGGCGTAGTCAGGGCTCCTTTCAGCGTGTAGGTAGTGCCGTCAGGGTTGGTAAGGGTCAGATCGTGCTGGCCGTTCGAGAGCGACGGCATTGTGAGGGTCAGGGTGTTCTCGTCGACAAAGATTGTGGTGGCTGGAGAGCCGTCGATGGCAGTTGTGATGCCGGAGACGAAACCGCTGCCGCGCACCTGAATCTGCGCGCCGGCGGCGGCGGTTTCCGGATTGAGATGGCCGATGGAGAGCGGTGCTGAGCCGAGGTCGACGACGGTGAGACCTGCGTCGGTAATGAGGAAGACCTGGCGGCCGCCCTCATCGACGGCGAGCGGCGAACCGACGTCCTGCACCGTCTCCTTGAGGGAGAAGCGCATTCTGACTGTGCCGGTAGGCACGTCGACAATTTCGAAGGCATGTGGGAAGGCCTGGAAGAGTAGGCTGCCGGAGCTGTTGAAGCGTGATTTCTGAAGGACACCAGGGGCAAAGGGGAGGTAGTCGTTTGTGATGAAGCTCTCGCCGTACAGGACCTTCGGCCGGGCGATGCCACCGAGTACATTGAGTGATGGATCAAGAAAGCGGTTGTCGATAGACAGCGTGCTGCCGTCCGGGGCGACAGTAACACTGGCCGGGGTGGTAAATGGTCCCGGCGCGCTGAGATAGGAACTCTTCTCGCTGTTGTAGATGCAGAGCTCTCCAGAGTCGACGAGGAAAGCCAGGCGACCGTCACTCGAGGCATCCATCAGAGATCCTCCGCCACAGTGAGGCTGACCAAAGGGTGCTGCCGTACGCGCATTTGTATTGATCAGGTAGTTGGCAAAGACAGTATTGCAGCCTGTCTTCACGGGTCCGGATGTGAGTTGAACGATGGCCTGACCGCCAGTGAGGGCAATAACAGAGACTGGGCCGGACGGGCAAGGCGGGCCAAAGATACTACCAAACGCATAGGAAGGTGGGTCGAGATGCACGAAGGTGCCAGGATTACTGTGTGTGGGATCGATGACCGCAATGGAACTGTCTTTGAAGTTGGCTGCGAGAAGCTGGCCGTCAGGGGAGAGGGCTAACGCATGCAGGTCAGCGGTGCCGCTGGAGGAGCGCGGCGTGAGCGACTGGACGAAGCTGTGGGATATAAGCGAGAACACATCGACGTGATCTCCGGCCGCGAGATAGACCTGTTTTCGTCCAGCATCGTAAAGCGAGTCTGTGATCGAGTCCGTGGAGGCGTAGTTGATCAGGCTGTTGGCGTAGAAGACGGAGTGGGGCAGAGAGCCGGTTCCTGCAAGGCTGGTGACCTGGAGATCGGCGTAGCCTGGGCGCCCGGGCGGAAGTGTGAAATCGAGATAGGTGCTTGGGACCGGCTCGGGAGTGTATGGCGGTTGTAGTCCGGCCGTTGTGGTGATGGTTGCGGTGTGACCGCCGATGGTGATGCTGCCGGTGCTGCCGTCCGCGGGCATGCCAAAGCCGCTGATGCGCCCAGGCGCCCCACCGGCGGGACCCGAGCCCGAGGTGATGACGTGCTGCGGAAAAGCGGAATACGTAAAGGCCTGGGCAGCAAAACCCTGCAATCCGTTCGGAAAGAGGAATTTGAGATTAACCGGGCCTGGAGTGTCGGAGGGCGGAGATGCAACGGAGTAAGTTGAGTCTGTCGGTGTAAGAATGCCGCGTGTCGGGCCAAACCAAAGGTCAGGAAGGACTGCACCAGGGTCATAGGTGTAAGCAACCGTACCGCCGGAAAGGGGGCCGGCGGCGATGTTGGTTGGAGTGCCCTGGGCGGCGAATATAGGTGTTGTCCCGTAGTGCTGGAAGAAGGTGCTGTCTTCGAAGCCGATACCGAAGGAGCGCCTTCCGAGGACGATCCCGGTCTTGTCCGCGGCGAAGGGTGCAGTGATTGGCAGCGGCCCTTCTCCGGGGGCTTGCCTGGAGGTCAGGATTGCGGGTGCCAGCCCCTTCAGCGCTGCAGTTGCGGTGTCGTAGGTGGCAATCACCTCACCAGAGCCGCTGGCGCGTCCGATCTGGTAGAGGGTTTGTCCATCCGGACTGAAGGTGAAACCGCCGTCTGCGTAGCTGGTGTAGATCTGGTCGTTGAGGGTTCCCAAGGTATTCAGGGAGGCATCGAGAAGTGCATAAAGATTGTTGGGGTTGCTGCCGCCGGATCCGGGAACGACCAGGCGGGACCCGTCGCGACTGCTGGCGAGTACAGTGCATGAGGAACGGGCACTTTTTGTGATCTGGCCCGAGACGGAGCGAC
>CAXTSF010000045.1:0-5020 GCA_964246865.1 uncultured Terriglobus sp.
GGCAGAGGTCGTTGCGCGTAACGAGCCGTTCCGGCATGAGTACATTTCGCATGAAGAGGTTACGCGCGGCTATGAGGAGCAGGGCGACTTCATGAAGGCGTACTTTGTGAGCAAGTTCACGAGGCCGGGCGATCAGGTATCGCGATACCGCAATGGCGAGTTTGTCGACTTCTGCCGGGGGCCGCATGTGCCCTCGACGGGGCGCGTGCGTGCGTTCAAGGTGATGAGCATCGCTGGGGCATACTGGCTGGGCGATGAGAAGAATCCGCAGCTGCAGCGCATTTATGGAACGGCGTTTTTCCAGAAGAAAGAGCTGGACGCGCACTTCAAGCAACTGGAGGAGATCAAGGCGCGGGATCATCGCGTGCTGGGCAAGCAACTGGACCTTTTTTCAATCCAGGAGGTGGCGGGGGCGGGGTTGATCTTCTGGCATCCGAAGGGTGCCATGATCCGCAAGATCATGGAGGACTGGATGCGCGACGAGTGCCTGCGCCGCGGGTATGAGCTGGTGAGCACACCGCACATCATGCGGCGCGAGCTGTGGAAGACGAGCGGGCACGAGGGCTTCTACGGGCAGAACATGTATCCACCGATGGAGCTGGACGATGCGGAGTACCGGCTGAAGCCGATGAACTGCCCGGGCCACATTCTGATTTACAAGAACAGCCCGAAGAGCTACCGCGACCTGCCGGTGCGCTATGCAGAACTCGGCAACGTGTACCGGTATGAGCGGAGCGGCACGATGCATGGGCTGCTGCGGGTGCGTGGATTTACCCAGGACGATGCACACATCTTCTGCACGCCCGAGCAGATTGAGGATGAGGTTGTCGCATGCGTGGACTTTGCGGAGAGCGTTTTGCGCACCTTCGGTTTTGCGGAGTTCAAGGTGGAGCTGTCTACCTGGGACCCGAAGGATGCGAAGAGCTACACGGGCCGCGCGGAGGACTGGGCGCTTGCGGTGAACGGTTTGAAAAGCGCGCTTGGCCGCAAGGGGATCCCGTACAGGGAGATTCCGGGCGAGGCTGCTTTTTACGGCCCGAAGATCGATGTGAAGCTGGTGGATGTGCTGGGCCGCTTGTGGCAGCTGTCGACGGTGCAGTTTGATTTCAATCTGCCGGCGCGCTTCGAACTTGAGTACACCGGCGAGGACGGCGAGAAGCACCAGCCCGTGATGGTGCACCGTGCGCTCTTTGGATCGGTGGAGCGATTCTTTGGCGTACTGATCGAGCATTATGCGGGTGCGTTCCCGCTGTGGCTTGCACCGGTGCAGGTCGGGCTGGTGCCAATCAGCGAAAAGCATCTGCTCTATGCGCAGAAGGTGAAGGCGGAGTTGGAGGCGGCGGGCATGCGCGTCGAGCTGGATGCGCGCAACGAAAAGATGAACGCGAAGATTCGGGAGTTCGGTTTGCGGAAGCTGCCATTTGTACTCGTGATGGGGGACAAGGAGGCGGCAACGGAAGCGGTGAGCGTGCGAGCGCGCGGCAAAGGCGACGAGGGGTCGGTGGCACTGGCGGCGTTTGCGGAACGGGCGCGAAGGCTGATTGCAAGCCGGGCAACGGAGCTCTGAAGCAGGAGGCTTGCCGGGTATACGACTCTGGCCATGACAGCCGGGAAGGTGAACGGAACAGGTCAGAGCCCAGCCGAGCCCGGTGCAGGCACAATCACGCGTGCCGCTGTCCAGAGTCTGTCATCGCAACCGTTTGTCGAGTTCGGGCTGCCATTGCTGTTGCGCGCTGGGTTCCATATCCGCGATGCGGCTGCCGGCCATTCGCCAGGCGGCTTGAGCGGCCGTCTTGTTTCCCGTGGCGAGGAGCGCGTCACCTAGGGCGAGATTCGCGTCGAAGTTGCGGGGAGAGAGGGCGACGGCCCGTTGTGCCGCAGCGACCGAAGCGGCGGGGTTAGTAGCGAGCGTGTTGTTCGCCTCCTGTATAAAGACCTGCGCGCTTGCGTCCGGTACGGCAAAGGTGCCCTGGAAGACGGCGACGCCGTGCTGAATGACGTCGTCCGGCGTGCGCTCAAGAAAGCTCTGATAGCTGTTGCGCAGGCGCGTGCCGTACTCAAAGCCGTTGAGGTCACCGAAGCTGATCAGCACCGGACCGTGAATGACAGGGGGAACGGCATACGGCTCGGAGACGGAAGCCGAGTCGAGAGTCGGCAGGGGTTTGCAGGGAATGCCGTAGTCCTCGAATCGTACGAATGGCTGGGCAAAGTAGGCGAACCAGCAATCGTGGATGCCATGGCTGTCGGTGTAGGCCTTGACCGCGAGGAGCTGCTGACCCCAGTCCGTAGCTGAGTCGCTGAGATAACGGTGCGTCTGCGAGGGCCCGCCCCAGGCCTCATTGCTGTAGGCCAGGTACGTTGGCCGGGCGTGGAGTGAGCTGCCGATATGGAAGAGGACGAGGGCGGCGATGGCGGGAAGCCAGCGGCGGTCTCGCTGCACAAGGGCGGCGGCACCACCCGCGGTGAGCACGAGCAAAAAGCCGAAGACAGGCAGCGCGTGACGCACGCCGATATTCAGCGGCGAGGTGATGGCGACAAAGAGGTAGACCGCGACGGGCGCGAAGAGGAACCAGAGCTCGCGCGGACGGCGCAGCCTGCCGGTGGCGAAGGCGTAGATGCTGAGCAGGAGGAGCGCACCGGCACCGAGCGTGTACTTGATAAGGAAGACCACGGGGAAGTAGAAGTGCACGCCGTGCGCGTAGACGCGGCCGAGCAGGTAGGTGGGCGTGAAGTCAGCTACGCGCTGCACATCGACCAGGCCGTAGAGATAGCTCTCCGGCAGAAGGTGGTACTTGGCAAAGAAGAGGACGCCGGCGGTCTTCCAGGCGGGGAAGTGCTCCATGGTGGAGACGAGGGTCGGCTGCATCGGTCCGCCGCCGGGCTTCATGGAGTAGCGGAAGCCGTAGAAGCTCCACAGGACAGCGACAGCGATAAGCGCGAGGCCGAGCAGGCCTCCGGTGAGTTGCCCGGCATCGCGAAGGATCCCATGACGCAGAGACGACACAGGAGATGCAGGGATCTCCGCCGTGGCCTGGCGCCGCAACCACCACCGGCCGAGCAGTTCGCCCGCGATAAGAACAAGCAGCATGGGCAGGAGCAGGACGGCGGAGTGCTTGGCCGCGAGCGCGAAGCCGGATGCGGTGCCGGCGACTGCAAGACGCTGCCACACAGGTCTGCGCACCCAGCGGTAGAAGGTGTAGATGGCCGCGAAGAACATGCAGGAGACAGGCACATCCGTGGTGACATACATGCCGTGCGCGAGGATGTTGGGCTCAAAGACGAGTAGCGTGAGCGCAAGCAGACCTGCGGCAAGGCCGAACATCTCCCATCCAGCAAGGAAGACGAGGAGAGCAAGCGTGAGTGGAAACACGATGACGGCGAGGCGCGCTCGGAAGGTGAGGTCCGTTACCGGGTAACGGCCGCCGTTGGCAGGTCCGTTGCGGAAGAGGAGCTCGCGGCCGTTCAGGTATGCCTCGGTCTTGAAGAAGCGCGATGGATTTCGTGGCGGCTCATGCAGATGGAGCGGCAGCAGCGGCAAGGTGGCGACGTATTTGGCAAGCGGCGGATGCTCCGGGTTGAGGCCCATGTCGTGGTAGCGCCAGTTCATATAGCCGCTGTAGATGTGGTCGTCCTCGTCCCAGGTTAGGGACTGGCCCCGGACGGAGCTGATCATCTCGGCCGCCATGATGAGAAGAAGTGCCGCGACCGCGGCGAGGAGCAGAGGGCGGCGTGAGTTGGACATCGAGTCTCCTGAAGAAAGATAGGCAACGGCAAGCATACCGTCCAAGTGGCGCAGGATGCAGCGTCGCGTCGGGTGCGCGGAGTGCGAAGCTGGAGAGGGAGCGAAACATGAGTCAGGATGGCGCGGTCATTGCAATACGGGAGAGCGGAAGTGCGGCAGCGGCCGTGGGCCGCATGTTTCCGCTGGCCACTTCAGTGCCTCTGGTGCAGAGGACGCTCGGCTTTACGCCAGTCGAGGGCGAGACGCAGGGTCACATCGTGATGAACAGCCGGGTTCTGTGGAAGGGTTGGCTGTTCGGGCTGCCGCAGTATCACCTGACGCGCATTACCGGGTATGCCGAACCGAAGCGGGACAAGGCTGGCGTGGAGTATGCGTTTTTTCAGGACTCGCAGGAGAAGGGTCGCTTCGCCTACTTTCAGCACGACCACCACTTCACGGGCACGCCGGATGGCGGCACGCTGATGGAGGATGAGGTGCGCTTTCGGCTGCCGTTCGGTGTCCTGGGGCGCATGGTGGCTCGGCTGATCATGGAGCCACATATCCGTAAACTGATGCGGTCGCGCTTTGCACTGCTGGCGCAGGTGGCGGCGACTGAGGAGTGGCGCAAGTATGTGCCGGCCTCCATGGCCGTTCCCGACAGGATGCCGGAGGTGCAGACGGCACGGTGAGGTCAGCGCCTTCGCTACGGCAAACGTCATCTGAGGAAGAGCACGGTCCTGCGGGATAGGACAGGTGCACAGGGGAGAGAGATGAAAGCTGTTTTGCTGACCGAGGTATGGCGATGTTGACAAGCTGAAGTACGTGGAAGACGCGCCGGAGCCGGAGATGCAACCGGATGAGGTGCTGGTTGCAACAGCGGCTGCAAGTATCAATCCGATCGACTACAAGATGCGGGCGGGAAGCCTGCAGGCGAGAATGCCGCTGGAGCTTCCAGCCATTCTGGGCTTTGACGCGAGCGGGATCGTGCGAGCCGTGGGCGCGGACGTGACATCCTTCCAGCCAGGCGACCGCGTGCTGATGCTGGCGCACCGATGCCATGCGGAGCTGGTGACGGTGAAAGCCAGTGCCGTGACAAAGCTGCCGGAGGGAGCGGACCTGGTGGATGCCGCGGCGCTGCCACTGGTGTGCCTGACGGGAGAGCAGCTGATCCGCGAGGCTTGCGGGCTAGAAGAGGGGCAAACAGTGCTGATTACGGGGGCGACGGGCGGTGTTGGCCGCGCCGCCGTACACACGGCCAAGAAGCTGGGTGCCAAGGTGATCGCGGGTGTGCGCAGGAAG
>CAXTSF010000045.1:5030-8787 GCA_964246865.1 uncultured Terriglobus sp.
GGAAGAGTGTGCACGAGGCGGAGGCGCTCGGCGTAACCGCGGTGATTGCGCTGGACGATGAGGCGGACCTTGCGAAGCTGGGCCAGGTGGATGCAGTCGCCGACACGGTGGGCGGTGCCGTGGGAAACAGCGTGCTTGGAAAGGTGAAGCATGGCGGCGTCTTTGGCGCGCCTGCGGGACCTCCAGAGGATGCGCCGCTGCATCCTGGCGTTCAGGTAGTTGGCATGTATGCGCATCCGGACCCTGCACGGCTGGCGGAGTTTGCGGCGGATTGGCAGAAGGGCAGCTTCCTTCTGCCGATTGGGCGACGCCTGCCACTCTCAGAGGCCGGTGAGGCGCACAGTCTCGCGGAAAAGGGCGGCGTTGGGAAGGTGCTGTTGCTGGTGACCTAAGCCGCGTGCCATGGCGAGCGAGCCGCCGGGACAAACCTTGCCGCGGCTGCGGCGTCCCACCAATGCGTGTCGGGCGTTCCTGGTGGACGCTCGCATGACGGAGGGCAGGACGATGACACCGCAGGAACAGCAGATGCTGCAAGGCCTGGTTGGGCGAATCCAGGGGACTCAGCTAACAGGTAAGGACAACGAGGCGGAGCAGTACATTCAGCAGTCGTTGGGTGGGAATCGGGACGCGCTCTATGTTCTGTGCCAAACGGTTCTGGTGCAGCAATATGCGCTGGACCAGGCGCAAAAGCAGCTGGCTGAGGCGCGGGAGCAGCTAAGCGCAGCGCAGCGCTTGGGTGGGGAGCCGCATACGAGTTTTCTTGGCCGCATCTTCGGTAGCGGCGATCCGGAACCACCACGGGCAGCCGCTGCGCAGCCGCAATATGCGCCTGTTACGTCGAGCGGCTTTGCGCAAAGTCCGGCCTATGGCGGGGGCGCGCCCATGTATGGTCAGCCGCAGTATGTACCGGTTCAACGGGGCGGGTTCTTAAGCGGCGGCATGGGCGGGAGCGGGTTTCTCCAGGGCGCCATGCAGACCGCGGCAGGCGTTGCTGCCGGCGCGCTCGCGTTTGAAGGGATTGAGAGCCTGATGCATGGCTTCGGGCACGAAGCCGGCTACGGTTCGGACCGGGCCCTGGGCGGCTTCGACGATCGGTCCAATTTCGCGGGAGACGATGGCGGGCGGGATAGCGATGACAGTTTCGGGAACCGCCTGCAATCGGCAGATAACGATGGCGGCGGGCTTAGCCCCGACATCGAAGACCGGCGCGACTCCGGTGGGCTCGGTTTCCTGGGTGGTGATAGCGATCCGGGTACGAGCGGATTTGCCGACACAGGGGACGACAGCTCGGATTTCGGAGACAGCGGCGACGCTGGCAGCGATGGCGGTGACTGGGGCGGCGACGACAATTCCTGACAGGACGGCGAGGAGCGTGCGCGAGTTTAGGAACCTTCGCGCGCGCGTGCGTCGTCTAATCCGCAATGCGACTTTTCCCCTTTCTCACCAGTGGCACCGTCCTGCTCGGCATGGTCTGTCCTATCGACGCGCCTGCGCAGATGTCGACCTCCTTCGCGGCGCTGCCGGATGGGCCCTCCGCACAATCTGCTGGTGGCGCGGCGCCGACACCCCTCACGCTTGGGCCTGACTATGGCCCGCTGCCGTCGTCGCCTTTAAGCACGGGTGAGAAGAGCAAGTACTTTCTGAAACGGGCGTTCGGGCCTGGTGCTATCGCTGGACCGATACTCGTCGGTGCTTACAACATGGCGAACCCGAGAGATCAGTACCCACGGGAGTGGAAACAGGGGGCCGCGGCCTTTGGCCGCAATGTGGGCGCGGCGGCGAACCAGAATACGACGGCAAACACAACGCGCTTTGTAACTGGGCTCGCTCTGCGCGAAGATCCTCGGTATTACCCCTCGGAGAACCGCGACTTCCTGCCGCGGGTGACGCACGCCGTTCTGTTTACGCTGGTGAAGCGCTCCGACAGCGGGAGCAAGCGTATCGCGTTCTCAAACTTTGCCGGTGCCGTCGTGGGTGGTTTTGTCGGGAACGCGTATCTGCCGGATAACTACGCGAACAGCGTGCACGCCGGGCAGCGAAGCGCGCTGCAGCTGGCCGGCTTCGCCACGGACAATCTGACGCGCGAGTTCAAGCCGGAGCTGACCATTGTCGCGCGAAAGCTGCATCTGCCTGTACCGGATCTCTAAAGATCTCTGCGTGCTCACGAGAATCGGATCAACGGCGTGCCTCATCCAGGGCTGAGTTCGATATAGCCGGTTGCGAAGCGGAGGCGTGAGAGGCGCGGTGCGTGCCTCCGCGCAGGCCGGCAAGGATCTGCTGGAGAAAGTCGTTGGCGGCACCGGGATTGTTCGGCAGGAAGAGGGTGTTGGTTCCGGAGCGCGTGCCGATGTCCTTGAGAGTGTCAAAGTACTGTGTGAGCAGGACAAGCGCCATGACGTCCTCAGCGGTGGCACCGGGCACTGCCTCGCGAAAGTGTTCGATCGAGGAGCGGAGACCGTCGATAATGGCCTGCCGCTCGGCGGCGATGCCTTTGCCCTGAAGGGCCTTTGACTCGGCTTCTGCCTCAGCCTGCTTCACCTTCAGGATCTTGTCTGCCTCGCCGCGAGCCTGCGCAGCCACCTGTGCACGCTGGGCCGCGTTGATGTCGTTCATGGCCGCCTTCACCTTTGCGTCGGGAATGATGTCGGTGACGAGCGCCGTGAGGATGTTGAAACCGAAGGCGCGCATGGTGTGGTCCAGTTCGGTTTTGACGGCTGTCGAGATGCCGCTCATCTGCTCAAAGGTGTCGTCGAGCGTGAGCTTGGGAACATGGCCGAGGATCGAGTTGAAGACGAAGCTCTCAATCTGCTTCTGCGGGCGCGAGAGCCGGTAGAAGGCGTCGAAGATGGCGTCGTCCAGCACCTGGTACTGCACGCTGACCGGGATTTGCACGAAGACGTTATCGCGGGTCTTGGTTTCCACGGAGAACTGCGCCTGCTGTACCTGCAGATCGACGAAGAAGACGCGTTCCCCGTAGGGGATGAGCAGGTGCAGGCCCGGTCGCACGATGCGATGAAATTTGCCGAACCGTTCAACGACGCCCGCCTGCGATGTCCGTACGGTATAGAGCGTCTTGAGCAACGTGACCAGAACGATCATTGCGACGATAACGAAGAGAACCGCGGCGAAGGGACCAGTCTGCATGTGTGCCTCACTTGGGCAGATCTTCTAATACTTTGGCGTGGCTGAAGGAGAGATCGCCGCACCGGGTTTAGAAAGCGGCGTCAGCAAGCGCGACCCACTCCGCTCCAGAAGCACTGCACTTGCAGCGTACTCCTGCGCCGTAGAATGAGGTTAGATGCCCACCCATCTTCAGCCCTCGGCCCTGCGTTTTCTGAAGAACCTGGAGCGGAACAATGATCGCGACTGGTTCAACGAGCGCAAAGCCAAGTTTGAGACAGAGGTGCAGGAGCCTTGGCTCGCCATTATCGACGAGGTGAATGCCGCGATGGCGGAGTTCGCGCCGGCATATACGCAACCCGCCAAGAAGATTGCGATGCGCATCTATCGCGATATTCGCTTCTCGGCGGACAAGCGCCCCTACAAGACGCATCTCGCTGGATGGTGGTCGGGCACCGGCACGGAGCGAACCAGTGGTGGCGGCTTCTATGTGCAGGTGGGGCCGAAGGGCGTGATGATTGCGGGCGGGGTATACATGCCTTTGCGCGAGCAGCTGCTGGCGATTCGCCGCTATCTGCAGGAGCATCACACAGAATTTCGAGCCCTGGTGCAGGACAGAAAACGACGGAAGCTGCTG
>CAXTSF010000045.1:8797-17153 GCA_964246865.1 uncultured Terriglobus sp.
ATACGAATCCGCTGACACGCATGCCGAAGGGTTTTCCGCCCGGCGACCCGGCGGAGGATCTCTTACTGAGCCGCCAATGGGCTCTGCGGGCAGAGCTGCCGGCCGAGACGGCCTGCACGGAAAAGCTGGTGCCGGAGATCGTGAGCCGCTTTCGCATGCTGCTGCCCGTAGTGTCGATGCTGAACACTCCACTTGTAGGCAAAGCCCCGCGAAAGAGCCTCTTTTAGGCTTTCAAAGAGTGCATCGGTGCTGGAAACGTACCTTTCTGCACACCTTTCCGCAGAAAAGCCGAGAAAACCCAACAAAACCATAAGAATTCCCCAGATTGGGCGTTGACATCCAACGGCTGAAGGTCCAAGGTGTAAGGCGGAACGGTTCGCAGACCCGCATGGATACAGGCAAGTAAGCCACCTGCAAAACTGCCGGGCCTTCGATTCGGAGCGAATCTGCTCACCACGGAAAAGGAGTACTACATGGCAAAGGGACTTACAAAGACTGCGCTGGTACGCGCGATGGCGGAAGAACTGGAGATGTCGACGAAGCAGATCAATGTGTTTTTTGAGACGCTCTCCACGACGGCCGTCAAGGAGACGAAGAAGAATGGCGAGTTCACCATTCCCGGCATCGGGAAGCTGGTGAAGGCCGAGCGCAAGGCACGCACGGGACGCAATCCGCAGACCGGCGAAGCCATCAAGATCAAGGCCAAGACGGTGGTCAAGTTCCGCATCGCAAAGGCCGCGAAGGACGCGATCGCACCGGTTAAGAAGTAATCCAGGCCGTACCGGCAGGCCGCGACGCCCGAAGACGGGATTGTCGCGGCCTGTCACCGTTTGAGCTGCAGAATGGGTGTTGCGTCCTTTGCGGAACGGTCGCCGCGCTTTGACTGACTTGCCTGTGAAGCCAGCGAACAGAGCTGTGTTCGGCGAAACTAGTCTGAGAACGGGCCGCCCTGCGTCGCGGCTGAACCGGACCGCGGACGGGAACCGGGCGTGAAGGCAATGGCGACGAAGGAAAGGCCGAGTGAGATGAGTACAGCCTGGATGACGCGAAAGACACTACCCTCCCACGCATAGCCGGCAGACCAGCCGAATGCACCTACGGCCGCAACACAGCCAACGGCAAAGAGTTCCGACAAGATGCCTTGGCGCCAGTCCGGCCGCAGCCCCTGCGGCGCAACCCGCGGGCGCAGTGACGGGAGGAGTCGTGGAACAAGGCTCCTGTAAGAGGTGTAGGCCGGCCCTGACCCCGCGGCGAGAAAGGGTTCCTCACGCGCGATCAACCGAAACTGGAAGAACCCAATGAGAAGAAGGGTGAGTAAGGCGGCCTCAGGGCGCATGAGCCACCCCAGCATCACGGTATTGCAAAGTGTGCCGAGATAGAGCGGATTTCGGGTATACCCGAACGGCCCGTCTGTAATGACCTGGTTGGCGCGAATGGTGCCGGCATGCACCGTGGTGGCTCCGAGGTAGGCCGCTCCCCATACACGCAGGCCAGCACCCGTGATCGCGAAGAGGAGCATCAGGCCGACAAGGAGATTCCAATAGAGCGCGAAATGGAGATAGGACGGTTTGGCGAGAGAGTTGGCCGCCGTGAACAGTGCGCTGCCGTTTCGCACAAAGCTCCAGGCCGGGACATGCCAGGGTGCCGCAAAACCAAGCGCATAGATAAGTCCGTGGATGAGGTAGCGGAAGCGGTACTCAAAAGAAGTAGCCTGCATGACAGTCCCGTTTGAGATCTATATGTTAATTATTCAGTAAATACACTCAGGAGCAGATCGAAGTCCTGGAGGCTGCTGTAGTCGATGATGACGCGGCCTCGGCCGTGCTGGTCCTCGATCCGCACTTTCAGGCCCAGTGCTCGCTGCAGACGGGTTTGCGCCTCCCTTACGTTTGGATCCACGTCCTCAACGGGCTGCTCGGGTTTGCCCAACTTTTTTTCCGGATGGAGCAGGCCTTTAATGTAGCTCTCGGTTTGCCGGACCGACATGGAGAGCGCCAGAACCTTCTGTGAGGCGGAAAGAATCTGTGCCGGAGTCTCAAGAGCCAGCAAGGCGCGCGCGTGACCGAAGGAGAGTTGCCCTTCCTCGACCTGCTTCTGGATCTGCTCGGGCAAACGGAGAAGGCGGAGGAAGTTGGCGACGGAAGCTCGCTCTTTGCCGGTCCGCTGGGCCATTTGCTCCTGTGTCATCTTAAACTCGCGGGCAAGGCGGTCGTAGGCCCTGGCCTGCTCCATTGGGTTCAGGTCGGCTCGCTGGAGGTTCTCGATAACAGTCATCTCCATTGCCTGTTCATCGGAAACAGCTCTGACAATGGAGGGGATGCTCGGCCGTCCGGCCTGACGGGAGGCAAGAAGGCGCCGCTCTCCGGCGATCAGCTGATAGCGCCCACGTGTCAGAGGGCGAACAAGAATGGGTTGAATGACTCCGACGGCCGAGATGGATTGGGCGAGTTCCGCCAATCCGGCCTCATCGAAGTGTGTTCGAGTCTGGTAAGGATTTCGCTCGATTGCGTCGAGTGGAAGGTTGAGCGGGTTACCGGTGGTGGCCTCGCTGGCAAGCGGAGCGACAGGTTTAGGCGTGGAGGGCAAGAGTGCTTCCAGGCCGCGGCCCAGGGCTCTGCGTTTCGGGTCTGCATGCGATGCGGTCGACATAGAGGCTCCAGCTACTGGTTGTAAGGCCAAAGCCGGATCGCCGGCTTGGTCGTCTGCGGCTTCGATTGTGCCGGTCGCCGGCGAATGTGGTTGCGCTGAAGCAGCTCGATAGCGAGTTCGGCATACGCCTCGGCACCGCGCGACTTTGGGTCATAGAGAGCGACAGGCAAGCCATGGCTGGGCGATTCCGCTAAACGGATGTTCCGCGGGATAACTGTTTTCAGCAGCTTCTCCCCAAAAAAGCTCTTCAGGTTTTCCGTGACCTGTTGGGACAGTTGCGTTCTGGGGTCGTACATCGTGAGAAGCACACCTTCGAGAGCGAGGTTCGGATTGAAAGCTCCAGAGACCTTGTCGAGGGTGCTCATCAGCTCGCTGATACCTTCCAAGGCAAAGTATTCCGCCTGTACGGGAACAAGAAGCCCGTCGGAGGCAACGAGGGCGTTAAGGGTGAGCAGGTCAAGCGCAGGGGGGCAGTCCAGAATGACAAATTCATAAGGAAGATCTCCGGTCCGGAGGGCCTTTCGCAGGCGAAACTCGCGTTCCGGCTGTCCGGCTAGATCGAAGTTCGCTCCGATGAGGTGCCTGCTCGCGGGAACAAGTGAAAGGCGTTCAACGGGCGAGGCAAGCGTTGCGGAGGCGAGATCCGCTTCTTCAAGGAGGAGATCGTACGTGGAGGTGCGATGCTCATCTTTTGCGAAGCCGAGGCCGCCTGTTGTGTTGCACTGCGGGTCACAGTCGATGAGAAGGACGGGCACCCCCTCCAGCGCCAATGCCGCGGAAAGATTGATTGCGGTGGTGGTCTTGCCGACGCCACCCTTTTGATTCACAACAGAGATGATCTTGCTCATGGAGCGCTCGTTTGAGGGTAGCGGAGTGGAGAGTTTCGGGCAAATGCGGATGGTGTGTGTTCCACGTGGAACTATTTATTTTGTGGAATCCGATGCCGAGACTCCTTGTTCCACGTGGAACACTGGGCGCCTCAGCAGAAGAATCACGCCTTTGCCTGCCGGCAAATGAAGACTCTTATACGTCACGAGGGATTCATGGACGAAGCCGGTCGTCTCTTCTGGGCAGTAGAGAGCGAGTGAGCCCTCCAGAGCCAGATAACGCTCTGCGATCGCAAGCATTGCCTCCGACCGGTCGACCGCCCGCATCGTGACGCAGTCGAAGATGCGTTCGGAAGGCAGCGCCTCAACCCGCTGCGACCAGACCTCTGTTATTAATCCGAGGTGCCGGACAGCTTGTCGCAGGAAGGCGGACTTCTTTCCTTGCGACTCGGCCAGAGTCACAGCGATGGCGGGGTTGAAGATTTGGATCGGGATCCCCGGAAATCCCCCTCCCGATCCGAAATCCAGAACTGAGTGGGCCGACTCGAGATGCTGCGCGAGGTAGAGGCTCTCGCCAAAGTGGCGCCTTACGATCTCGGCAGGATCCTGTATCGACGTGAGATTTGTCCTGGCGTTCCACTTGAGCAAGAGTTCCAGGAATAATCTGAGCTTCTCCAGCTGACTGTCCTGAAGCTCACGAAGCAAGTACGGCCTCAGGAGCATTTCGATCTCAGCCGAAGTCAGACTCATGAGCGGCAGGCGCTTCCGACTTGGTCAAGAAACTGCTGGAATATTTGCTTTGCGACAAGGTTGGAGGAGAAGGTGCGCTCGGGGTGCCATTGCAAACCAAGTATCCAGTGGTCCGACTCGGTACCCTCAACGGCCTCGATGACGCCGTCTTCTGGAGACCGCGCGACAATCGTTAATCCTGCCCCGAGAACACCTACCGCCTGGTGATGGCTTGAGTTCACCATGACCTTTCCTTCGGCTCCTGCCATGTCGCTCGACGTGCCGACGATCTCCGCAAGCCGGGCTGACTCTACTGTGACCGGGTGAGCCGCAGCAACAGAACGTCCCGAACGATGGTTGACCGGTGCAGGCATCAGGTCCTGAATGAGGGTTCCGCCTCGATGCACATTCAGCATTTGTGTGCCGAAGCAGATCGTCAGAATGGGCCGGCCCCATCGTTCGGCGGCGGCAAGCAGCGTGAGATCGGTTTGTTCCCGGCGTGCGTCCGGCGGAGCCGAGGCTTCATGGCGAGCGTGCCCATACCGGGCTGGATCCACGTCGGCACCGCTGCCAGGAAGAAGAAGCCCGCCGGCGTCGCGCATTGCCGCTTCCAGCTCACGCACGGAGAGGTTAAGGGGCACCCGCACGGCCTGACCGCCGCTCGCAGCAATGGCTGCCGCGTATTCCGGCCAACACTGCTGGTTGTACGCAGGGTCAAAGCTGGTTGGGTCCGGTATCAGGATATTGAGGGCCGCGATTGCCATTCGCCGAAGTCTCCGGTTCACGGGTTTTTACGTATGTGACTCAGACTGTGGACTGCCGCTCGAAGATTTTGGCTTGATTTGGCGGCGCGACCGCGGGTTGATCCAGATCAGAATGCTCGTAATACATTGCCGAGATCTTCTCCAGTAACTGCTGTGTTATCCGGTCGGCATCCCTGGTGGTGAGACCGGTTGTGGCGATCTCTTCACCAGCCACGAGCAACAGAGGTCTTGGCGTCAGATGGTAGACGTGCATGGGCAGGAGCTCATATGTGCCCACCAGGGCGAGTGGCACGATGGGAACCTGTGCCTTAATCGCCATGAACGCCGCACCAGAGAGGAACTGGCGGATGTGGCCGTCGTAGGACCGGCTGCCGTCGGGAAAGATCAGGATCGGCGTTCCGGACCTGAGCGCGGCAACTCCCTTTGAGAGCCCGGCGATTTGCGAGCGGAGACTCGACTGATCGATCGGCACCTGACCCGACCTTGCGAGATGCCAGCCGACGAATGGATAGCGAAACAGGTAGTGATTCGCGAGGATTCGAAATTGAAACGGGAGTGTTGCGAAGAGGGCCGGCGTGTCCATGTAGCTAAGGTGGTTGCAGGCGAAGACCGCGGGTGTGGTCCGGGACAGCCTCTCCGGATGGAGAACCGTCATCGGAGAGGATGTGATGCGGAGGATGCATCTTGCCCAGAATTGCGCGATCGCGTGCTGTTGCCTGCCGGATCGATCCCAAAGGGAGAACAGGAGCGAGACCGATCCACAGAGAACGGTAAGAATCGCCAGGACAGGTATCAAGATCAGGTAGGAAAACCAGCGCTGAAGCAGGCCCGTTTTGTTCGAGGGATCTTCCGTCATGCGGGCCAGGTCTTCTGGAGATGTTCCAACGTGTCCTTTGCCTGGCCAATGAGATGGACTGACCCCGTGACAATCACGCTGCCGACGCCAGCGCTTTGTGAAGCAAAGAATGCCTCCTCAACTCTAATGAAGCTCACGGCGGTCACTTCCATCGCCGCTGCAATCGACTCCATGTCGGCGGCGGATGCGGCACGCGCACCCGGCATCGGGACGAATGCAACGCAGTCGCCCGGCTCCTCGAACAGCGGCAGGAGAATCTGAAGAATCTCGCGAATGGCTTTATCGCGATAGGCGGAGAAGATGAGCATGTGCGGCGCGGGAAGCTCACCTTTGGAAAAGGCGCTGGACAGGTAGGATCGCAGGGACCAGGCGCCTGCGGGATTGTGCGCCACGTCCAAGAGGAGGGGGGTACCCCAGTGAAGCTGCGTCCGCTCGAGGCGGCCCGGCCATTGGACCTGGCGAAGGCCGGCAGCAATCGAGCCCTGGCCTATTCGTATCAAGCCTTTGCTTTGTTGGAGATGCCAGGAGGCCGCGAGCACCAGGGCGCAGTTGCGCTCCTGATGCCTGCCCTCCAGGGGTACTCTGACGGATGAGAGATTGTCTGCTTCTGGCATATATTTCGCGGCATTTATGCCGGTTACGCCAAGATCGACGGCGATCTCGCCGACAGCCTGATTCACCTCGGGGTGCTGCGGCAGGATGATCATGGTGCCGTTTCGCCTCAGGATGCCGGCCTTCTCCCGTGCGATCTCGCCAAGGGTGGAGCCAAGCCACTCCGTGTGATCCAGAGAGATGTCGGTGATAACCGAGGCGATCGGGTCGACAACGTTCGTGGCGTCGAGACGGCCACCCATGCCGACCTCCAGCACGGCGATGTTCACCTGTGCCTGTGCGAAGGCAAGGAAGGCCATACCCGTGAGCACTTCGAAGAAGCTGGGGAGGTGGGGAAGAGAGCCGTTATCGACAAGGGTGGATGCGGCAAGCGAGACCTGCTGGAAGAGCGCTGCGAAAATTTCGTCCCGGATCGGCTGCAGGGTGTTTCCGGTCTGGCGAGGCTCACTGAGCTGAATGCGTTCATTCACACGCTGCAGATGCGGCGAGGTATACAGGCCTGTGCGGTAGCCGGAGCAGGAAAGAATGCTGGCAAGCATGGCTGCGGTCGAGCCTTTTCCATTCGTGCCCGCAATGAGCACGGAAGGAAAGCTGCCCTGCGGCGAGCCAAGAGCGGCGGTGAGCGTCCGCATGTGATCGAGCTCAAATTTACGTTTTGGCGTACCTGGGGTGGATACGAGCTCCCCTCCGAGCTGCGTGAGCTGCTCGACGGCCTGGGCATACAGCATTCTCCGATTGTAGGCGAGGCAGGGGTGCTTCGCGCCTGGCGGATCGCGAGAGTTGTAACCCGCTGCTACCTTCGAGGCATCGCGGTGCCGGGATGCTGATGGTGAGATGAGATCACCGGCGGACGCGTCAGGCTTCTGACTGGGAGAGTGACCTTACAGGAGGCGCTTATGCAGGATCTTTTCTTCAGTGCTGCTTTCATTGCCATGTTCGCTGTGCCTTGTTTCTTAGCTCTGCGCTCAGCCCGAGCGGATGGTCTAGGCAATTAGCCGCTGCTGGTGGCAGCAATCAGCCGATTGCTGGTGCCGGCGATGGCGAGACCATCCGTTCGATCTGAAAAGTACAGCGCATTGAGGTCGCTGGTACCAACGTCAGCCGTGACGCGGAAGCCATGCTCGTGAAGCAGATGACGCATCTGTTCGGGGGAGAGCAGGTGCCGAAAGGCTTCGCCGGCCGCCGAGGTGCGTGCGGCGAGTGATGCGAGCTGTTGCTGTTCTTCGGCCGGAAGAGTCTCGGCGCACAGACGATAGTCCAAGAGAATGCGTGTGCCCGTGCCAAGCCGGGCTGTCCACTGCAGGATACGCACAAAGGCCGCTTTGCTGAGATAGGGCAGGACCCCCATGAGGGAGACGAGTGCGGGTGCGCAAGGGAGGCATTGCGCCAGAACCGGCTCAAGACTTTTCGCGTGCTCAAGGTCTGCCGGTACGAAGCGGAGATTTTCCGGCTCCGGGATGCCGGATTGCTCCAAAAGCTGGCGCTTCCAGACCTGTGCCGCCGGAGCGTCTACCTCTACCATGTGGAGCCGATGCCGTGCAGGGCGGTAGGCGAAAGTATCCAGTCCGGCACCGAGAAGGATGCATTGAGCAAGGCCCTCGGCCCTGGCAGCGCAAACGGTGTCTTCATGGAAGCGCGCCCTTGCCACCAGGTAGGCACGCAGTGCTCGCGAGGACGGGCGCTGCGGTGCCCGCAGGTCGGTCGGATTTTTCGCGAGCATGGGTGTCAGTATCTGCAGGGCAAGCGGGTCGTCCAGAATAAGAGGCCGGTCAAAGATCTGGTGTGCTGCCCGCCGAAGAGCGACGCGATACGCGGACGGCGAGGCGCAAAGCGCTGGCATAGGAAAAGGGTACCGCGGCAGGGGCGGTCCGGCGCACGCATTGCCAGATGGAAGCTACCAAGCAGAAGGGGGGGGGGGG
>CAXTSF010000046.1:0-16815 GCA_964246865.1 uncultured Terriglobus sp.
CTTCTGTGACCTGCGGCACGTGGATCGGCTTTGACGAGCGTAAGTCCCTGGGTGACAAGGAGACCGGCGCCAAAGCTGCGCTTCCAATGTGGATCGACTTCATGAAGGTAGTCGTCGCGCGCACTCCAAATGAGTCCTTCCCCTCCGCCAACGCCCCCAAGAAGACACTGGAGGTCCCGGTCTCCTCAGAGAGCGTGAGGAAGCAACCGGCCGATGCAGGCGACGACACGGAAGACACCGCGGATCCGGATACGAAACCAACGCCCTCCCGGCAGCCCCCATCGGAACTGAGCGTGCCAGACGCTCTCCCCGATGACTCCGCACCCGCGGCTCCCTCCATCAACCCGGCCCCGCCTGCTCCGTCTTCTTTTGCACCGGTCCCCACGTCGCCTGCGATCGGCGCTCGCCCTGCTCCGCCCGCCAGGGGATTGGTCGTATCACCCATAGGGCCGTACCGCCCCTATACCGGGCCACCCGCCAACCCTGGCACGCCGGCCACCACTCCGCCGTCCAGGACACCCCAGCCAACCAGACCCTGAGTTGGACTGGTCCGATTTCGGAGTAAAGCAGCATGGTCAAACTCGCGATCGCCGCCCAGATCGTCATCGCCCTCTCCATTGCCTTTGTGTGGATCGTGCGCTTCCCCAACATTGTGAGGGAGTTTCACGAGTATGGCCTTTCCGATTGGGTGAGGACGTCTGTAGGAGCGGCCAAGATCTCCCTGGCGACCCTCCTGGTTGCGGGTATCTGGTATCCAGGGCTTGTGATCCTTCCGGCCTTGCTGATGGCATTTCTGATGGTCGGTGCCCAGGTGGCCCATCTGCGAGCGCATCATCGGTGGTCCAAATATCCGCCTTCGCTTCTCCTCCTGCTGCTGTCTCTCTTCGTCGCCGGTGTTTACGCATGTGCTATTCCCAGATGATGCTTGCTTCAGTTATCACCTGGATCTCCGGGCTATCCTTCCTTGTCTTTGGAGTCCTCTGTCTCACCTCAGTGTCACTTGTAGGCGACTTCCAACGGTTCGGCATCGGCAACCTCAGAATGCTCACAGGATGGCTGGAGGTGACTGGGGGCGCAGGCCTGCTTATCGGTCTCCGGTGGCGCCCTGCGTTATGGATCTCTTCGGGCGGCCTGTGTCTCCTGATGCTGATCGCCTTTGGCTTTCGCCTGAAGATGCGGGACAGCGTCTCCCAGTCTCTACCGTCCTTTGCCTTCGTTTTGCTTAACGCGTATATCTTCGTTCGTGCACTCCGGGCATAAGCCTTCATGAACCACTGACCGCATCGGCCATGCAAGGTGCTAAGCCTGTTTGCGTTCAGGATGCTCGGCCGAATCTTTGGGTTTGGGTCTCGCGCGCTTCGAAATCGCATGACAGATGATGCGACTGGCATACAAAGCCGGTAGATCGCCCGCCTAGAATGTTTGTATGACGTATGCGAGATCCCGGCTGTGGTTAGGCATTTCGGGAGTCGGTTTTCAGGTCGTTCTTGCAGGCATGGCGCTCTGGTTCGATCTGCCGCACCGGCTCTTACACGGTCTACCCGGCCTGGCCGCAATCGCGCTACTTTTAACCTGCTACATCGCACTTTCCGTGCCATCCGATGTTCTCGGCGGCTATGTTTTACCGCGGCTCCATGGCCGTACCCGCGTGGATCGCGCTACGTTCTGGAAAGCCTGGCTGCGCGGAGTGGTGTCGCAGGCCTTTGTGATGGCCCTCTGTCTGACGGCTATCCTCTACGCCGCACGATGGGGCGGTGCCCGGGCAGGTGTCGCTTGCTTTGCATTGCTGATGCTCGTCCTGCTGGCGGCGCAATCGCAAATCGCACGACTGGTTGGCGGCTTCAGCGTCGTTCCGGGCAGCCACTCCAGAGATGGAAGCAGTCCCCATGCCTCGGCGGCACCACCATCAGGTCTCGCCTTTTTGAAAACCGCAGTCTTCCAATCCACCGATCCTGGATTTGTTGGCGGCCTCGTAGGGCTTCCCGGACAGGAGCGCCTGGTGCTCCCGGCCGTCTGGCTGGACGAGTTACCTCCTGAGATCCTCTCCGTTGAGCTTCTCCGGCGGCGTGGCGTACTCGTCACGGGTGCCCGCACCCGCGGCTTAGCTATCGCCCTCCTATGGAACTTTCTTGGGTTCAGCCTGGCTTGCCATCTTCCGGGCTCTTCTCTCACCAGCGTCCCGGGTCTGGCCCAATGTTCCCTGTGGTTTACGCTTTGGTCGTTCATCGGCTTGCTCCTGCTGCCTTCCCTGAACCGGCCCGGAGTCCTTGAAGCGGACCGCTTCGCCCTGAAGGAAGGAACGTCTACGCAAGCCTTGGCTGCAGCGATCTCGCACCTTGACCGCCTGCAGGATGACGAGCCGACGCGCAGCCGCTGGGTCGAGCGCATCTTCCATCCCATCCCGTCTGTCGAGAGCCGCATTGCGGCAAGCCAGCGTCGTAGTCATCCCACGGGTGCGTGGCAAAGCGCGCGCGTTACGCTGTATCTCTCCTGGGCCTGCTTCGGCTTGCTGTCGCGAGCCGTTCATTGCAATGCGGGCAGGCCTGAGCTTTGGGTGCTCTTCCCAGGCGACTAGTGCGCCTTTCTAATTGCGCCCGTGCTTCCGTCGATAGCTGCACGGCTGGATCAAGGCAAGGAAAGCAAGGAGTGCGGGGCACGCATCCCTGTGCCGTTCTACGCCTTTACGAAATTATTTTCGGACTTTTGAACTGTCCTATTTCCGCTGTTGACAGACGTTATTACCTGCCTGTAGGACTTACCGCGTTGAATTTTCAAGGCGAAAGAGGTTTGGAACATGGAACAGCTTTCCTTCGGTCAATACAGTCTGGTGTATAACTCGCTATCGTTTGTCATCGCCGCGATGGGCGCCACGACTATCTTTCTATTCCTCAGCCGCAGTCAGGTCTCCAGCACTTACAAGACCGCTGTGACTGTGTCCGGTCTTGTTACCCTGATCGCGCTCTATCATTATTTTCGAATCTTCAGTAGTTGGGATCATGCCTACTCCGTCGTGAATGGTAATGTCACCTCTACGGGGCACCCGTTCAACGATGCGTATCGCTATGTCGACTGGCTCCTGACGGTTCCGCTGCTCGTCACCGAGCTGATTCTTGTGATGAATTTGAGGGGCAATCAAGGACCCAAGAAGACGATAAGGCTGGCTACACTTGCCGTCGTCATGGTGCTCCTTGGCTACCCGGGTGAGATCTCGACGGTGGCCTCCACCCGCTGGCTCTGGTGGTGTCTCTCGATGATTCCGTTCCTGCTGATCCAGTACGAGTTATTTGTCGGCCTGAAGGATTCCATCGCGGAGCAGCCGGAGAACGCTCGTGGCCTGGTTAGTGCGGCTCGCTACATCACGGTCGTCACCTGGATCTTCTATCCCATCGTTTACATCCTGCCGATGATCGGATTTTCGGGTGCTTCGGCAAATGTTGCCGTGCAGGTCGGCTACAGCATCGCCGATGTACTTGCCAAGGCAGCGTTCGGTATCTTCATTTACATCATCGCGCACAGGAAGTCCCTTGCTGAGCGATCGGAGCCCCGCATCTCTGCGGAACTGGCAACACTGTAAGTACGCGCTTGAATAGTTGGGTTGTCATGTCTGCACTGCTCAACCGGTTGGAGGCGGCCATGCTACAAGCATGTGTTGCCTCCATCCATCCCGGTAATCCCTGTGTCCCGGCCCTGCAGCATCACTTCGCCGCCGGAGGCAGCCGGTTGCGCGCGCGCATCTGTCTCGAAGCCTCATCGAGGCTCGGACTCTGCGAAGACGATGCGCTCTGCTTGTCCGTCGTCTGCGAACTACTGCACAATGCGTCGCTGGTGCAGGATGATCTGCTGGACCGTGCCGCACTCCGCCGTGGTAAGCCCAGTCTTTGGGCAGCCTACGGTGATGGGACGGCGGTGTGCAGCGGAGATCTCATGCTTGCGTCCGCCTATGTGGTCGCCTCCGAAATCAGCGTGGCCGCCCGGATACGGCCTGCCCTCGCGCTGATCCATCAACGTACCTGCGAAGTGATCGCCGGCGAAGCCGCCGAGATCGCGGCGGCGGAACTGGGAAGCGTCACGGCAGAACAGTACGAGTCAATAGCCCAGGGCAAATCGGCATCGTTACTTAGCCTTGCGCTTGAGCTTCCGCTTTGTGTCGCGGGCTACGTCGACGCCGGCGCTACAGCGATCAGTGTAGCGAGTTCCTTTGCTGTCGCGTACCAGATGGCGGATGATCTGGACGATGTCGCACAGGATCTGCTCTCCCATGCCCTGAACATCGTCACCATCGTGCGTTCCGAGGAATCGATAACGCAGGCCGAGGCAGAGGTGCTCGTGGCCGCGCGTGCAACGGCGCTATCGATCGCCTCCATCCAGCTTGCGGAGACTCTCCCCGCAGATTGTGCAGCCGTGCTGATGGAACATGCGAAAGCTCTGACGGAGCGCCTTACCGCACTGCGCAGCACAGCAGTACCCGCTACGCAGCAATGAGCGGGCAACGCGCGATCGTGATTGGAGCCGGCTTCGGTGGGATGGCCGCGGCCCTTCGCGCTCGTGCCAAAGGATATGAGGTTCTGCTGCTGGACCGGTGCTCGCAGCCTGGCGGCCGCGCCCAGGTCTTCGAACAGGGTGGATACCGTCATGACGCCGGCCCCACGGTCATTACTGCGCCGCTCCTCTTTGAGGAGCTGTTTATCCTTTTTGGCAAACGGCTGAAGGACTACGTGGAGCTCGTGCCGCTTGATCCCTGGTACCGCTTCCGGTTTCCGGATAACACTTACTTCGATTACGGGGGCACGCTCGACGACACACTCGCGGAGATTGCACGCGTCTCACCCGCCGACTGCGCAGGGTACCTGGCCTTGGTTGCGGAATCGAAGAAGATCTTTGCCATCGGCTTTGAAGAACTTGCCGCCAAGCCGTTTGACCGTCTCGGTACCATGATTGCGCTGCTGCCCAGCCTGATCCGGCTCGGCGGCTACCGCAGTGTGTGGCAGTTTGTCAGCAAACATATCAAGCATCCCTGGCTTCAGCGTGCCTTCTCGGTGTCGCCCCTGCTGGTGGGCGGAAATCCTTTTGACACGACCAGTATCTACTCGCTCATTCACTATCTCGAGCGGAAGTGGGGCATCCTGTTTGCCATGGGTGGCACCGGCGCGCTGGTTCGTGCCATGGCGAGGCTGATGCAGGAGCAAGGCATCGAAGTCAGGCTGAAGACGACCGTTGCAGAGATCCTGGTGGAACGTGGAACTGCATCTGGAGTCGTCACGGAAAGCGGTGAACACCTGCCGGCGGAGGTTGTCATCTCCGACGCCGATCCCGCCTTTCTGTATTCGAGAATGCTTCGGAGATCTCCGCTTGTACCCCGCCTCAAAGTGAAGCATGCCCAGACGTCGATGGGTCTCTTCGTCCTTTACTTCGGTACCAAGCGGAAGTTTGAGGATGTCGCGCCCCACACCATCTGGTTCGGCGACCGCTACCGCGATCTGCTGCGCGACATCTTTCACCGGCACCATCTCGGCGCAGACTTTTCACTCTACGTTCACCGCCCCACTGCTACCGATCCAAGCTTCGCGCCCCCGGGCTGCGACTCCTGGTATGTCCTAGCCCCTGTGCCGAACCTTCGGTCCACGACGGATTGGTCGACAACGGCAGAGAGTTACGGTGATTCCATCCTAAAGGCGCTCGGAGAAACCATGATGCCCGGTCTTGAGGAGTGTGTCACAGAACGATTCCACATGACACCGGTCGATTTCCGTGATCGCTACCTGAGCGTCGATGGTGCCGGCTTCTCCATCGCTCCTATCCTCCGCCAGAGCGCCTGGTTCCGCTTTCACAATCGTGCGGAAGGCGTTCGCAATCTGTACCTGGTGGGTGCCGGGACACACCCCGGCGCAGGTTTGCCAGGCGTGCTCTCCAGTGCGAAAGTAGTGGACCAGATGCTCGGGAGCGTCGGCGCATGAATGAGATGCGCGCCGCCTCTCAGACGAGCATGCGACGTAACGGCAGGTCATTCTGGTTTGCCAGCCGGTTCCTGTCGCGTCAGACAGCGCGGGATGCGGGTGTTCTCTACGCCTTCTGCCGCACCATGGATGACCTCGCGGATGAAAGTCAGGATCCACGAGTGATTGCGCGCCTCCAACAGGTTCGGATCGATCTGGCTAAGGGTCACTCTCCCGATCCATGTGTTGAAGCATTTCTGCATCTTGCGCACCGCCAACGGTTGCCGCTCGAGGCTGCGGATCACCTGATACAGGCGTTCCTCTGCGACGCTGGAACAAAGCTGCAGATTGCCACGGAGGATGATCTGATCCGTTACTGTTTCGGTGTTGCCGGTACGGTTGGACTCATGATGTCGCCCATCCTCGGTGCGGTTGAGATCGAGGCCCGCCGCCATGCCATCGATCTCGGCATCGCGATGCAGATGACCAACATCGCGAGAGATGTTCTTGAGGACGCAAGAAATGGCCGCCGCTATCTTCCGGGAACGTACCTCGACGATCTGCCGCCGCAGGCGATTGCCGGGGAGGAAAACTGTCGTGAGGCTGTCAGCTCTGCGGTTGAACGCATATTGGGATTAGCCGATGAGTTCTACTCAAGCGCGCAACTGGGCTTCGCGTTCATACCAGCCTCTAACCGCACCGCCATTGAGGTTGCCGCCAGGGTCTACCGGGAGATTGGCGTCCTGCTTCGCGCGCGACAGCTGCAATGGTGGGGTACTCGATGCGTGGTCTCGACGCCGCGCAAAGTTATGCTGGCCACCTCCGTCCTTTTGGGCCGCTCCTCGCTCGTTCCCTCACACGCGAAGACACCGGATGGACTGCATCCCGCACTCGCGGGCTTGCCGGGGACCGTATGAGGGATGAGCCAAGGCAGGAAAGTGTCGACCTGCTCATTCTGGGCGGAGGATGCGCCGGGCTCAGCCTCGCCTCGCGTCTTGCCCAGCAGATCCCTGGCCGGCGGATTGCTGTCATCGAACCACGCCAGCAGTACAGCGAGGACCGCACCTGGTGCGGATGGCGTCTGGAGGCGCACCCCTTTGAAGACTGCGCCGTTGCCGAGTGGCATCGCTGGCGTCTCCGTACCTCGCTCGGAGTGATCGACCGCGGGAGTACCCGCTACCCGTACCAGATGATTCGCTCCGATCTCTTCTATCGCAAGGCTTGCACCACCATCGCAAGCTCGACCGGCGTCACGCTTCACCGGGGCATGTCGGCAACCAGCGTGATTGAAACAGCCGATCAGGTTCTGGTCGAGACAGAGTGTGGCAACACCTTCTCCGCGCCCTATGTTGTCGATACTCGTCCGCCGCAGGCCGTGCCGAGACGACCCTGGCTCTCCCAGAATTTTGTTGGGTATGTTGTCACGATTGAGGACCCCGCCGCCGACAGCTTTTCAGATGCGCCAATACTGATGGATTTCCAACCGGCAGGCAAGTGCACGGCGCAGTTCATGTACGTGATTCCCATGGCCGATCGACGATTCCTCTGCGAGTGGACCCAATTCGCAGGAGAACCAGAGACTTTTTCGCAAATTGAAGCAAGGCTGGAGCAATGGCTGAACTCACATGCCTCCCGCTGGTCCTGCGAGCGGCGTGAGAGCGGCTCGCTTCCCATGGCACTCATGCCGAAGGCGTCGTCGAGGCGGATTATCTCGGCGGGAATGCGTGGAGGCAGCATGCGTGCCTCCACCGGCTACGCCTTCCACGCCATCCAGAGATGGGCAGACCGGTGCGCCAACGCGATCGCGGCGACTGCCATGCCAGTGGGCCCCCAAAGAAGTTCGCTGCTGGACATGATGGACGCACTTTTCTTACAGGTTCTTCATCAGAGAACAACCTCGGCAGAAAAGATCTTCGGCACCCTCTTTCAGAGTGCGCCCCCGGACGCCCTTGTCCGTTTTCTGGCTGGCAGGCCGGAGAGCAGCGATCTGTGGCCTGTGGTGCGGGATCTGCCATGGAGCCGGTTCGTGGGCGCGCTGCCTCGCGGTGCTTTCACCTGGTTGGCATCATGATCTCCCGATGGGCAGAGCACTACGACGGTGTCGTCTTCCTGGTTGCGGTTGTTGCGGTTTTGCTTATGGCAATGACAGGACACGTTCCTGATGCATCGCTCACATTCGTTCTGCTCGTGACCGGCGTCGTGCTCTTTGGCCTTCCCCACGGCGCGCTCGACGTCTCTGTCGCCCAAACCCTGCTTCAAACAAAAAGATCATGGGCGCTCGCATCGTTCTTTCTGATCTATATGCTGACCGCTCTTGCCTACGGGCTGTTCTGGTGGTGGTCGCCCTCCCTGGGACTTCTCTCCTTCCTCTGCATTTCCGCTGTTCACTTCAGCACCGATTGGCAACGGCGCGGCATGCTGGTGACCCGTCTCGCGTATGGCTTCACCCTCGTTACGCTTCCGGCCGCCGTTCATAGGCAGGAGGTGCAGACCATCTTCGCGGCGCTCGGTGACAGCTCCTCAGAGCAGATCGTTCACCTGATGCGGTTTGTGGCAATTCCCTGTGGCATCGCTGGCCTGGTGGCCGCCAGCCTTCAATGGCGCACACGCCGGCGCGATCTCCTGGAGTTTGCCGGCGTCGTTCTCTCAGGCCTGCTCTTGCCGCCGCTTCTTTACTTTGCCTGCTACTTCTGTCTTCTGCACAGTCCACGCCACCTCTTCGAAACAGCGAAAGAGCAGGGGCTGACTCGTTTGAGAGACGTTGCTCTTGCTGCAGCACCAGCGGTGCTTCTCACCGTCATAGCCGGATGTGTTGTCTACCCGCAGATCGCGTCGCTGGGGCATCCGGTGGCCCTGCTCCGGCTCATCTTTATTGGTCTCGCGGCGCTCACGATCCCGCACATGCTCCTGGCCTTCGCCTATGCCAGCCTGGCAGATCGAGAGCATCGTTCCGGCCGGTATGTCCCTCGCGTCCAAGGTTCTTCCGTCTGACCAGCGGATGAAACCAGCTTATTTCCGTGGCAGCGCACGCATGTGCTTCTCAAACTTCTGACCTGGAGCTCCCAGCATCCGTGTGTCGAGACAGCCGCAGCATTTGCCGCAGCGAGAACCACCGCTCCGCGCGTGCTACATCGATCCCGATCTGCGCCTTGAGTGCCTCCGGCGACGGCCACCGCCGCTCCTCCCGCAGCCGCCGGAGAAAGGTAAGCTGCAGCGGGGTTTGCTCGCTCAGATCGATCTCTCGAAAACGGAAGAGATATGTCTCCACCGAAAATGAGTCGGCGCCGAAGGTGGGACGGTTGCCAACATTGGTCACACCATCGAACGTGACTGCCTCCGCGCCCGCGCCCACGCGCATCTCCGCGACATATACACCGTTGCCCGGCAGCAGCCCACGGTACTCCGCCAGATTGATGGTTGGCACTGTGTAGCGCGTTCCATAGCCGCGCCCCCGTGCTGGCGTACTCTCCACGGCAAAGGGCCTTCCGAGGAGATGCCGCGCGCCCGTCATATCGCCGCTCGCCACCATGGAGCGGACCCGGCTGGAGGAGACCACCTCACGCCCTATGTGCAGAGGCGCATAGATGTGCGCGGAGAAGCCCATGGCCGCGCCCATACTTTCGAGCGAGTGCATGTCCGCCTCCGCCCGCGAGCCAAAGCGAAAGTTCTCACCCTCGTGAACCTCCACCGCGTGCAGCCCGTCGCGCAGCACTGTTTCCGCAAAGTGAAGCGCAGTCGTCTGCGCATAGCTTTCAGAGAAGGGAAGCACGAGTACCGCATCCAGACCTGTCTCGCGCAGCAGCGCGAGCTTTTGCGGAAGCGGCGTAAGCAGCTTCGGTGCAGCCTGTGGCCGCAACACCTCCGCCGGATGCGGATGCAGGGTCACCAGCACTGATCTGGCATGCAAGGCTCGCGCCCGCTCTGTCACTTGCGCGATCACGGCCCGGTGTCCGCAGTGCACGCCATCGAAGTTGCCGATCGTGACGACACTCGGCCCCCAGCCGCCTGGAAGATCAAGCACATGCCGGAAGATCTCTGTCATGCGATCCGGAACTCCAGCTGCAGCCCGTCATAGGCCAGGTGCACACCCTCCGGCAGTTCGTCTTCCGTGGGCAGGTGGTCCAGGCCATGCGAGATGTGCGTGAAGTATGTCCGCTTTGCCCCGATCTCCTTCGCCAGCCGGATCGAGTTCTCCAGGTGCGAGTGTGTCGGGTGCGGCTCGCGCCGCAGCGCATCCAGGACCACCACATCCAATCCATGCAGTTGCGCCAGGCTTGCCTCTGAGAGATCGCTCATGTCGGTCAGGTAGGCCGCGCTGCCAAAGCGGAACCCTGTAATGGTGGTCCGCCCATGCCTTACGGGAACGCGCTCAAATCGCGCGCCAAAGAGATCCACCACCGTGCCCGGATCCGAGCTCAGCCGGTGCAGCTCCACTCGTGCGCTGGTGGGATAACGGTCCACCTTGCGGAATGTGTACTCGAAGACGCGTTCCAGGATCACCGAGGTCGGCTCATCCGCATACAGCGGCACCGGTCCGCTGCCAAGAAAGGTCAGTGGCCGCAGATCGTCGAAACCGAGGATGTGGTCGGCATGCCCGTGAGTGTAGAGCACCGCATCCACCCGTTCGACTCGCTCGCGCATCGCCTGCTCGCGGAAGTCCGGTCCTGTGTCGATCAGCACCAGGTGCCCGCCGTACTCAACCGCAACCGAAGCGCGCGTTCTCCGGTTGCGCCGTTCCTCTGACCGGCACACAACGCATCCGCAGCCTAAGGTCGGCACACCCATGCTCGTGCCCGTGCCCAGGAAGGTGAGCTTTGCGTGTAGGGGCGTCGCACGTTCTGCGTGTACCTTCTCGTTGCCGACATCTGCGAAAGTCGCTCTTCGTTCATCGGGATGTATGCGCTCGCCGGAACTCATCAGCTCACGATGCGCGGTCCGGCACCTGTGAATCCGCTCTTGCCGAAGCTGGCGCCCGCACCTGTGCCGCCCGGGGCCGCCGCGCCCTGCTTCGCTGCCGCCTGCCGCGCCAGCATCTGCGTAATCTCCAGAAAGCCCATGCGAAGCTCGAACAATGCCGATTGCAGCAGCTTTGTCTCCTGTGCGTCCAGGTTATTGGCAGACTTCTCCCCGATGATGCCGAGCATGTCGATGCTCTGCTTGGCTCCTAGGAGGTCCACCCGCGCCTCCTGGCCCTGGGGTGTGCCAGCTCCCAACTGCACCATGGCTGACATGTACACCGACTGCACCAGCCGCGTGAAGTTCATCGGCGGCAGGTGATCTCCACCTGGATTCGTCGCGCGCATCATCGTATCCAGCCGCTCCGCCGTCTGATCGTAGGCGGATTGCACCTGCGCAATCTCGCTCTCGGTCGGTGCAGGCGGCAGGTCCCGGTCATCCCCGCCCTCGGCGAGATCCTCTTCCGGTGCCGACGTGGTAAGGGCCGGCTCTGGGACCGGCGTCACGGTATGCGCCGCATGGAATGGAATGGTCTGCCGCTCTCCCGCGGGGCTGCCATTGCCAGCGCCGCTGCCTGGCTCCGCACTCGCCCCCGGTGCTCCCTCCGTTGTCGATGGCAACGGCTCCCGCAGCTCTCCATCCGCACGAAATTTGCGGCGATCATTGACGACAAACGGCTTTTCCTGCTCTGGCATGTTTTCTGCCCTTTCTCGATGAAACTCGGTTACGCCGCTCTCTCGTTCCAGTGCCGCGAACATGGGGCTCATGTCAGTCAGAGAGGCAATGGCGGTGCTTCACGACACAATGCAGCATTTAGGATGCGCCGGACTGCTGCCGCGCTTCCGGCGGGGCGCTCCCTCTCTGGCTTGCCCTGCCACCGTCGTAGAGCAACGCCGTACCGCGCTCTAGCACATCACGCCGGGCATATCCCAGCGCCAGCCGGTCTCCATCGACCGGCTCTGCCGACACCGATGTCAGCTCGCCAACCTTCCTGCCATCCACTTCCAGCACCGTACCCGGCCCGGGAACGGCTCCGTGCAGCACAAACTGCGTAAAGCTGCGGTGCACCGCGCCGCGAGAGCGGATCCGCTCGACAATCTCCTGGCCCAGGTAGCACCCCTTGCTGAAGTGCAGGGCACGCGTCTGCGCCGTCTCCTGCGGCAGGTCGCGATCGCCGATATCGACGCCGTAGCGCGGCGTTCCCTCAAGGATCCGCAAAAGCTCCAGTGCTTCAGGCCCGCATCGGTCCGCACCTGCCGACAGCAGATCGCGCATCATCCGCTCGGCTGCCTCGGCACTCGCCATCCACAGCTCCACCCGCGGCACGACCCGGCTATACGGATGCACCACGGACACCCGCTCCTCTCGCCACATGACCACTTCCCGCTTCAGCAATCGCGACGCCCTCACCGGCAACCCGGCTGCCTGCAACACAGCCACCGCCTCCGGCCCGGCAACCAGCAGACCATGCTCCGCCGGCTCCACCTCGCGCAGCTCCACGTCGTCCATGATGATGAACCGGTCCAGCAGTTCCACAAGCCGCGAACTCTGCGCTGCGTCCGTCTCCAGCAGCAGCCGCTCCGCCTCAGCCCATACCATCATGTCGCCCTGGATGCGCCCCTGGGCGCTAAGCGCAAAGCTGTATGCGCCGTCTCCCGGCGTCAGCGCCTGCACGGAGTTCGTGACCATCCCGTTCAGCCAGCGCACCCGGTCCGTACCCGTCACGGCAATCCAGCGTGTGTCGCCCAGAACGCTGACGCCCGCGCGGCCGCGCAGCACCTGCAGCTGCTCGACCGCACTGCCCGCCGTCCTGCTCGAACTCGCTTCTGGGTTGGTCATTCTGAGGCTTGTACGCATCCGCCTGCGTACACTGATTATACGTTTCGTGCGCGGGCTCACCGGCCCCGACGCCGTTCGCTCAGGAGCCCGTCCATCTTGCTTCGCCCTTTGTTTCGCTGCACGGCTCTAGCGCCGCTCCGCCGTTCGCTCCCGCTCGCGTTCACACTTCTCGCCATTACCGTTCATGCTCAGTCAAAGCCCGCGGCACCACAGGGCACCACGCCCAAACCTGTCGCGCCGCAGTCCTCTCCCAACGCCGAAACGCACATGAGCAAGGACGAGATTGCCGGCCTCTTCCGCTCTGTCGACGACATCCTCGCCTTTGCCTCCAAGGACTCGCACCTCGCCAACAACCGGCCCATCCAGCGTAAGGTCCTCAGCCGCGATGAGGTTAACAGCATCATGCGCAAAAAGCTCGATGAGGACGAGAGCTCCAAACGCCTGCAGCGCGATGAACTTGTGCTTAAGAAGTTCGGCCTGCTGGATCGCGACTTCAACCTGAAGCCCTTTCTCGTTACGCTGCTCACCGAGCAGGTTGCCGGCTTCTACGACCCCAAGACCCGCACCGTGAACCTGCTTGACTGGATCAAGCCCGAGGACCAGAAGCCCGTTCTCGCCCATGAGCTGACTCACGCGCTCCAGGACAACCGCGTCAGCCTGGAGAAGTGGGGAAGCCCGCTTCCCGACGAGATCAGCCGTGATGAGCACGCCGACAACCGGCACCTCCAGCTCGACGAGGCCTCCACCGCCCGCGAGTCTGTCTCTGAGGGCCAGGCCATGGTCGTCTTTGTCGACTACGGCCTGAAGGACACCGGCAAGACGCTCGCAACTGTTCCCGAACTCGGCGACCGCGTCCGCGACTCCGCCGGGGACACCAGCGGCTCGCCCATCCTCGCCCGCGCGCCTCTCCTGCTTCAGGAGTCGCTCCTGTTCCCGTACAGCGCAGGCCTCGCCTTTGAACAGGCACTCCTGCAGCACGGTGGCGTCGATGCCGCCTTTGGTGGTGCACTCGACCGTCCGCCCACCTCCTCGCACGAGGTCATGCATCCCGAGGACTACATCGCGCACACCCCTGTGCCCATCCTTGCCATGCCGGATATCCACCCTCTGCTCGCCAAGGATTGGACCCCTTACGACATCGGCGTGATGGGCGAACTCGATGTCCGCATCACCGCGGAGCTGTTCGGCGGCCAGCAGATCGCCGGTCCTCTCGCCACCGCGTGGGACGGCGGTCTCTACTATGCCGCACAGCGCAAATCCGCCAGCGCCGCCGAAAAGCTCACCACCGGCTCCCTCGGCCTGCTTTACTTTTCGCGGTGGAAGAACGCTGACTCCGCCCGCTCTTTCCTGAAGGTCTATAGCTCCCAGCTCCCGCGCAAATACGACGGTCTGAAGCGCACCGACCCCAAGGATGCGGACGACGATCACCAGCACTACACCACCGGCGAAGGCGACGTCCTGCTCACGCTTGTGGGCAACAGCGTTTACATCAGCGAAGGCTTCGACACCGCTCTCGCCACACAGATGGAGACGAAACTCCGCGAAGCCCAGGGAAGCGGTCCGCTGCAGAACGCCTCACTTGTTCCATCGCAAAGCCGGAATGAACTCACCCTTCGCTTCTCCCACGCCCTCGGTGCTTATGGCGTTGCAAAGGCGGCTATACCTTCCAACTTGGTGACTCCGTAGTGGAGCGAAGGAAGCTGCCTGTTGCGCTTTTCTGAATCAGCAAATCAGGAAGTTTGAGGAACAATCCTTGGTAGAGCCAAGAGAAGAAACGCTGCGTACGCTTTTCTCTCCGAAACCGGACAAAGTTTTCTCAGTCATTGCGAGAGCCCGGATTGGCACAGGTCTCCGGCTGCCGGCTCAGGTTGCCCATGACGCCCTTGTGAGTCCAGGAAGGTAAACTCATCGCAGACGATTCGCAGCGGGAAGAAGCAGGAGAAAGCAAGTGCAACAAGCCCCATCCAAGGCAACGATCGGCATCATCGGCGGCAGCGGCCGTTACAACATTCCCGGCCTGACGGGCACAACCGAACAGAGGGTCAGCACGCCCTTCGGCGATCCGTCTGAGAGCCTTGTCCTCGGGACGCTTGAGGGCCGGCGCGTCGCTTTTCTCGCCCGTCATGGCAAAGGCCATCGCATTCTTCCCAGCGAGCTGAATTTCCGCGCCAATATCTATGCGCTGAAGAGCCTCGGTGTTGAGTTCATCCTGTCCGTCTCCGCCGTCGGCTCCCTCAAGGAGGAGCACAAGCCCACCGACTTCGTCATTCCCGACCAGTTCATCGACCGCACCTTTGCCCGCAACGCGACCTTCTTCGGCGACGGCATTGTCGGCCATGTTGCCTTTGGCGATCCCATCTGCGCGGTCGCCGCGGATGCCTTCGCCCAGGGCTGCAAGCAAGCCGGCGTCACCGGCAAGCTCGGCGGCACCTATGTCTGCATGGAAGGCCCGCAGTTCTCCACCCGGGCCGAGTCCAATCTCTATCGCTCGTGGGGTGCCGACGTCATCGGCATGACGAATCTGCAGGAGGCCAAGCTCGCCCGCGAGGCCGAGATCTCCTATGCCACCCTTGCTATGGTCACCGACTACGACTGCTGGCGCGAAGGCCACGACGCCGTCACCGTTGAAGAGGTAATGCGCGTCATGCACAGCAATTCGAACAACGCGCAGGAAGTTCTCAAGGGTGCCATCCGTGCCCTACCCGAAACCAATAAAGGCACACCCGCCGCCTCCGCTCTCAAGTACGCCATCATGACCGACCAGGCCTCCATTCCTGCAGCGACACGGGAGAAGCTTGCCATCTTTCTCCAAAAATATGACTCACGAACAACGAGGTAACCTTTGTCGATCCTGGTAGTCGGTTCCGTCGCATTCGACACGCTCACCACCCCCTCCGGCCAGCGCAAGAAAATTCTTGGTGGCGCAGCAACTTACTTTTCCCTCGCCGCTAGCTTCTTCACAGAGGTCCGCGTGGTGGGTGTGGTCGGAACGGATTTCACGCCCGAGCATGAGGCCGTCCTCGTCTCGAAGGGCATTGACACCAGCGGTATCGAGCACGCCGAAGGCCTCTCCTTTCACTGGACCGGATCGTACGAGGGTGCCATGAACGAGGCAAAGACCCTCTCGACCGACCTCAATGTCTTCGCCACGTTCGCACCCAAGATCCCGGATAGCTACAAGGACGCTGACTATCTGTTTCTCGCCAACATCGATCCCGTCCTTCAACTTCGCGTCCGCCAACAGATGCCGAACGTGAAGTTGGTTGCCGGCGACACGATGAACTACTGGATCAACGACCATCGCGACAATCTAAACGCCGTTCTTCGCGAACTCGATGTTCTTCTCATCAACGACGGCGAAGCCCGCCTGATCTCCGGCGAGACGAACCTCGTCAAGGCCGCGCACGGCGTGATGGCGCTTGGCCCCAGGGCCCTCGTCATCAAGCATGGCGAGTATGGTGCCACCGCCTTTTTCAGCGAACATGCAATGACGCAGGCCGCCTCAGAGAAGCAGCCGGGCACAGTAGAGCAGCGCGGCAAAACAGAGCAGAGGAGCGAAACAGTCCCATTTCGCGCGCCCGCCCTGCCCATCGAAATCGTTGTTGATCCAACGGGAGCCGGGGACAGCTTCGCCGGCGGCTTCTACGGCTACATCGCCTCGCAACCCGCGCTGACTCCCGCTATCTTTCGCCGTGCTCTCTTTTACGGCGGTGTGATGGGCTCCTTCGCCGTGGAACAGTTCGGAACCGAGCGCCTTCAGAGCCTGACCCGCGACGCTATTGAGACTCGCTTCCAGCAATTCCTCGCGATCTCCCACCTGGAAATCGAGGCCAGCTAGTACGGGCAATCCAGACCGGCACAGGAGCGGGTGTGCCCTGGCGCCCGCTCCGGGCATATCCAGGTTTCTCTGCCGAGAACCGGACGCCTCTCCGCGTTACCCTAGGCAGAGCGATGCCGCGCAACCGACCCATCTCCGCACCACGACGCACCCCCTTTGCTCCGCGCAGCCCGATCCTGCCGCGCGATCCGCATATCATCGCTCCCGCTGCCCGGCACGAGTACATGCCCATCGCGCTCGCCTCCGTCG